>JAWOIT010000133.1:0-56263 GCA_046484535.1 Pseudomonadota bacterium | reverse complement strand
TGCATCACCGGTGAGGGCTCCATCCAGATGAATATCCAGGAACTCTCCACCTGTTTGCAGTACAATCTGCCGCTGAAGATCCTCTGTCTCAATAACGGCTATCTCGGTATGGTGCGCCAGTGGCAGGAGTTCTTCTACGAGGAGCGTTACTCCCACTCCTACATGGAATCGCTGCCCGACTTCGTCAAACTTGCCGAGGCCTACGGCCATGTGGGCATGCAGATCGAAAAGCCGGAAGATGTGGAGGGGGCGATCAAGGAGGCTTTCAAGCTGAAGGACCGGCTGGTCTTCATGAACTTCCTCACCGACCCGAAGGAAAATGTCTATCCCATGGTGCCCGCCGGTGCGGGCCTCGATGAGATGATTTTGATATGAGACATATTATCTCCATCCTGATGGAAAACGAAGCGGGGGCGCTCTCTCGTGTGGCCGGGCTTTTTTCGGCGCGCGGTTACAACATCGAGTCACTGAGCGTGGCCCCGACCGAGGACGAGTCACTCTCGCGCCTGACCCTGGTGACCCGCGGTTCGGATGAGATCATCGAACAGATCACCAAGCAACTGAACAAGCTTGTCGATGTGGTCAAGCTGCTGGACCTGACCGAAGGGCCGCATATCGAGCGGGAGATGATGCTGATCAAGGTCAAGGCCGGCACCGCCGCCCAGCGCGAGGAGATCAAACGCTTGGCCGACATCTTCCGCGGCAATATCATCGATGTGACCGACACCACCTACACCATCGAACTGACCGGGGATGTGCAAAAGCTCGATGCCTTTATCGAGACGCTCAAGGAGGCGGATATCATCGAGACGGTCCGCTCCGGCGTCACAGGTATCTCCCGCGGTGCAAAGGCACTCACCCTCTGAACTATTAACGATTCAACCCAAGTATTTTGTAAAGGAAGCTCCCATGGCACTGAACATCTACTACGACAAAGATTGTGACCTCTCCATCATCAAAGGCATGAAGGTCGCCATCATCGGTTACGGCTCCCAGGGCCACGCCCACGCCAACAACCTGAAAGACTCCGGCGTCGATGTGACTGTCGGCCTGCGTGAGGGTTCCGCCTCCGCCGCCAAGGCCGAGAAGGCCGGCCTGACCGTGAAGAACACCGCCGAGGCAGTGAAGGGCGCCGATCTGGTGATGATCCTGACACCGGATGAGTTCCAGTCACAGCTCTACAAGAACGAGATCGAGCCCAACATCAAGCAGGGCGGCGTGCTGGCCTTCGCCCACGGTTTTGCCATCCACTACAACCAGGTGGTGCCGCGCTCCGACCTGGATGTGATCATGATCGCCCCCAAGGCCCCGGGCCACACCGTACGCTCCGAGTTCGTCAAGGGCGGCGGTATCCCTGACCTTATCGCCATCTTCCAGGACGCCTCCGGCAAAGCCAAGGATATCGCCCTCTCCTATGCCTCCGGCGTCGGCGGCGGCCGTACCGGTATCATCGAGACCACCTTCAAGGATGAGACCGAGACCGATCTGTTCGGTGAGCAAGCGGTGCTCTGCGGTGGTGCGGTCGAACTGGTCAAGGCCGGTTTCGAGACCCTGGTCGAGGCGGGATACGCACCGGAGATGGCCTATTTCGAGTGTCTGCATGAACTGAAGCTGATCGTGGATCTCATGTACGAGGGCGGCATCGCCAACATGAACTACTCCATCTCCAACAATGCCGAGTACGGTGAGTACGTCACCGGCCCGCAGGTGATCAACGAGGAGTCGCGCTGGGCGATGCGTGAGGCGCTGCAGAACATCCAGAACGGCGAGTACGCCAAGAAGTTCATCCTCGAGGGCATGAGTAACTACCCCGAGATGACAGCCTGGCGCCGCAACAACGCCGCGCATGAGATCGAGCAGGTGGGCGCCAAGCTGCGTTCCATGATGCCGTGGATCGCCGCCAATCAGCTGGTGGACAAGGAAAAGAACTGATTCGCCGTTCTCTCATGCGAAATAGACCGGGCCGGATGGCCCGGTTTTTTTATGCCCGCTTAATCGGCGAGCCGCAGCCAGGTGTACAGCGGCAGGTCGTCGGAGGCTGTCTGACGCTCTGTGGTCATGCGCCGTTGTACTGAGGGCTCCGGACGGTGTGGCGCTGTCAGTTCCCGTTCCTGCGGCAGTATGGGAAAGCCTTCGGGAAGGTGTAAGCGCATCGTCAGCTACGAACCCGTTGCCTGTGTCGCAGCAGTCCCTTACGGATGAGGTAGGCGCCAAGCGCGACTATCCCGATGATCGCCAGTAACCAGATCACGGTGCGCCAACCCGGCTGTTGCAGTGTCCGTAAAAGACCGTCAACAAAAGCGCCGAGGGCCAAGATGCCGGGAAGCAGCCCTATCACGGTGCCGATAAAGAAATCACGAAAACGAATATGCGAGGCGCCGGCCACCAGATTGACCACGGTAAAGGGGGCGATCGGGACAATGCGAAGCAGGATTACCGTGAAAATACCCCGCTCTCCAAGGCGCTTGCTTAAGCGGTTGAGCCTGCTGCCGGCAAGCTGTCGTACTGCCTGCCGTCCCATGGTCTGCCCGATGGCAAAGCTCAGCAACGCGCTCAGAGTGGCACCGATGTGGCTGTACAGTGCGCCCTCGACAGGGCCGAAGGTCAGCACGGTGATGACGATCAGCAGGGTTAAAGGAACCACCAGTAAACCGGCGATCACTATGGCCGCGACGACGATGAGGGGTGAGGCCGGCAAGGCGGCGATGCCGTCAAATATCCCTTGCAGGCGCTCCGGTGTGAGCCAGGCGCCCAAAGGTGTCCAGCGCCATAGAATGGCCAATAGCAGCAGGGCGCCCAGCAAGATACCCGCTCCAAGCAGGCGTCCGCCGGCCGGTTTTTGCTCCTCCTCCTCAACAAACAGCTCGACCATCTGATCCGGCTCCATCGGCCGTTCCGGATCGAGCAGTTGCTGATCGGGGATCATGCTGTCTACTTCCGGCGGGGTGGTCGGCTCCAGCGGCAACAGTGTGCGCTCCCCCCCGCGCAGGGCTTCGATGGTACCGATGAGGGAGCACTGCTGCTGCATCATGGTGCACACTTTTTCCTCATCGCAGCCCAGGTGCTCCGCCAGCAGGCGGTTACGAAAGGCGGCGATCGCCTCCCTGTGCTCCCACCTTTCGCCGCTTTCCAGAGCCAGGTTGCATTCACTGTCCAGGCCCATGGAGCGATTGCTCAGGTTGGCGGAGCCGACGGTGAGAAAATCCTCATCAACCACCATGATTTTACTGTGGATTTGTACGAACCGGGGTTGGGTGCCGGGCACGCCGGCGTAATAAATCCGCAGACGTTGGTGCGCGTCGCTCTTGTACAGCTCCCGCAATAAACGGTCGCGCAATACATCCATGGTGTGCTGTTCCAGCCAGCCACCGGTTTTCAGCGGCAGGACGATAACGACTTCCGGACCGTTCTTTTGCGCAAGTCGTCGGCTTAGGGAACCTTGAAGGAGTTTTGATGTAAGGTATTGATTTTCTATGTAAATGTAATTTTTTGCCGAATCGATGCCATCCAGATAGAGCGCCTCAATTTCCCGAATCTCCTTGTGGCTCCCATAGCGCGGTTCGGTGCGTGAGATGGCCACCTCGATGTCGCGAAGGGCGACGGGGGTTGACTCAGGCCATGGTGGAGGGGCGTCAGAGACCACCGGTGATAGACGTTCGCCGGTGGCACGGTGCCAGCGCTCACGGACCAGATCGCCAAGACGTGCGGCCGCCGCGCCGCTCACGGCCATTTGAATATCGTGAAATGGCGGATAAGGTTCGCCGTTGGGGTCGACCCGGCGTGGGTCATTAATGCTGTGATCACTGCTGTCCCAGCGCCACTTGCTCAAATCAAAGCCGCCGACAAAGGCCAGTTGATCGTCGACGACCACCACCTTTTGATGGTGTGAGGCGCCGACTGGGTGTTTATCATCCAAATAGAAGTGCAAGCGCCGATGGGTCTTCCAGCCAAGCTTGTAGATGGGCAGCCACTCCCGTTCCAGGGAGTAGATCATGGCGAAATCCCAAATGAGAATATGCGCCTCCAGCCCCTTTTTTTGGGCAACCACATGATTGAGAAAGTCACCAAGTTGACTCGGGAGGCCGTCCTTGGGCGGTTCGCCCAGTAACTCCATGCGGCTGTCGATGTCCCAACCGAGTATGAGGATGGAATGGCGGGCCAGTTTGACGGCCTCTCGGACGGCACGAAAGTACGCTTCACCGTCAATGAGAAAAGTGACCTGTTCGGCATGCGCAATGTGCCGGCAGTTATAGCCGGGTTTGAGGCGTTTCGGTGACGGCTCCTTGTTATCCATACGGTTAAGAATATGGCTACTTTATGGGGCGTCAAGGAGCGTAGAAAGTCGGCGTTATAACCAAAAGATGCAACAAAGCAGGCTAGGCTTTATTATGTAAGGTTAAACCCGACTCTGAAAAGTGTGCCAGCATGACTAAAGAGCAACAGACATCTCCAAGCAAGCGCAGACGCGGCATCTATTTGCTGCCGAACCTCTTTACCACTTCCGCACTGTTTGCCGGTTTTTACGCCATCGTGGCGGCGATGGGGGGTGATTATGCGCAGGCTGCGGTGGCGATCTTCATTGCCATGGTGCTGGACGGCCTGGATGGCCGTGTCGCACGTATGACCAATACCCAAAGCGAATTCGGCGCCGAGTACGATTCCCTGGCCGATATGGTCTCCTTCGGTTTGGCGCCGGCACTGGTTATGTACGAGTGGTCGCTGCACAGTATGGGTAAACTCGGTTGGCTCGCTGCATTTATCTACACCGCCGGTGCGGCATTGCGTCTGGCGCGCTTCAACACCAATATCGGTACCATCGACAAGCGCTTTTTTCAGGGGCTTCCCAGCCCCTCTGCGGCAGCCGTGTTGGTGGGGCTTGTCTGGGTTGGTCACGATTACGATATTGCCGGTTCACAGCTGCAGTGGCTCACCTTGTTCGTCACCACCGCCATCGGGATACTGATGGTAAGCAATGTCCGTTACTACAGCTTCAAGGACGTGGATCTGAAAGGCAAAGTGCCGTTTTTCGCTTTGCTGGTGGTGATTCTGATCTTCGTACTGGTTTCAATCGATCCGCCACAGGTGTTGTTCGGTGCGGCGCTAGTGTATGCCCTGTCCGGTCCCCTGCTGACTTCCTGGTTGCTATTACGCCGCCGCCGTCAAAGGCGGGCGGCCGGTGACAGCGCCCCTGACGAAAACGATAAGCCAAGCGGTGACTGAAAGGCAATCCTTATCAATTAATCGGCCGGTTCGGAAGCTTATCGGCTTCTATTCCGCAGCCTGACTGTATCAACTTTTCGGCATCCACCGGTTCGGGTGCTGTGATTGGATGGAGAACCCATGAGCGACAAACTGTTCATTTTCGATACCACCCTGCGCGACGGTGAGCAAAGTCCCGGTGCTTCCATGACCCGGGAGGAGAAGATCCGTATCGCCAAAATCCTCGAACGAATGGGGGTGGATATCATTGAGGCCGGTTTTCCCATCGCCTCTTTGGGCGATTTCGAGTCGGTGCAGGCGGTGGCCCGCCATATCAAGGACTCTACCGTATGCGGCCTGGCCCGTGCGCTGGACAAGGATATCGACCGAGCAGGGGAGGCGCTCAAGGAGGCCAACTCCGCGCGGATTCATACCTTTATCGCCACCTCGCCGATCCACATGGAGCGCAAGCTGCGCATGAACCCGGACCAGGTGGTCGAGCAGGCGGTGCATGCGGTCAAGCGCGCCCGCCAGTATACCGATGATGTGGAGTTCTCCGCCGAGGACGCGGGACGCTCCGATATCGACTTTCTCTGTCGCATCTTCGAGGCGGTGATCGATGCCGGCGCGACCACCCTCAATGTGCCCGATACCGTCGGCTATAACCTGCCGCAACAGTTCGGCGAGACCATCCTCCGGCTGCGCGAGAAGATGCCCAACGCCGACAAGGCGGTGTTCTCCGTCCACTGTCACAATGACCTCGGGCTTGCAGTGGCCAACTCTCTCGCCGCCGTCTCCAGCGGCGCCCGCCAGGTGGAGTGCACCATCAACGGCCTCGGCGAGCGCGCCGGCAACGCCTCGCTGGAAGAGGTGGTCATGGCGGTGAAGACCCGTAAGGACTTTTTCGACTGCAGCGTGGAGCATATCGATACTACCCAGATCGTCCCCGCCTCCCGCCTGGTCGCCGGAATCACCGGCTTTGCGGTGCAACCGAACAAGGCTATTGTCGGCGCCAACGCTTTCGCCCACGAGTCGGGTATCCATCAGGATGGGGTGCTGAAGCACCGCGAAACCTATGAGATCATGCGCGCCGAGGATGTAGGCTGGAGTACCAACCGCATGGTGCTGGGTAAGCACTCGGGTCGCAACGCCTTTAAAAGCCGTCTGCTTGAGCTGGGGATCGAGTTTGATTCGGAGGAGGCGCTTAATGACGCCTTTGCCCGTTTCAAGGAGCTGGCGGACAAGAAGCATGAAGTCTATGACGATGACCTGCAGGCGCTGGTGACCGAAAGCAACCTGGAGAGCAGCGTCAATGAGCGTATCAAGCTGGTTTCGCTCAAGGTCTGTTCCGAAACCGGTGAGGTTCCCGAGGCCTGTGCGACACTGCTGGTCGATGGCGAGGAGAAACGCTTCTGCGCCACCGGTGGAGGTGCTGTGGATGCGACACTTAAAGCGATTGAAAGCGTGATTAAGAGCGGTACCGAACTGCAGCTCTACTCGGTCAATAACATTACTTCCGGTACCGATGCCCAGGGTGAGGTAACCGTTCGCCTGGAGAAGGCCGGGCGGATCGTCAACGGCCAGGGGGCCGATACCGATATCGTTATCGCTTCGGCCAAGGCCTATCTCAACGGCCTGAATAAAATCCTCGCCCCGGTCGAGCGTGCCCACCCGCAGGGTGGCGATGTTTGAGCACCATGGATGAGCACCGACGTCACTACCTGAAGGGGATGGGGATCCAGCTGTGGGAACGGCGCCCTGCCGCGCCGACCGTAGCTGAGAAGGGTGATGTCGCGACTAAGGAACAGGTGGCGCCGCCGGTGCCGCAACCTGAAAAAGCGGCTAAACCGCCGCCACACTTTTCTATTCCCGCTGCTGAGTCGGCGCCTGATATCGCCGAGCTGAATTGGACGGAACTGGAACAACGGGTGGCCGACTGCCCTCTTTGTGAGGAGCTGGTGGCCAATCGTACGCAAACGGTCTTTGGCGTCGGCAATAACAATGCGGACTGGATGATTATCGGTGAAGCACCGGGCGCCGACGAGGATCGGCTGGGTGAACCCTTTGTCGGGCCCGCCGGTACGCTTCTAAACGGAATGTTAAGGGCGATCGGCTTACAGCGTGAAAAGGTCTATATCACCAATATCCTCAAGTGCCGGCCACCCGGTAACCGTGACCCCAAACCGGAAGAGATAAAGGCCTGTAGCCCGTATTTGCATCGACAGATCGCTTTGGTGCAACCGAAGATTATTCTGGCTGTAGGCCGGGTTGC
Organism: Pseudomonadota bacterium; assembly: GCA_046484535.1. GTDB lineage: Bacteria > Pseudomonadota > Gammaproteobacteria > Thiohalomonadales > Thiohalomonadaceae > JAPHTQ01. Next base: position 48,792 of record JAWOIT010000133.1, on the reverse strand, counting down.
CGCCCAAAATTTGTTGAACAGCGATTTGCCAATCGGCAAGCTGCGTGGGATGGTGCACCGGCATGAAAGTGGTGTGCCGCTGGTGGTCACATACCATCCTGCCTATCTGCTCCGCACCCCACTTGAAAAGCGTAAGGCCTGGGCCGATCTTTGTTTAGCGCGGCAGATAATGCAGGAGAAAGGGTAATAGCGAATTATGAGTACCGCCCGGGATGCAGCTTCACCGCTTATCCGGCCCATGCTGCAGAGCGACGTCGAAGCAGTGATGGCGATCGAGGAGCAAGTCTACAGTCACGGATGGACGGAGGGGATCTTTCGGGATTGCTTGCGCATCCACTACTCCTGTTGGGTGATGTTACAGAACGACAAGTTAATCGGGTACGGAGTATTGTCAGCGGCCGCCGGCGAGGCGCATATATTGAACATTGCAGTCGCCCTTGAGGAGCAGGGACGCGGCTATGGCCGCAGTTTTATGCACTTTCTTTTGCAGACCGCCGGCCGGCACGGTGCGGATATCGTATTTTTGGAAGTACGTCCCTCTAATGTGGCGGCAATTCGTTTGTATGATGCCATGGGCTTTCATCAGGTAGGTGTGCGGCGGGACTACTACCCTATGGATTCAGGGCGTGAGGATGCGGTGATCATGGCGCGCTCACTGGATGATATGGATTTGTAAATAGCTTCTAGAGATCAGTCAGCGGTACAGGAAGACCGACACCGTTACCCTGGGCGTAATCAACACCGATTTCCCTTAGCTTCTCCATCACCGCCGGGTTTTCGACATACTCGGCAATGGTTTCAAGCCCCATCTCATGTCCGATTTTGTTGATAGCGTCTACCATGGAGGCATAGACTGGGTCATCCAGTATCTCTTTGACAAAACTGCCGTCGATCTTAAGGTAGTCGACCGGGAGGTTTTTCAAATAATTAAAGGAGCTCAGGCCGCTACCGAAATCATCCAGGGCGAAAGAGGAGCCTGAGCGCCTGAGTTCCTGGATAACGTCGTGAGCGCGCCCGAGGTTGGAAATGGCCTCTGTTTCAGTAATTTCAAAACAGAAATTTTCCGGGTTGGCATTATGGGATTCGAACTCTTCCAGGATATAGTCCACCAGGCTGTCTTGAGTCAGTGAAAAACCCGAAAGGTTTAGCGTTAACAGCGTATCACCCAACTGTTCCCTGTGCTTGCAGTAGTATTCCAGTGCATGGTGGATAACCCAGCGATCCACCTGATACATAAGTTTATAGCGTTCAGCGGCGGGAATAAAATTACCGGGAAGAACGAGTTTGCCACCCTCATCGAGGATACGCAGCAGTAGTTCATAGTGATTGCGTTTGCTGTGACTGTTAATGGGAACGATCGGTTGGGCGAAAAGGGTAAACCGGTCATTTTCGAGGGCGTGGTTTATTTGTGATACCCAGCGCATCTCACCTTTTCGTTGCGCCAGCTCAGTATCATCGGGCTGGTATACGTGAATGCGGTTTCCGCCCGCTTCTTTTGCTGCGTAGCAGGCCATATCGGCATGGCTCATTATCTGAGCTCCGCTTTCAACGTTACGGTTTATCTCGACAATGCCGATGCTGGCACTCACCTTAAAAGTCTTGTTGTCCCAGGTAAACTCAAACTTGTCTATTGCCGCTTGTACTTTGGCGGCGATGCGTTGAGCCCCGGAAACATCAATATTGATTAGTAATAGGCCGAACTCATCTCCACCTAAACGCGCCAGGGTGTCAACGCCGCGAACCTGCTCTATCAATTTGGTGGAAAGTTGATGCAGGAGATTGTCTCCGGCAATGTGCCCGCTGGTATCATTAATGAGCTTGAAGTGATCCAGGTCGATGTAAAGCAGGCTATGTGTATGTTGTTTTTGCTGTGCATCGATAAACGCCATTTCAAGTCGATGTTCGAATTCGTGGCGATTAATCAGCTCAGTGAGGGGGTCATGTGTTGCATTCCAGGACAGCTCGTCGGCCAGTCCGCGGGTTTCGCTTACGTCGTGAAAAACCAGTACGGCGCCCGTGATTTTACCCTTGGCATTTCGGATCGGCGCTGCGGAATCCTCGATTGCAATCTCCTTGCCGGTGCGACTGATAAGCAAAGTATGGCTGTCCAGTCCGATAATCCTTTTCTCGCTCAAACAAAATTCAACCGGGTTTCTTACGGCTACACGGGATGATTCATTGATAATACGAAATACATGCTGTAGTGGCTCACCAATGGCATCCTGTATTCGCCATTCCGTTAGCTGCTCTGCAATCGGGTTCATAAACTCAATACGGCCTGATGTGTCCGTTGTGATAACCGCATCACCGATTGAGCGGAGCGTAACCTGGGCACGTTCCTTTTCTTCGTATAGACGTGTTTCGATATTTTTTCTCTCAGTTACGTCACGATCCACACTGATTATCAGTGGTGGATGCTCCTTTTGAACCAATACGCTCAGGCGCGTCTCCACCGGAAATGTTCTGCCGTCTTTACAGCGGTGTACGGTAACAAGTTCGTTGACACCACCCGGACGCTGCATAATTGAGTGGAAAAAGGACTGAAGTTCCTCACGGCTCAATTTCGGTTTAATCTCATGTGGGCCGAGGCGACTGAGTTCCTCGCGGCTGTATCCTAAGACGGACTCAGCTGTCCGGTTGAAATCGATAAACAGCATTTTTTCAGGATCGATGAGGAAAATGCAGTCACTGGATGTATCCATCGCCGAGCGAAAACGTTCGTTGGCGATAAGCGCCTCATCGCGATCCCTGATAAGCGCCTTGGTAAAACTCTCATTGGTTCGGCACAGTTGTATCGCATTGGCAAGATTCGCCATAATCGGTTGGAAGATCGTACTGAAGGGGATGTCCGGGTTAGAGGCTACTGGTGACAGCAATATTATAACCCCCTCACCGGGAACAGGCAGGCGTAAGGCGCAGTGATAGTACTGCCCGCGAACCGGTAGGGAGTCCAGCATTTGCGGATCGATACTCAGCTCCTCGGCTTGTTTGCCGTCGAGTTCTGCGGGCAGGGTGAGATCGTGATTAAGGTAAGGCATCAGGCGGTGATCGCCGATTGCGCTGCAGAGTCGGTATCGCTTGTTCCTGCCTCCCGCGTTATCTTCCATGTTGAGAAGAAAAAGCCCGACAGGGTAACCCGTGTGGTAGATTAATCGCTTCAGTGTGTTGTCCAACAGCGGCTGAAGTCTGACTTTGGCGCTGATAACCAGTGCCATGTCATAAAGAGTCGAGAGAATACGCTCCTGATTCAACTTCAGAGCTCCGTTGCAACCAGACAGGCATTGTGGAAAAGAGGGTAACCTCCACGTTGGGAGCTTCCAATTTCTCCCAGCGACAGCGCCCCGAAGAGATGTCTTCCGTCAATATGGCGGCGCAGCTGCATCAGCTCCGCTTCAGCCGCTTCAATGCCGAAGTGAAGCCGCCTTCCTGCGCAGTAAAACAAGAGCGAGCCTTGTTGATTCTTATACGTTGGCAGCTTCTCAACGAGTTTCATCAGCGCATCCTCGGAGTCAGGTTTAGGGGCGTCGAGTAATGTGAGTATTGAGTTGGGCGGTATCTCTCCCACACAAAAAAGCGAACCGTCCTCCATTAGCGCAACCGGGATTCGTACAAGGACCTCGCTGTCGGCACGTATTATACCGAAAGGAAAATGTACCGCGTATTGATAAAAATTCTCCGGAGTAATTCTAACGCCAAACTGTTCGTTGACGATTTCGGCATAAACATCGAAGGCCGGCCGCCAGTCGATATTGATGATTCTGTTGCCTTCCGTCGAAGTGGCGGCAACCATATGTTGCGGCGCCCGGTAGCCGTGTTCCAGCGCCACCCCTTCATGCGGACTGATAATCAGGGTCAGCATTCCGTCTCCAATTAATTGCTTGCTATCAAACAGGCAGGGCATTGGCTCGAAGGTTTCACTGCCGGCATTTACCCCGAAATAACGGACTCTGTCAGCCAGTTTCATGTAAAAGTTTTCGAGTATTTGCCCGATTTGCGGCAACATTGTGTCGAACAGCATAAAAAGGCTGGTATCGGCGGGATAGGGCTGTAACAGGGTCGACAACCTGTCGGTGATCTCATTGCAGATTGAGTCAAGCGCATCGCCCTCCTGTTTAAGTCCGGGGGTAAGCAGGTAAGGCGGCATGGTGTCGAAAAGGAAGAGGATAATGCCTGACGAGCGGAATTTTTCGTCCTCGAGCAGCGCGGGGAAGATAGCTCCCACTAACGGTATATCCTGGTGTCTAAATAGGCTCTGAATGGACTTGAGTTTTGATTTTTCTTTTTCCGGTAACAAGGCCAGCACGCCCATATCGGGATACGTACGCTGCATAAGGCCCACTGTAGCCGCAATTTCCCCGTTATCGATGCTTTCATGACTGATGGTACGGATAACCGGCATCTACCCTCTCCGTGGTTGTCGTGATAAATCGTGATTATGCCACTTCTGACTCATACCGCAATGAGGTAAAATAAGCGTTTTCTCCCAAACTCAAGTACTCTATGAGCAATATCGCCGAGCAGGCAAACAAGCGACGTACCTTCGCCATTATCTCCCACCCTGATGCAGGCAAGACCACCCTGACCGAGAAGCTGCTGCTGTTCGGGGGTGCGATTCAGCTTGCCGGTACCGTCAAGGGGCGTAAAGCGGCACGCCATGCCACCTCGGACTGGATGAAGATGGAGCAGGAGCGGGGTATTTCCGTTACCTCTTCTGTGATGCAGTTTCCGTACCGGGACAGCATCATGAATCTGCTCGATACGCCCGGCCATGAGGACTTCTCCGAAGATACCTATCGCACCCTGACCGCCGTGGACTCGGCGCTGATGGTGATCGATGCCGCCAAGGGTGTCGAGGATCGCACCATCAAGCTGATGGAGGTCTGCCGCCTGCGAGACACACCTATCATTACTTTCATCAACAAGCTCGACCGGGAGGGGCGGGAGCCCATCGAGTTGCTGGATGAAGTGGAGGATATCCTCAAAATCCGCTGTGCGCCGCTGACCTGGCCCATTGGTATGGGTAAGGCTTTCAAAGGGGTTTATGACCTCTACAATGACCGCATCATTATCATGTCCGCCACCCATGGTGGAAAGAAGCTTGACGGCGAGGTAATCCAAGGACTGGACAATTCCCGACTTGATGAGCTTTTCGGCGAAATTATCGCCGATTTTCGTGAAGAGGTGGAACTGGTGCGCGGCGCAAGCCATGAATTCGATTTGGAGGCCTATCGTAAGGGGGAGTTGACCCCTGTGCTATTCGGCTCGGCTATCAACAACTTCGGTGTTCAGGAGATCCTGGACGCCCTGGTCGACTACGCACCCAGCCCGCTGGCGCGGACGACCCTCACTCGTACGGTTGAACCCTCTGAGGAAAAGTTTAGCGGCTTTGTCTTCAAGATCCAGGCAAACATGGACCCCCAGCACCGCGATCGAGTGGCCTTTCTACGCGTCTGCTCAGGTCACTTCATACCGGGCATGAAGATGAAGCAGGTGCGAATAGGGCGTGATGTAAAAATCCCCAATGCCATCACCTTTTTGGCCCAGGAACGAGGTCACATTGAGGAGGCTTGGCCGGGCGATATCATCGGGTTGCATAACCACGGCACCATTCAGATTGGCGATACCTTTACCATGGGAGAGGATCTCAAGTTCACCGGCATCCCCCACTTTGCCCCGGAGCTGTTCCGCCGTGCGGTCCTTAAGGACCCGCTAAAGTCGAAACAGCTGTTAAAGGGGCTGCAGCAGCTCTCCGAAGAAGGAGCCACCCAGCTGTTTCGCCCGTTGAAGAACAATGACCTGATCCTGGGGGCTGTCGGTATCCTGCAGTTTGATGTGGTCGCCCAGCGGCTTAAGGAAGAGTACAAGGTTGAAGCGACCTTCGAACCGGTTAACGTTGCCACCGCCCGCTGGGTTGAGTGCGATGACGAGAAGATGCTGGATGAATTTCAGAAGAAGGCGGCGGATAATTTGGCCATCGACGGGGCGGGCGATTTGACCTATATCGCACCAACCCGGGTCAACCTGCAGTTGACCGAGGAGCGTTGGCCCGATATCGCTTTCCGCGCCACCCGCGAGAAATAGAAAAAGTTCTCAGCGCAAAGGAGAACAGTACATACAGGGTGGGCAAAGCGATGTGTGCCCACCATAGGAAACTGCGTTTGTGGGCATGCACCCTATAGCTTGTTTTTCTTTGCGCACTCTGCGCCTTTGCGTTAAGAGGTTTTTACCCCCGCAAGCCGACCCCGCGCTTGAGCAGCCACAGGCTATAACTGTAGAGCACGACAATGAACAGGATGGTTACACTATAAGCTGTGCCTAGACTGATATCCGATACCCCCAACATGCCGTAGCGGAAGGCGTTGATCATATAGAGAATAGGATTGGCCAGGGATATATCCTGCCAGAAACCCGGCAGCATGGTGACCGAGTAGAAGATACCGCCAAGGTAGGTGAGCGGCGTCAGCACAAATGTCGGAATAATGGAGATGTCATCAAAGCTCTTGGCATAGACGGCGTTGATAAAGCCGCCCAGTGCGAACAGTATTGATGTCATTAGCATTACGCTCAGGCTCACCCAGATATTATGCAGTTGCAGGTCGACAAAAAATCCCGCGACAATCGTCACCATCAGCCCGACAATCAAGCCACGCGCCACTCCACCGGAAATAAAACCCAGAAGAATCAGTGAATGAGGGATGGGGGCGACCAGCAACTCCTCCACATAGCGTTGAAACTTGGAACCGTAGAATGAGGAGACGACATTGGCGTAGGAGTTGGTGATCACCGTCATCATGATCAGCCCGGGCACGATGTAGTCCATGTAACTGTAACCCTCGATGGGAGCCAACTGGCTGCCTATCATTTTGCCGAATATTACAAAATAGAGGGCGGTGGTTATCATCGGCGGGAGAATGGTCTGTACCCAGATGCGCAGGAAACGGCGCATCTCCTTGAGCAGAATAGTGGTAAAGGCGATACGGTAGTAACGTGGCATCACTTGTTCACCCCCTTTTCAACCAGGCCGAGAAACAGCTCTTCCAGGCGGTTGGCCTTGTTGCGCATCCCTGTAACCGTAATCGCGTGACGGGCGAGCTCATCGAACAATGAATTGAGCCCCTGTTCGCGGCGAATTTCGACCTCCAGCGTATGCTCATCGGTAAGTGTGCAGGGGTAGTCGGTGAGCTCAGGCGCTTGGCGCAGCGACTCCTGGAGCTCCAGTATTATGGTTTCACGGTCAAGCTTGCTAATCAGCGTCTTGATGCTGGTGTTCTCGATAATCTTACCGTGATCGATAATCGCCACATTGCGACAGAGCTGCTCGGCCTCCTCCAGATAGTGGGTGGTGAGAATAATGGTCGTACCGCGCCGATTGACTTCTCGAAGGTATTGCCACATTGAGCGACGCAGCTCGATATCCACACCGGCGGTAGGCTCATCCAGAATGAGCAGTTTGGGGTCGTGCACCAGGGCGCGGGCAATCATCAGGCGCCGTTTCATCCCGCCGGAAAGCGAGCGGGCCATAGAGCGCCTTTTTTCCCACAACCCGAGTTTTTTCAGAGACTCCTCGGCACGCTCGCGTGCCTCGGACGGCGCGAGCCCGTAATAGCCTGCCTGATTGATGACGATCTCTTCGACCGGCTCGAACATATTAAAATTGAACTCCTGGGGAACCAGGCCGAGATAGCGCTTTGCCTTCATCGGGTCCTTGTCGAGATCCGCGTCGAACACCTTTACGCTGCCGGCGGTTTTATTCACCAGTGAGGTGATGATGCCGATAGTGGTGGACTTGCCGGCGCCATTGGGGCCGAGAAGGGCGAAAAAATCACCCTGCTCGACGACCATATCGATTCCCTTCAGCGCTTCGAAGCCGTTGTTGTAGGCCTTTCTCAGGCCATGAAGTTCCAGGGCGTGCATAGAAATGTCAGAAATGAGGTTGTGGGTTGCCGGACAGTAAGCGATGTGTCGTGATGAAGGCGAAAGTCTAACGCAGCGCTTGTCCGATGTCATGTCTACAAGTTGCGATAACCAGCCGGAGTGCAGAGTCCTTCCCGCAAAACAGCTAAAAGACGCTTACCTCAACCCCTCCAAGAGGTCGCCCCGCATAGTGTTTATAGGCGACCGGATGCCTTAAGCAGTTCGTATTCATTCACAAGCGCCACTGGGAGTTGTTTCGCCGTCAGGTCCAGTGTCAAGGCGCCGTGGTGACGTAACTGCTCATGACTTCGTGTGCGTTTCTCCAGATAGCTTTGTACTCCGTGAAAACGCAATGCGGCGGGAAAATCCTGAACCGGTTGTTGTTGCGCCTGATCGAGGATCTCCTCTCTGAGGTCGGCGATTACCACAAGATGGCGCCGGGCCAGTAAGCGGGTGGCGGCAACCAGGTCGTCACTGTCCTCATCGCGGGTATTGGTAATGATAACCACCAGGGCTCGGCGACGCTGTAGCGGCATGATCTGCCGGGCCGCTTCGAGGTAGTCGGCCGCCTCCGTGGTGGTTTCCAGATCATAGATGCCGGCAAGCAACTGTTGCATGGTATTGCCGCCTTTGCGCGGTGGGTACCAGCGCTGTACTCCGCCAAAGGTGGAGAAGCCAACCGCATCCCCCTGTGTTGAGGCGACGTAGGAGAGCAATAGCATGGCGTTGAGCGCCTGATCCATGTGTGCGTCAGCCCCTTCGGCATGTCGCATTCGCCGACCGCAGTCGAGCATGAACAGGATCTGCTGGTCGCGCTCGTCCTGGTAGTCCTTGGCGATGAGCTTGCGGTAACGCGAAGTGGCTTTCCAGTCTATTTGGCGCAGGCTGTCACCGGCGCGGTATTCGCGTAGCTGGTAAAAGTCATTGCCCTCGCCGCGGCGTTGTTGGCGCTTGACCCCGATTTGGCTGAGACGGTTATCGGTGGCAAGCAGTGCATAGTGGCTGATCGCACGGAAATTGGGTAACACACGGCTGCTGCTGTGGTGGGCGATAGTGTGCTTTCTTTGCCACAGTCCCAGCGAAGAGCGAATAATGACATCGGTGCCGCTGAATTCGGCGTTGCCCCGGCGAGGCGGTCGGATCATATAGGTAATGTCGAGTCTTCGCCGGGGGGGGATCACATGTTTAGCCGGCAGGCCTTCACTTTCAAACTCACCGGGATGGTGATCATGAACGCAGACCCCTTGGCTACGATCACTGCGATTGTATATCGAGAGTGAAACCTTGCTCCAAACGCCGACAGGGATGCTGCTTAAATGGTTGCGAGTGATCTCCGGCGGGTCCACGTTTCGGGCATTGAAAAAGTCATAGGCAAGCACAATGACCAGGATACTCGCGATATACAGGCGCAACTCCGCCGGCAAGCTCACTGTGTGGCTGAGCAGCAGCACAAGGCCGAACAGGGCGATGAGCGTAAGGCTTCGACCCGTCGGCGTCATAGGCGGGGCGCCTCGACATTAAGGAGGATGTCACCGAGGACATCATCGGGCCGGTAACCTTCGATCTCGAGATCGGCGCTCAGTTTAATGCGGTGGCGCAGTGCCGGCAGCGCCATGCTTTTTACATCATCGGGCGTGACAAAACGGCGCCCCTCAAGTACGGCATTGGCGCGTGCCGCGCGCAACAGGGCAATGCTTCCGCGCGGGCCGCTGCCGTTTTCGATCCCACTCCACTCGCGTGTGGCACGGGCTATGCGAACAGAGTAGGCGACGATCTGTTTGTCCACTTTCAATGTGGCGGTATAGGATTGTAAGGCAACGATATCCTCCGGCTTTAAAACCTCTTGCACTGCGCTGATATCCAGCTTGTCGCCGATGTTATTGTTGGTGACCTGCTCAATCATGAGGTTCTCTTCCTCCTCACTGGGGAAGTCGATAAATACCTTGAGCAGGAAGCGATCAAGCTGTGCCTGTGGCAGGGGGTAGGTGCCCTCCTGTTCGATCGGGTTTTGGGTGGCCAGGACAAGAAAGGGTTGTTTGAGCTCGAAGGACTGCCCCTCGATGGTGACCTGTTGCTCTTGCATGACTTCCAGCATGGCCGATTGGGTCTTGGCCGGTGCTCGATTGACCTCGTCGGCAAGCAGAAAGTTACAGAATACAGGGCCCTTTCGTACACGAAACGCATCGCTTTTCATATCGAACATAATATGTCCGCTGATATCGCTCGGCATCAGGTCGGGAGTGAACTGCACGCGGTTGAAGGTGCCGCCGATGCCGGCGGCGAGGCTTCGCACCAGCAGAGTTTTGCCCAGGCCGGGGACACCCTCTACCAGCACATGCCCGCCCGCCAGCAGTGCCGCGGTGGTATCTCGTATAACCTGTTTCTGTCCTATGACCGCCCGGCCGATTTCCTGTTCCAGCTGTCCGATTTTATCGAGCACCTGTTCGATGTCTTTATCTGTCTTGTTCTGTTCGTACATTTCAACTCCCGTTACTTAATAGTGCACAGACAGATGATTGCCGGCGCTGCTGGTTGTAATTGCGATTCATGTGTCCTGCGTACCGACAGCCGGAGCACTGTGCTGATTTACCCGCGTTGCAAGCTGTTGCATGACCGCTGTTGCCCTGATGAAGTCCTCTTCGTTTTTAATATCACCATAGAGGGTGCGCTCCACCGCGCTTGCCGCAATGCCCGCTTTCTCACCGATCCACTCGCACCGCTGCTCTTGTTCGAGGCTGTTTAGTTGCGGGTGGCGTCGCCGCCAGCTCTGCTCGATAGCGTGACGATTGTCGCTCAAAAGCCGCTTCGCCTTGTCGATACGCCAGCTGTATTCGGCGGTCGCATCAAGATGCTCCAGCAGGTTGCGCCTTGCATCCTCTTCAAGACTGAGCCGGGGGCCGCTCCTGAGCAATAGGTGCCAGATGGCCATCAACAACAGAACGATTGTGGTCACTAACAGGTAAGGGGTATGCCGCCACAGCAACGTAAGCAGGGAGGGCATCTCGGTGCTGTAAAGTATCCAGACGGTAGCCGGTGTGTGTACCAGCTCTGAAAAGAGGTAGGCATTGTCGTATTTACCGATCTCGTCATTACTGAAAAGCCGGTTATCGCTCAGTACGACAACGGCGCCGCTGCCTAGCGAATAGCGCAACAGCTTGGCCTGCTCTCCGTCACCGATGAAGGCGTTGGGGCGCTGTTTGGTATCGTGGAGGTAGCGGTCAGCCAGGAAGCCGGCGGTAAATTCTCCAGGGTGATCGGTACGAAAGGTAACGCTTACCCGTGGGTCGTCATCCGGCTCACTCAGGTTTGTCGTCGACGTCTCGTCTGACCGCTCTGCATAATGAAGTTCCACACCGAGCTCCTCAAGGAGCAGGATCTCCTTGTCATCATCGGAGAGGGGATTGTCCAGGGCGAAAACAAGCATTCCTCCCTTCTTGATCCACTCGATCAGCTGCTCATTGTTACGCTCAAAAAATGTATCGCTGTAACTGCCAAGAAAAATGGTATCTTCGGTTGAGGGGGTGAGACTGAAAATATCCTGTTGGGCGGAACTTTGCACGGTTTGACCGATCTCCCGAAGATAATATTCGGCGGCAAGGAAGCGGTTTTTGCGCGCCTCGGGCGATATGCCTGTTTTCACCTCTTCGGTATCGCGCTCGAAGTTCTCCATGAACCACAGACCATAGCCGGTAACTACCGCCAGGAGCAGTATGCCAAGCAGCCAGAGAAGAATCCGGTTAGCGGTCGGCATGGCTATAGACCTCTCGCCACTCATGACAGAGTCTTTCAACGGCCCGTGCATCCGGGTGCAGGTGAGCATAGGCGGTGAGTAACCAAAGATCCGTCAGGCTCTGGAAGTAGTCCGCTTCATTTTTCTGTCTGTGCTCCCTGACCAGTTCCAAACACTCACCTTCAGTGGCGCCGGCGGGGATAGGTATTTGGATATTTGTCACCAGCAGCACCAGCGTGCCGCGATAGAGCAGACTCAGGGCGCCGCGCAGATCCCCTTCCCTGATGGCGATGAGTGCCTCACCGGGGATATCTTCGGGCAACGATTCGGGACGGACATCGAGCCCGAAAAGCTCGCTGGGAAGCTCGTGTTTCTCCTTTCTCCCTTTCGGTAGGGCGGCCTGCATCCAGCTCGTGTTTCGTGAGAAGTGGTAGAGAAGGTAGGCGATAGCCACAGTACCCAGTACCCACAAAATGACCTCACCGAAGGCGGCGATTCCCTGGAAAAAGCCCTTGAAAATCCTGCTGAGAATCTCAAGCAGTGCCGCCAGGATACCCGAGTCGCTCTCTTTTTCCTCCTCTTCCGGGCCGACATAACGCCAGAAACTCTGCTCTTCCATGCGGCCGAATTGGGGCTTGTTAAGCACCTCCTCAATGGTTTGCTTGCTCTGTTCAGGTCCTGGCGTTGAGGCCTGGCTTTCACCGGGGAGTGGCAGCGCCAGACAGAGAAGTAACAGCGATGCGGCGGCAATCCCCCTGCTGCTGCGACGGCCGGTGGTTACATTCTCAACGGTGCGGCGGAAGTTTATCTCGATATCCCATCCTTCCAGCTCACTGCGGCGGTGCAGGTAAAGCGCAAACCCTCCGGCGACGTAGAAAGGTGCGATGAGCGCCATGGCGATCAGCCAACAAATCAGTTGCAGCCACTCATCGATGGGGCCGGGGGATATCAGAACGCTGCTGCCTTCGAACCAGCGCAGCTCCTCCGGGATGAGGAAGTAGAGCGTCAGGATAAGGCAGATCTCAAGCAGAGTCTCAAAGTGAAAACCGACGATGGTCAGCCACGTCCCGGCATGCTGGCGCCGGCCAAGCACCTCGATACGCTGCCTTCGCTCCTTGCCCTTCAAGCCCTCCAGCAGTGCGACCGGCATATAGAAAGAGCGGTTGGGGCTGAGGCGCCGCCAGGTCAGGTTGGCCGGCAGTCCCGGCCTGACGATACGCCACCAGTTTCGGCGCACCGTTTTGAGGGGCAGGCGTTCGCCAAATACCGCACGGCTTAGCCAGTATGTCAGGGGCGGCTCATAAAGCGGTTTGAACCACCAGAGCAGCACCGCGAGCAAGATATAATTGTCGCTGAACAGCAGGGTGAAAAGCAGAGCCGCCGGCAGGGCCGTCAATAACCACAAGGCGCCAAGCGGTATAAACCAACGGCGGGCCAGGGCAAAGCCCAGGTCGATCGCCTCCCAGTGGCTGCGCGGACGCATGGCGATTTCAAGCCTAGCGAGATCCATGGGCGCTCCGTCCGGCAAAGATGAAATAGGTGATGACCAGCAGCCAGAGTACGGAGGCGACGCTGTATTTTACGGGGCTGCTGTAACCGCTGGATGACCAGAATGCCTCGATAAAGGCGGCGCCCAGGAGCATCAGCGCAGCGCCCATAACCAGCTTTAAGGCGATACGACCGCGAATTTTCAGTGCATCAAGGCGGCGGTAGCGGCCCGGCGCCAGCAAGGCATGGCCGAGCATCAATCCGGCTGCACCGGAAATGACAATGGCGGTCAACTCCAGTGCCCCGTGGCCACTGACAAAGGGCCAGAAAGTATCGGTATAGCCGATACGTGTCAGATGTCCGGCGACACCGCCGATCGCCAGGCCGTTATAGACCAGGGTCACGATAGTGCCGATACCGGCAAGTATTCCCATGGCGAAGGCACGGAAACCGATGCTGATATTGTTATAGATATAAAAGCCGAACATGGCGAAGTCCGATTCGGCGTTGCGTCCGCTCTCCCGGCCGACCTTGCGGTTATCCGGGTCGTACATCCACTCCATCTCCGCCACACTCTCTTCATCCATGATGCTGTAGATCAGGTGCTCATCCACCATGCACATCCCGCCGACCAGCAGCGCCGGAATCAAGAACAGCCCCAGGGCGACAAGAAAATAGTTGAGGTTTGCCCTCAGGGTGCGAGGAAAGTCCGCCACCACGAAAATCAACAGCCGCCATAGCCATGCACCATGTCGGGTATAGAGCTGCTGATGGCCGCGAAGCACCAGGCGGTGCAACTGCTCGACCAGGGTGGGGCTGTAACGTCGCTGTTGTGCCAGGGCGTAGTGGTTACACAGTTGACGATAAAGGTGCGGCAAGCGTGACAGATCATCCCCTTTTGCTTGCCGTTTGCGCCGCGGCAGCTCCAGGGTATCGAGGATGCCTTCCAGTTCATCCCACAGGGGGCGGTAACGTTCAACAAAGGCATCCTGGTGCATTAACGTCCCCGTGTCAGCCAGTTGGCATAGGCATAGAGTTCATTCACCGCCGCCTGGCCCTGCAGGCCGGTGAGCGCCTCGAGCTGGTTGGCCAGCTCAACACGGCGCTCCTCGGAAAGGCGGTTACTGCGCTCGGCAAAGGCGATGAGGTTTCTCAGTTCATCAACACTTAACTGCGCCGGCGGCGGCTTGGGGAGGGCGCGGGGTATAGTGATGTCCGTCGTGTGGTCGTCGCGGTAAACCACCAAAGTCCCTGCAACCATATCCCCCATCCGCTGAAAATTCCGGTTGCTGAGCATGCTGATAAGGCCGGCCCCGTATAACACGGGAAAGAAGTCCGCGACACGCAACAGGTTGCGGATCAGCGATGCCGACAGGGAGACCGGTGTGCCGTTATCGTGCACCACCAACAGCCCCATCGCCTTTTTCCCCGGGGTGGCGCCGGAATGGACTTCGAAGATAACCGGAAAAAACCACTCCAGCAGGAAAAAACCGATCAGCATCAGCGCCACTCCGACACCGCCGAAAAAGGCGGTCGTCATCGATATCGCCATGTAGATCACACCCTTGATGAGCATGTCTATGGCCCAGGCGCAGGCACGCACAACCGGGCCGGCCAGCTTTAACTGGAGCTGGACCCCTTCGGGTGTTTCGTACCGGCGTATCGTATCTGTTGTGCTGGTGAGGGTCTGATTCATCGTGATAACCGGAATAATTCCATCCGTTGAACAGGCTGTTCCAGTACGGCAGTCATATAGGGGAGCAAAAGCGCTCCCCTGCCTTTGTCGGGATCCGGTTATCCTCTCCGGGCATCGGGATAGAAGATGTCGCGATAGGAGGTGTAGAGGCTGGCCACCATTACCGGCAGCAGAACCAAGAGGCCGAGAAATACCGGTAAGCTGGCGATAAGCATCAACACGAGGGAGACGATGCCGTAGAGCAGGAACGGCAGGATATTCTTGAGACAGCCCATGAAACTCATGCGCATCGCCGACACGGCGGAGACCCCGTCAAGGCTGACCAACGCCGGAGCAAACCAGTAGGCCATCAATAGGGGAATGAACAGCAGCGCCATAAAGAGGGACATCAGTATGACGGGCGTGGGGTCCTGTGCCATAGCCTGGGCCGCGGCAGGGTCATTCACATCCATGGCGCCGAACATGGCCATTGAGCCGCCGAGGAGCACGGCGAATACAATACCGATGACAACCATTCCTACCAGATAGAGCAGGCCGATCAGCATCAATTGCCCGGCGTGTTGCTGGAAGCCGCTGAACAGGTGGCCGACCGTGAAATCCTCCCCCATATCCTGAGCCCTGGCGCCGATGGCGAAGCCGGCGATAAACACAGGTGACAGCAGTGAGATCGCCAGCGGCCCGAGCAGGGGGATGATTTGAATCACGATGGATAAGATGAAGAAAATCAGGAACGCCCCAATCCATGCCATGGGGTTGGCCATGAAGTGATTGCGAAAGGCGGTGGTAATCCAGCGAAAGCCGTTGCCGAAGGGAACCGATACCGGACCGCTCATCTCACCTTCATCCTGAGCGGTGTTCAGGTCAGCTCTGGGGGCCTGGTAGGGGTTATCCGCTTCAGGGGCCGGCATCGATTCCACATGCGGTTGGGCTTCGCCGGCGCCGGCCACGGCAGGTGTCAGGGAAACCATCATACCCATTGCCTCGAGCGCTTCCCTGAACTTTTCCGCCACTTCACGGGTGACCGCTTTTTTTAACGTCACCGCGCTGCCACTGTCGAGAATTTCAATCGCTTTGGCTTCATCGCATTGAAAGCGGTCGCTGAATGTCTTGATGAAAGACTCTCTTTCCGTACCCGGTTTCAGTTCGCCCGTGAAAACGACATTGTATTGAGAATTCATAATAACTCCATGTATTTATTGGTTTTTTATATTCCTCGGCGCTGTTGCCGGCGAGAGGGCCTCTACCGCGCGGCACAACCGTCCCGGTCCCCGGACACCGCCCTGTGGTAAAGCGGCAGTGTCGTGGATGTTACCCATGCCTATATTTTTACCGGAACAGGTAAGTGGGAGTCAAAACAGAATTCGTCGCTGTTTATCAAACATGGCGGGTTTATTTGAGATCATCCTCGGCATCTATGTGCTTCCGGAGCAGAGGCGGTCACGGCATCGGCTGGAAGGGGATGCCGTGACCGCCTTCTGTTTCGGTGGTTAGAGCCGGATTATCTCCAGATCCAGAGACGGGTGTTTTTCCAGGGTTGCCGGATCGCTGATCACCACCGTGCTGGCCGCCTCGGGCTTGAGCCACGTTTCGGCAACACGTTTCAAGTCATCCTGTTTAACCTCGAGGATCCGTGCGCGGAAGCGACGGCGCTGCTCGGGTGTGCGACCGTGCAGGATGCCATGGAAGGTCTTTTTCGCCTCACCGGCGGGTGAGGCCGGTTTGTCGATACTGCTGATGATGCCGAGGACGGCCTCCTCCACCAGACGATCTTCATGCTTGTTCTCCAGCAGCCAGTCAATGGAGTGGTCGAAGTCGGCCAGGGTCTCCTCCAGGCGCGGATCGCGATAGGAGAAGAAGCGGAAAGCGCCGCTGTCCGGATCAAAGCCGGCGCCACCGCCGTAGGCGCCGCCCTGTTCGCGGATGGCTCGATGCAGGAAGTTGTTGCGCAGGAAACCGGCCAACACCATCAGCGCCGGGGCATCGGCATGCTCGGCGGGCACGGTGGGGAAGGCCTTGGCACAGAAGTTGACCTGGGTTGAGGTGGTCCATGCCTGTTTGAGTTGTCCGCCGGCGGCTGGGGCGACGAAGCGGGCGGTGTCGGTCTGGAAAGACCTGTCTGACCAAAGCCGGTCGATGCTGTCGTTGATCGCCTGCTGTTCGGCCTCTTCGCCGATGAGCAGCAATTGACGCGGTGCGGAGGCGAGGCTGTCGCGGATGCGTTCGAGCTTTTCGGCAAAGGCCTTCAGCACGGAGGGGTCGTCGAGGGAGTCATCCAAAGCCTTGAGCGACTTGATGCCGGCCAGTCCGCTCCAGCGATGATTGAGCGCCGCATTGGGGGCCAGGCCGCCGGCGGCGGCGGACATCGCGAGGGTATGGCCGGCGCTGGTGACGCGCTGTTCACGATACATGCGCTCCTGAGAGACCAGTTCACGCAGGCGTGACAGCTCATCAAAGCGGGCGTTTTCGAAGATCCCCAGCATAATCTCACCCAACTCAGTGTGATAACGGTTGAGAGACTTGCCGGAGAGGGTGAGGACAGTGCGATCCCGGTTGATGTCATCCACCGCACCACGCACGGTGGCGTTGGCTATGATGCCGCCGGTGACCGCCGCCTGGCGCGCCTGGGACTGAAGATAATCCATCTCGCCGCAACCCACTTCGGTGATGATGTCGCAGAAGATGGGCATAAGGTCCACCAGCTCTGCATCCATTTGGGGCAGGTCCACCACCAGTTGCTGGTAGACCAGGCCGTTGGTGCCGCGGGCGAACCAGGTGGCGGGCATCCCGGCGATGCTGTGCTCCTTCCCCACCGGGATGTTCAGCTCGGTGGGGATGTCCTCCAGGCCGACCTTGGGTAGGTTTTCCGGGTCGTCCTGCCGGTTTTGCCGCTCGAGCAGTTTGGCGGCCATCTCCATCACCCGTTGCTTCTCCCTGTCGTCCATGGCGGCCTTCATTTCCGCCAGTCGTTCGGCCTCGGCGGCGGCACGTTCCGCGCTCAATGTCGGATCCGGCTTCATCACCAGCCGGACCCGGTGGGGGTTCTCCAGCACCTCACGGGCCAGCCCCTTGATGAAGGAAGGGTCCTGAATCTGTTCGCGCAATTTCTCCAGAATGGGATCGATGTCCAGCTCCTTGACCACATCCCCGCCATGGAGCAGGGGGCTCAAAGTCTGTACCATCAGCTGCAGGCCGAAGGGGAGGCCGTCGCCGCTGATCTCCCGCTGGGAGAGCTCCAGTTGATGCAGTACCGCTTCGACCATCGACTGCTCGACACCGTTCTCGGCGACATCCGCCAGCACATCCAGCACCAGCTGTTCCACCGCCTCGGCATGCTCGGGGTTGGAGCCCTCGAGGCCTGCCGCTAACATCATTTCACGATTGGAGTCGGCCAGACCGCAAAGCGGCGAGGGGGCGCTGCCCAGCTCGGTGGTCTCCAGTGCGCGCAGTAGCGGCGAGGCGCCGTTGTCCAGCAACACACCGGAGAGCAGGTGGGCCCGCATCACCGCCTCGGCATCGATGCTCTTATCCAGCAGCCAGCCGATGACGATATGGGTCTTGTCGGCGGTGTCCTCCTCGCCGTCGAGGGCATAGCGATCTTCTACCTGAATCGGGGCGCTGTAGCGCTGTTCGTCCGGTACGCTGATGTCCATCTTCAGCGCCTGGAATTCACCGAGGGCGCCGGCCTCGAATTTGGCCTGATGCTCAGCGGCGGGAATGTCGCCGAAGGTCATGAACACCGCATTGCTCGGATGGTAGTGGCGGGCATGGAAGGCCTTCAGCTGCTCATAGGTGAGATCCGGGATCCGCTCCGGGTCCCCACCGGAGTTGTGGTGGTAGGTGATGGTGGGGAAGAGCTCACGGGTCAGGGATTGATAGAGTGCCGCGGTAGGGGAGCTCATCGCCCCTTTCATCTCATTAAAGACCACCCCCTTGAATACCAGCTCCGAGGCGGGGTTGTCGGGTTCGGCGAACTCCACCCGGTGGCCCTCCTGCAGGAAGTCCAGCTCCTCCAGCTTGGGGTAAAACACCGCATCGAGGTAAACATCCAGCAGGTTGTCGAAGTCCTTGCGATTGCGGCTGGCGAAGGGGTAGGCGGTCCAGTCGGCGGCGGTGAAGGCGTTCATAAAGGTATTGAGTGAGCGGCGCGTCATCATGAAGAAGGGATCGCGTACCGGGTATTTGCGGCTGCCGCAAAGGGAAGTGTGTTCCAGGATGTGCGCCACCCCTGTGGAATCCTGAGGTACGGTGCGAAAGGCCACCAGGAAGGCGTTCTGGTCATCCTCCGCCGCCAGGTGGAGGTGTGTGGCGCCGGTGCCCTTGTGCCGGTACTCCTGAACCTCGACGTTGAGGGAGGGGACGCGGTGCCGGCGTACGAACTCGAATGTGGGGTGAGTCTTGACTTCGCTCATGTGTATCCTTGGGAACCCTGTTATTGAGACTGTTTTAATCAGATTTGGGTTGGAATCGTAGCATACAAGGGAGGGGATGGCTTTTGGTGGTTTGTGTATTGGATTGTGTCGCTGACGCGACGGGTAATCTAATGCGGGGCAGCCCCCCGCATCTGATCAGTTCGTCGCGATAGCGACACAAAACCTTTTATCCAGAAAACCACAAAATCACAACTCCTTCCCCAACTGCCCCTCATCCATCGTCTGCAAAAATTCGATAAATTTCAGCGCCGCCGGAGTGAGGTGCTTGCCTTTGCGGTGTACGGCATACCAGTTGCGTCTTATAGGCAGGCCCTCCACGTCCAGCAAGACCAGGCGCTTGGTTTCCAGTTCCAGTTTCAGGCTGAAAGTGGAGAGCATCGCGACACCGATACCCGACATCACCGCCTGCTTGATCGCCTCGCCGCTGCCCAACTCCATATAGGGGTCGATCGTAATCTCCCTCTCGGCCAACAGCCGCTCAAAGGTCATGCGGATACCGGAACCGGCCTCTCGGGAGATGATGCGTTCTCTCAACAGCTGTTCCAAAGGAATCTTTTTTTTGCCTGCCAGTGGATGATGTGGGTGGGCGAACATCACCAGTTCGTCCTTGAGAAAGGGGTGGGCCTCGATATCGATAGCCTCCGGCAGGGTGGCCATGATGTAGATGTCGTCCACGTTGGCCTCCATCCGTTCGACGATGCGTGCACGATTGCTCGCCTTGAGCTGGGGAACCACTTTGGGGTAGCGCCGCAAAAAGGCGCCCAGATAGTGAGGCAGGAAATATTTGGCGGTGGTCACCGCCGCCAGGTTGAGTGGACCGGCAACTTCGCCTCTCAGCTCATCCAGCTTCCCCTCAAAGGCGCCCAGGCGGTCAAACACGTCCTGGCAGGTGGCGTAGAGCTCCTTGCCGGCGGCGGTCAGGTAGATTTTCTTCCCCATCTGCTCGAACAGGGAAACCCCCAGACCCTCTTCCAACCGCTTGATTTGTATCGAGATCGCCGGTTGTGTCAGGTGAATCGCCTCGGCGGCGCGGGTGTAGCTGCCATGGCGGGCAACCGCCTCGAAGAGTCTTAACTGTTGCAGGGTGGCTCGAATCATGTGACTTATCCATCCGATAAGGGATAAACGAAAGTAAATGGAATTAATATTAACAATTAATTTTTATTTATCTCATTCCTCGTCTACATTTTCAATCGTCAAGAGGAAACACGCGTCGGGAAGGCCATACCGGGCCGACCGGCATTGAACTTGTAGAACCCATGAGGAGATGAGAACCATGGCGGTAAAAAGCTACAGCGCGGGCGTTAAAGAGTACCGCGAAACATACTGGGATCCTGATTATACTCCCAAAGAGACCGACATCCTGGCCTGTTTTAAGGTCACCCCTCAGCCGGGTGTGCCGCGTGAAGAGGTTGCAGCCGCCGTGGCCGCCGAGTCCTCCACCGGTACCTGGACCACCGTTTGGACCGACCTGCTGACCGACCTGGATTACTACAAGGGCCGGGCCTATGCCATCGAGGACGTACCGGGTGATGATACCTGTTTCTACGCCTTCGTCGCCTATCCCATCGACCTGTTCGAAGAGGGTTCCGTGGTCAACGTACTGACCTCCCTGGTGGGTAACGTCTTCGGCTTCAAGGCCCTGCGTATGCTGCGTCTGGAAGATATCCGCTTCCCGATCGCCTACGTCATGACCTGTAACGGACCGCCGCACGGTATCCAGACCGAGCGCGATATCATGAACAAGTACGGCCGTCCGCTGCTGGGCTGCACCATCAAGCCCAAGCTGGGTCTCTCCGCCAAGAACTACGGCCGTGCCTGCTACGAAGGCCTGCGTGGTGGCCTGGACTTCACCAAGGACGACGAGAACGTCAACTCCCAGCCGTTCATGCGCTGGAAGCAGCGTTTCGACTTCGTCATGGAGGCCATCCACAAGGCCGAGGCCGAGACCGGCGAGCGCAAGGGTCACTACCTGAACGTTACCGCGCCTTCCGCTGATGAGATGATGAAGCGTGCCGAGTACGCCAAAGAGATCGGCGCTCCGATCATTATGCACGACTACCTGACCGGTGGCTTCGCCGCCAACACCCAGCTGGCCCGCTGGTGCCGTGACAACGGCGTACTGCTGCACATCCACCGTGCGATGCACGCGGTTCTCGACCGCAACCCGCACCACGGTATCCACTTCCGCGTACTGACCAAGGTGCTGCGTCTGTCCGGTGGCGACCACCTCCACTCCGGTACCGTTGTCGGCAAGCTGGAAGGCGACCGTGACGCGACCCTCGGCTGGATCGACCTGATGCGCGACTCCTACATCAAGGAAGACCGCTCACGCGGTATCTTCTTCGACCAGGATTGGGGCGCCATGCCCGGCGTTATCCCGGTCGCTTCCGGCGGTATCCACGTCTGGCACATGCCGGCGCTGGTCAGCATCTTCGGCGACGACTCCGTACTGCAGTTCGGTGGCGGCACCCTGGGTCACCCCTGGGGCAACGCAGCCGGCGCCGCGGCCAACCGCGTAGCCGTTGAGGCCTGTGTTCAGGCCCGCAACGAAGGGCGTGAACTGGAGAAAGAGGGCAAGGAGATCCTGACCAAGGCCGCCGAAAGCAGCCCCGAGCTGAAGATGGCGATGGAAACCTGGAAAGAGATCAAGTTCGAGTTCGACACCGTCGACAAACTCGACGTGGCGCATAAATAAAGGACAAAGATAAACGCAAAGAACGCAGAGACGCAGAGGGCGCAAAGGATATCAATGCTGTCTGCAGCTGTGCTTGCCATAAAGTCTTTGCGAGCTCTGCGCTCTCCGCGAACTTTGCGTTAAAAGCCTTTAACTGAATTGACGAGGAATTCAATCATGAGTGATATGCAAGATTACAACTCCAGCTTGTCGGACGTTGAGAGCCGCAAGTTCGAGACCTTCTCCTACCTGCCGCAGATGTCTGCGGACGAGATCCGTGCGCAGATCCAGTACATCGTCGACAAGGGCTGGAACCCCAGCGTTGAGCACACCGAACCGGAGAACGCTTTCGACCACTACTGGTACATGTGGAAGCTGCCGATGTTCGGTGAGACCGACGTGGATGCCATCCTGGCCGAGCTGGAAGCCTGTCACAAGGCCCATCCGAACAACCATGTTCGCCTGCTGGGTCTGGACAACTTTGCACAGTGTGCCGGTACCTCGATGATCATCTTCCGCGGTCAGTCCAAATAAGTCCCGGCCGGGGTAGATATGAGAAAACCCCTGCCCGACCTGATGCGGTCAGGGGTTTTTTCAACACAAATACACATAGGTTGCGGAGTTTAAGCCGACAACCTTAAGAGTGAGAGATAACCATGGCAAAACCAAATACATATGTCGGCATCGATAACGATATCTACGGCGGAATGACCAGTATCGGCAAGGTGATTCGCGATGCCCGGGTATTTGGTCTGATACCCGAAACAGAGACCTGTGAGGGTTGGAACCTAGCCGGGATTGATGCCTTGATGAACAAGGTCAATGCCGAGTGGGACAAGTATGGCTGTCTGGTCAGCCAGTTGCCTGAAGAGCTTGCCGAGCGTCATGCCCGGATCCACGGCGAGGCTCTTGAAAGGGCTAAGGCCGCGGGCTGGAGCGGTGAACTTGAAACCGACGACGAAGTGTAATTTTGACCAAGTTAGAGGGAAGGTCCGTTATGTCTAATACCACTGTTGATCCCAATCAGTACATTATTAAAAACGAGCCCTACTACGAGGCGGTGGGTAAGGAAGTGGCTCTCTATGAGGCGGCTTATAATGCCCGCATGCCGATGATGCTCAAGGGGCCGACCGGCTGTGGTAAATCGCGCTTTGTCGAGTACATGGCCTACAAGCTGGGCAAGCCGCTCATCACTGTGGCCTGTAACGAGGACATGACCGCCTCCGACCTGGTCGGTCGTTTTCTGCTCGACAAGGACGGCACCAAGTGGCAGGACGGACCGCTGGCCACCGCGGCACGCATCGGCGCCATCTGCTACCTCGATGAGGTGGTCGAGGCGCGCCAGGACACCACCGTTGTGATCCACCCGCTGACCGATCACCGCCGCACCCTGCCGCTGGACAAGAAGGGCGAGCTGATTGAAGCGCACCCGGATTTCCAGCTGGTGATCTCCTACAACCCCGGTTACCAGAGCCTGATGAAGGATCTGAAGCAGTCCACCAAGCAGCGTTTCGGTGGTCTCGACTTCGATTACCCGGAGCAGGAGAAGGAGACCGAGATCGTCGCCAAGGAGTCCGGTGTCGACAAGGAGACCGCCGGCAAGCTGGTGCAGATCGCCCACCGTGCCCGCAACCTCAAGGGCCACGGCCTGGACGAGGGGATCTCCACCCGTCTGCTGGTCTACGCCGGACAGCTGATCGCCAAGGGAATCGACCCGACCGAGGCCTGCTCCATGACGATGGTAACCCCGCTCACCGACGACCCGGACATGCGCGATACCCTCAACGCAGCGGTCCAGACCTTCTTCGGCTAAGTAAAAGCATTCAACGCAAAGACGCAAAGACGCAAAGGGCGCAAAGGTTATTCAGGTATGTGCAGATAGGTGAAGTTGCGAGTTAAGGGCGATATTCGATGACTCACAGAAGAAAGCGTTTAAATGGTTTTCTTTGCGTCCTTTGCGTCTCGACAATGTGCTCCCTGCATTGTCTACCACCGCCGTCCATGGCGGCGTTTGCGCCTTTGCGTTAAAGGTTTTGAGGCTTAAACCATGAGCATTAAACTCGAAGATTATGAAGAGTTTCTGCAGGAGACCGCGCCGGAAGTGCGCGATGTCCTGGAGGGCACCTTCCATGAGGCGGCCCGCGTTATGTCTCCGGCGGGCTTGCAGGAGTATATGGAAGGGGCGCGGGCGCTGTGTAACCTGGGGCGCGGCAGCGGCCTGGTGATCACCTACCTGCAGGAGATGCCGCTGGTGGCCAAGGAGTGTGGCGAGGATGTGATCCCGGATTGCATTGCCGCCGCGATGAAGCTCTCCTCCATGGTCTCCGGTGAGGTGGTGACGCTGTTGTTCAGCAGTCTTCCCTCGGCATCCCGCAACCTCGGCGATGCCGAACTGCTGCGTGGTTACCTCACCCTGATTCATCAGATCTCCTCCACCGCGGCGCGGGGCGTGCGTCCCATGCTCAACCACATGGATGAGCTGCTCTCCAAGCTGACCCTGAGCGGACTGCGCCGCTGGGCCAATTTCGGCGCCCAGGCCTATCGTCGTGATTTTGATAATCTGACCAAGTACTTCAATCTCGAGTCGGCCGACAGCAAGGCGGTGCTGCAAAAGGAGCGCCGCGGCGTCCTCTTCGTCAAGACCCAGCGCAAGCTCAATTTCTATCTGCGCGCACTGTGGGGCAGGGACTTTTTCCTTCGTCCCACCGGCGCCGACTATACCGATTTCAAACCCTATATCGAGCACCGTATCTTCCATATGCCCGATGCCGTCGATGACCTGGCCAAGGATGAGATCAGCATTGCCGGTCTTGAGCTCTACCGCGCCATCGCCGCGCACATGGCGGCGCATATGTGCTACACCACCTCGCCGCTATCGGCCGAGCAGTTGAGCCCGGCGCAGATGTACTTCATCGGCCTGATGGAGGATGCGCGGGTTGAGTACAAGGCGGCGAAGGATTTTCCCGGCCTGAAAAAACTGTGGCGTTCGCTGCTTGAGTTTGACTACGAGGAGCCGGTAGAGCATCCGACCGTCGCGGTACTGGAAAAGGTCTCGCTGATGCTGCTCGACTCTTCATACAAAACCGACGACGAGGAGTTGAATGCCTTCGCTCAGCGTTTTCATGAGCAGATCACCGACAAGCAGGATGACAACACCTTCTCCTGGCACATGGGGATGGAGCTGTTCAACATCTTCGCCGCGCGCAAAGAGGTGCCGAGCCTGCGTATCCTCGAGCGCAACCGGATCTCCTACCGGGACGATAACCGCTACGTGTGGGAGTTCGAGGAGTTCGATATGGATGCCGGTATCGAATACATCCCGGCAAGTCAGCGGCAGGTGCGCAAGACCGTCAGCGTGATGGAGATGGCCAACGAGGTCGATTGCGAACTGGCCGGTGACGATGCGCAGGAGATCTGGACCCTCCCCACCGAACTGTTCCCCTATGAGGATGAGGGGGTCAGTTACAATGAGATGTGGGGCAAGGAGCCGATTTCCGATCCGTTCCACTATCAGGAATGGGATTACCAGATCCAGTTGAGTCGTCCCGACTGGGTGACGGTGTATGAGCGTCGCCAGCCGAAGGGCGATCCGGAGGATATCGAGGATATCCTCACCGAGTACAAACCCATCGCCCACCGCATCAAGCAGATCATCGACCTGCTGACCCCCGAGGGGGTGCAGCGGGTACGCAACATGGAAGATGGGGATGAGATCGATATCAATGCGGCGATCGACGCGATGATTGCGATTCGCATGGGCGAGCAGCCCAACCCCCGCATCACCATGCGCAATGTGCTGAAGAGTCGCGATCTTTCCGTGGTGCTGCTGCTGGATCTTTCCGAATCGACCAACGAGAAGATGGCCGGTTCGGAAAAAACAGTCCTGCAACTGACCCGTGAAGCGGCAACGCTGGTCTCCACCGCGATCGAGGGGATCGGCGATCCCTTTGCGGTGCACGGCTTTGCCTCCGACGGCCGGCACGATGTGCAGTACTACCGCTTTAAGGACTTCAACGAACACTTCGGTGACGAGGCCAAGTCGCGCCTGGCCGGAATGCAGGGTGGACTGTCGACCCGAATGGGTGGTGCGCTGCGTCACGCCGGCCATCACCTGCTCAAGCAGCCGGAGCGGCGCAAACTGGTACTCCTGGTTACCGATGGCGAACCGGCGGATATCGACGAACGCGACCCGCAGCACCTGCGCCATGACACCAAGAAGGCGGTGGAGGAGCTCTACACCAACGGGATCCTGACCTACTGCCTGACCCTGGATCCCAACGCCGACAGTTATGTGAAACGTATCTTCGGTGAGAGTAACTACACCATTATCGACAATGTGGACCGCCTGCCGGAGAAGCTGCCGACACTGTTCGCGAGTCTGACGAGTTAGTTATGTGTCAATCCTGGCCTGACGAGCAGTATGTCGCCGACAACTATCTTCGCGCACATGAACTGTTGTCGCCATTGACCATTCCTGCGAACTGGGTGGCGGTGGTGACACGAGGAGAGGGTATGTACACCCGGCATGATGAGGTTCCGGTTTACACCTACCGGGATGGGGTACTCGATGCCCTGCACTACAACCACGTACAGGTGGCGCTGAACCGCCTCGGTGAGAGCCTGCGCATAACGCTGCCGAAACTGCAGACGCTGGACCTTATTCTGCAGCGTGATGCCTGGATTATCGTTGACCGGACCTACAACGATCTGCCGATTGCCGCCTGGACGAATTTCGACAAGGAGCGTCGGGAGGGGCTGCATGAGCCGGTGCACTGTCAGATTCGCCTGTTTGTTCCCAACGCCGGCGTGTTGCTGAAACGGGTGTTGGAGGCAATGGAGATGCTGCTGGGTGAACTGGAGGTTGATGAAGGCTCACATGAAGTGATCAAGTTTCCCGGCAAGGAGTAGCCTTTCACAAACGGTTAAAGCGGGGTGTCGTATGCCGGTACTACCAAGCGGACGTTATGTTGGCATCATGTCGGAGCGGGCAAGGTACCATGCCGGGCGACAGAAACTGCGCATCACCGAGAAGACCCCGCACCATCACCTTTACCCACTGATCGATATCCTGGTGGAGCAGCCGCACAACGATGTTGTGTCGGGCAGCGGCTACGGTTTTTCCGGTTATACCCTGGCGGATATCAACTGGATAGGCCTGTGGCCGGAGGCGGATCGCACGGTCTTTCTCAACTGGATCCGTGAGCCCGCCCAGGTGCAACTCATCGAACAGGCAAGGCGGCGCCTGCTGGCGGAGAAAACATTGCCCAAGGAGCGGACTTACGTATATCCGCAGCGTCTCTACAGCCTGCTTCGCCACCGGCTTGAATCATTTCCGCAGCAGCGCGCACCGGCAAGGCAGTGGCAGCGCACACTGCTCAACCTGAGAGGTAAAGGGATACGGCGTGAGGAGCTTAACTGGTCGGGCGTGATGGACTTTCTCTCGCAGCAGTCACCCGATGTCGTTATCGACAAATCTGCGCTGATGGCGGCCATCGATTTCAGTCCTATTCAGCCGCGGCTTTGCAATGAGCTGGAGTGTGAGCGCAGCTGCCGGCTGCTCCTGCAGGAGACCGCGCGAAAGATGGCCGCCTATCAGCTGCAGTTGGCGGGACTCCCCGTCGGCGACAGGGATGTCGGGGTGGTGCGCTATCACAACAGCGGGGCGAACTACCGTATCGGTGTGATATGGCCGGACGGTCATGCACTGGAGGCAACGGACCGGCCGTCCTGGTTTGTGCTCGGCCCTTACAGTCAGGCCATTGCTTTGCCGGAGGGCAAACAGCAAATCCTGTTTGAGACAAAGCAGGAAGCGGTGCAGGCGGCGGAGTTACACGCGCTGCGTAACCACCGACTGCGCTGCAATTTGGCCTACCGATCGCAGTATGAATATATGAGCCTGCATGGCGGGGAAGACTATCGCGAGTGGCTGGTGACCTTGCCCGATTATCACCACTCACACTTTAACGGCCACTTTTTTGAGCGCAACATCCTGCTGCATATCCGCACCAAGGTACGCCGTGCCGACAGTGGCGAGCGGGTACTGTTTATCGAGGAGTTGCAGAGCGACTGGCAGCAGGCCTCGCTGCGCTACGGCTCCCGTGGCGGCGTGCCGCGTCCGCCGTTTCGCAAGGAGTGGGTCTCGCTGGCGCTGAAGCTGATGTTGATGCATGTGGTGGAGAAGGGGCTAGACGGGATCGCTTGGGCAGGTGCCGATGTGCACGAGCAGCGTTACGACCGCGTGCTGACACCGCTGCGTCGGCTATACGATGAAGAGTTGCCGCGGATCCTTAACCGGCTTGTTCGCCCCTGGCAGACGCAGGTAGGAACAGGACATTTTGCCACGCGCCAGCCCTGGCTGCATGCGTCCCGTCGCAAGGAGAGCTGGAAAGTGGAGGGCGGCTCCGGCAAGTTCTCCACCCGTGCACGCTATAACAAGGAGCAGGCGCTGGCTCTGATAGAACGACACAGCAAGGCGCTGATACTGGAGCAACCGATGCTGTTACTGCCCGAGGGAATGCGGCGCCACATTGCCGAGCATGGCCTGCCGCTGTTCGGCGAACGGGTTGATTATTAACTTAAGCCACAGAGGTCACAGAGAACACTGAGTATGGAGACTATTAGTTAATCGATACTCCAGAGCAACAGCTCAATACCGATTGCAGGGTGGATATGCCGCAGGCGTATCCATCGGAATGTTGGCTCCAACAGTACCCAATCATTGCTCTGTGCACTTTGTGTTCTCTGTGGCAAAGCACCCTAATGAGGAGTTGAACGATGCCCCTGGTACATATGAAGGACATGCTGCGTCATGCCTATGACAACGCTTATGCGGTGGGGTCGTTCAATATCCTCAGCCTGGACTTCCTTGAGGGTATCCTGCGTGCCGCTGAACATGCACGGGCGCCGGTAATTCTCGGTCTCTCGGAGCCTCATTTCAGCCGTTACGATTTTCATCTGCTGATGCCCGCCATGGAGGCCGCTGCGCATCGCGCCGAGGTGCCGGTGGCCATCCATTTCGATCACGGAACAACCGCGGCAAACGTGCAGCAGGCGATCGCCCTGGGCTGTAACGGGGTAATGATCGATGCCTCCCACTCCCCGCTGGAGGAGAACTTAAAGCGCACCAAACAGGTGGTGGAGATGGCCCACGCCTGTGGGGTGCCGGTGGAGGCGGAGCTGGGTTACGTGCCGGAAGCCGGAGGGGAGGCCGTCGATGAGCTCAGCTTCACCACCGTGGATCAGGCGCGCGGATTCGTGCGTCACACCGGTGTCGACTTTCTCGCCGTCTCCATCGGCACCGTCCACGGCAGGCTCAAGGGAAAGCCGCGCCTTGATTATCAGCGGCTTCGCCATATCAATGAGGCGCTGCATATTCCGCTGGTGATCCACGGCGGCAGCGGTCTGAGCGAGGATCAGTATCACCGGCTGATCACGGCGGGCGTGGCCAAGATCAATTACCACACCTCCCTGTCGGAGGCGGCGGCAAAGAGTATTCGGGTCAAGAGCCGCACTGCCGAGGATTATGCCGCGATGACCGACGGGGTGCGCGAGGCCATCAGTCTCGAGGCGGAGCAGTGTATGCGCCAGTGGGGCAGTGCGGGCCGCGCCGCCGAGGTCACCTCACGCTGTCGCGCCTGGTCGCCCGCAGAGCAGCTGACCCTTTTCAATATCGAAATGGCCGATATCGCCGATGTGCAGATGGTGTTAAGCCGCGGCCGTCGGTTGTTGGCCGCGATCCCGGGTGTGCGCGAGGTCTCGGCCGGGCACAGCATGGCCTCCGGCACAAAATATCGCTTCATCTGGCGTGTGATGCTGGCCCATGCGGATGTGCTGGAGGCCTTCACCAGCCATCGAAACTACCGCGAATTTTGTCATCGCCTGCTTTCGAGTATCAGCAGTGACAAGCTGACCACGCTCTACCAGAGTCTGGATACGCTCCCGGCCGACAGCGGCGTAGCGCAGAAAGCGGCAAGTTGGGACTGACTTGCCCGTCCCGTTTTTGGCGGCGGTTTACTTGGCTGTTTAGTCGTTACGAAAAAGCCCGCCGCAAGTTACACGGTGTGGATGACCTCGATAAACTGCAAGTAGTAACAGCAGGTGTGGACCGTGATTATTGCTGTTATTTTTCCGTGGTTGTGCGGGCGGTCCTAAATGCGATCACAAAGAGAACGGCAAATACCAAATCGATGACGCCTGAGCCGGCAATAAGGATGGCAATCCGGCCTTGCGCATAGAGCACCAGCAAGGCGACGCCATAGGAGAGTTTTTCCAGCGCGGCGACCAGCATCAGGGGGCGATAGCGTTGAGTGTCGGCGGCGATGAGCAGGAAAGCCACTTGCCAGGAAAGAGTGACCCCGATGAAACCGTAGAAGATTTCCGGGTGGGTTAGGGGAGGGGGAAAGAAGAGCCCTAACTGTTCTTCCATAAAGTACAGGGGAAGCATCATAACCAGACCGTAGAGTCCGGCGATGAGAAAGGTCCACTTCGCAAATCCGGGTTTGGCATCCATGAGTAACGTGTAACTCCTTGGGGTTTGTGATTGGTATCTGAATTTACAGTATTTTTGCCGGCAACAAAAAGAAAGATAACATGGACCCCCGGCGGGGTACCAATATGGCCGGGCGGGAACTTACACCGCATTGGGTGTGAGTATGCGCATACTCTGGCGCTGCAGCGATGAAAATACAGGTCGTCGCCGGTATTCGGCGGGGCTTGCGCGGTAAGCGGCTCCCTGCTTATTTATTCGTTGGAATTTTTTCTTTGCCGTTAATACCTTGCGCGAGTGTGCGAAGTTAGCGCTAAAATGTTCTTATGGAGCTTTTTGATACCCATTGTCACCTTGATGTCCCCGCATTTGATACCGATCGTCAAGCCGTGTTGGCGCGTACCCGCTCCGCCGGGGTCAGTCGGCTGGTGATTCCCGCAATAGCCGCGGAGGGGTGGGAAGGTCTGACGACGCTTTGCCGGCGAGAGTCCGGACTCTATCCGGCCTTGGGGCTCCACCCTATCTATACCAAACATCATCGTAGTGAGCATCTGGTGCAACTACGGGAGCGGGTGGCGGCTCAAAAGCCGGTGGCTATCGGCGAGATCGGGCTCGACTTCTTTATCGACGACCCGGACCGGGAGCGCCAGCAGGCCTTGTTCGAGGCCCAACTGGCGATTGCCGAAGAGTTCCGGCTGCCGGTACTTGTGCATGTGCGCAAGGCCCACGATCAGGTGCTTAAAGCACTGAAGAAGTTCTCCCTTCCCGGCGGTATCGCCCATGCCTTTAACGGCAGTCTGCAACAGGCCGAGCAGTACCTGGAGCATGGCTTTCATTTCGGTTTTGGCGGCATGTTGACCTACGAACGCTCTAAAAAGATCCGGAAGCTGGCGGCGGAACTGCCGCTCGAGTCCATTGTCCTTGAGACCGATGCCCCGGATATGGCCACCGCCGCCCACCACGGCGAGCGCAACAGCCCTGAATACCTGCCGGAGGTGCTCGCCGCCCTGGCCGAGGTGCGGGGCGGTTCAGCAGCGGAGCTGGCCGCCCGGACCACCGCGAACGCCCTCAAACTCTTCAATTTGTGAAACCTTCCACTCGGTTGTCAACCAAACCCGGGGGGCTGCGTTATAAGTAGTGATAGTGGTCATCCGCTTTCAGAATCAATACAAACACCGTCGGCTCAGCGACGGTGAGTCGATGAGTAGGGAAGGTGACGGCCTGGACGGAAGCCGAATGGAAGCGCTCGCCACTAGCCGACACCGTGCATTGTCCCGACTGAAGGAGATAAACGCTGGAGCAGAATCAAGCGCTGGATCGTTTTCTCGCCGGAGTGGAGAAAAAAGCCTTCCACATGGCCCGAATCGCCACCGGTAATGAGGATGATGCACTCGAAATCGTCCAGGATGCCATGCTCAAGCTGGTGCAGCGTTACGCTGCACGGGATGAGCGGGAGTGGGGCCCGTTGTTCCACCGCATCCTGCAGAGCCGTATTCGTGACTGGTACCGCCGCAGCAAGGTACGCAATCAGCTGCGCGTCTGGTTCGGCGGCGGTGAGGAGGAGGACGACCCGCTGGATAATCAGCCGGGCCGGGAAGCGGATGGCCCGCTGCCCGAGCTTGAGTCGGAGCGCTTCGGCGAAGACCTGGAGCAGGCGCTCAGCGCCCTGCCCAACCGTCAGCAGCAGGCTTTCCTGCTGCGCGTATGGGAAGGGTTGGGCGTCGAAGAGACCGCGGCGGCCATGGGGTGTTCCGCCGGGAGTGTAAAGACCCACTACTCCCGTGCGGTGCATGCATTACGTAAGCAACTTGAGGATTTCAAGCCATGAGCAATGGCGAAAACGAGTTTATCGAAAAGGCGCGCCTTAACCTGGAGCAGCGCCTGGAGCGGACGCCGGCGCATGTCTCCTCAAGATTACATGCGGCACGCCGCCGTGCACTCGATTCGCGCCGCCGCAAACAGCCGCTTTGGCTTCCCGCCATGGCGACCGCGGCCCTGGTAGCGGTTATCGGTGCCGGAGTGTGGTTCGGCTATTCCGCGCAGCAAACGGCACCGGTACCGAAACTGGCGGCGGTGGAGGAAGTGCCGCATGTCAATGATTTTGAAATGCTGGCACGCGACGATGACCTTGAGCTTTATGAGGACCTCGATTTTTATCTCTGGCTTGAGCGGCAGGAGCCGGATGCGGTGTAAGCCCCTGCTTCTCGCCCTGTTGTTGCTGTCTCCGCCGCTTGCTGCGGAGGATAGGGAGCAGCCATCGCTTGAGTTACTGGAATATCTCGGCGGCTGGGAGGATGAAGAGGGCAACTGGCTTGATCCGGTTACCCTGGGTGCCGCGGACCTGAAGCTCGCGCAGCGAGAGAGTGAGACAGATGATGAGCAAGATGACAACTAAACTGATTTCGACACTGCTGCTTGCGCTGCTATTTTCGACGGTGCAGGCCCGGGAAGCGATCTCCTGGGAGCAGCTCGATGCGGCCGAGCAGAAGGTGTTGCAGCCCTATGCCGAACGCTGGGACAGCATCGACCCCGAGCAGCGGCAGCGTCTGCAAAAAGGGGCCGACCGCTGGGCCGCTATGGACAACGATGAGCGTAAGGCGGCCCGCGAGCGTTTCCAGCGCTGGCAGCAATTGCCGGAGACGCAGAAGCAGCTTATTCGCGAGCGCTATGAGCGGTTCAAACAACTGGATCCCGAGCAGCAGCAACGCCTGCGCGAGCGCATGGAGCGGTTCAAGCAACTTCCGCCCGAGCGCCGCCAGGCGCTACGTGAGCGCTGGCAGGCTGAAAGCGCTGAGTCGCTTCAGCCCAAAAAGCGGGCGGAGATTCCGGCGCCGCAGAGTGAAGCGTCAGCGCCGGTGCAGGAAAAAATCCAGGCGCCGGATGAAGCCGGGGACCAGGAAAATTCAGCAGAGCCGTCTACACTGATCCCTAATCAACAACCGAATCGTGGCGCGGGTGATCGTATCGACCGGCGCGGTATGGAGCGAATACAGAGGGGCGGGGGACGCTGATTAATGAAACGCTTTGCCTTAACCGCCGTTGCGGCGGCGCTAACACTGATATTACCGGCAGTCTCCCAGGCGGGTTTCAGTTTGACCAGCGGCGCTGAATATACCCGCGGCGACTACGGCACCGACACCGACACATCCATCTGGTATGTGCCGTTTACCATGGGCTATGCGGGCGAAAACAGCTTTTTCAGCGTCACCGTCCCCTATGTCTATGTGGACGGTTCGACAGAGGTGACCGGCGTGCGCAGCACCCAGCTGCCCGGCATGGGTGGCGCCAAGCAGGATACAACCACCACGACCATCGAAGAGCGTACCGATGACGGACTGGGTGATATCCAGCTTCGAGCCAGCTATCAATTGCTGGGTGAGACCGCCAACCGGCCGTGGCTGGGCGTGACCGGCAAGGTGAAACTGGGCACCGCTGACGAGGATAAATACCTCGGCACCGGCGAGAACGATTACTCGGTTCAGCTTGATATGGCAAAAGGCCCCGTGGACGGCTACATCGGCTACCTCGTGCTTGGGGATACCGACACGAACGATTATGATAATGCCTTCTTCGGCGCCGTCGGTTACACCATATCGGCAAAAAGGAACTGGAAGGTTCGCCCCGAGTTCTACGCCGAACAGGAGGTGTTGAACGATGTCGACCCGGTTCGGGAGTTCAGCGTCACCTTCAGCACACCGCTCGAGTCCAACCGCCGGGTGAATCTCTATCTTATCAAGGGGCTCTCAGACAGCAGCCCTGATTGGGGGGCGGGCGTGATGGTGACAACCTCGTTCTGAGCGTCAGCCGTTTTCCGCTTAGCATGGCACCCTAATGCCGGTCAATTAAAGGAATCTTCACTAGTAGGAGCGGCTTCCAGCCGCGATTTTCGACTCCATTCGCGGCAAGATGCCGCTCCTACAGACGAACACTTGCCCGGTGTACCTTCATGGCATTCGAATACCTGCGTCCTGGCAGGTGCGAAGACGCTATCAAAATCGCAGTCCTGTGATTGGACACTGAGCAGGATGAGGGCTGATAAGCTAACGCCGGACCAATGGGTGCCGGCTCAAGGCCTCTTCACTGGTCAGCCGTACGGTGGCGTGGCCCACTTTACGTCCGGGCCTGGGCTTTTTGTCGTAGTCGTGCAGCCAGCTATTCGGTAACGCCAGGATATCTTTTGCTTCAGGCATCTCTCCGATGAAGTTAACCATGGCCGCATAGCCGACCGCTTCGGTACTGCCGAGGGGGAGGTTCAGGATCGCACGCAGGTGGTTTTCGAACTGACTGGTTACGGCCCCCTCAATGGTCCAGTGACCGGAGTTGTGCACCCGCGGCGCCATCTCGTTGGCGAGTAATTTATCCCCCGTGTCGAACAGCTCCAGCGCCATCACCCCGATATAATCCAGTTTCTCCATCAGGGCCTTGGCATAGGTTTCAGCCTGCTGTTGTTGGCGGTCACCGGGGCGGCTGCGGGAGAGGTGCAGGATGCCGTCACGGTGGCTATTCTCCGTCACCGGGTAGAAGCGGATTTCGCCGTTTTGGCCCCGCACGGCAATAACCGATATCTCGCGCTGGAATGTGGCGAAGCCCTCCAGGATCAGTGGCACGCCGCCCAGCGCCTCCCAGGCCGGCAGGATATCCGCCTCCTCTTTCAATACCGCCTGCCCCTTGCCGTCATAGCCCAGGGTGCGGGTCTTGAGCACCGCGGGAAGCCCGGTCGTGGACATCGCCTGTTGCAGCTCCTCCAGGGTACCGACGGCGACAAAGGGGACGGTGGGAATGCCGAGCTGGCGAAAGAGGGATTTTTCGTTCAAGCGATCCCGTGCGGTGGCCAGAGCCAGGACGCCGGGATAGACCGGTACCCGCTGGGATAAAAATTCGATACTGGTCTCGGGGACGTTTTCGAACTCATAGGTGACCACATCGCTCATCTGTGCAAGACGGGCGAGCGCGGCCTCATCGTCATAGGCACCGCAGAGATGCTCCCCCAGCTCCGCCGCGCAGGCGTCCTTAGCCGGGTCGAGAAACACGAACCGCAGGCCGAGGGGAATACCGGCCAGCGCCATCATGCGCGCCAGCTGGCCGCCGCCGACGATACCGACAATCACTGCGCGCTCCTCGGGTCCGGGTTGGCCAACACCGTCTCGGTCTGCTCTTTGCGGAAGGTGTTGAGCGCCTCGCGTACCTTCTCATCGTGATTGGCGACGATACCCGCGGCCAGCAGCGCGGCGTTGATCGCGCCGGCGCGGCCGATTGCAAGGGTGCCCACCGGCACACCGGCGGGCATCTGTACGATGGAAAGCAGGGAGTCCATGCCGTTCAGCGCCTTCGATTGCACCGGCACCCCGAGCACCGGCACCGGGGTCTTGGCGGCCACCATCCCCGGCAGGTGGGCGGCGCCCCCGGCTCCGGCGATGATCACCTCCAGCCCGCGCTCGGCGGCGGTTTCGGCGTAGTGGAACAGCTTGTCCGGGGTGCGGTGGGCGGAGACCACCTCGGCCTCGTGGGGCACACCCAGCCGCTCCAGCGTCTCCACCGTGTGGTGCATTGTCTCCCAGTCGGAGGTGGAGCCCATGATCACACCGACTCGCGGCGCATTGTCAGTCTGTTGGTTCATTGAATAACTCCTCAAGCGCTTTTTCTTGTGCCGGATCCGGTCTTGGTTCGCCCCGACGTGCCGGCACTCGCCTGGTAATCGATGCTGATCCGATCCCCGGCGACCGGACGGAAGCGTTTGTCGGCAAAGGCGACGTGGTCGGGGTGCTCACGGTAACTGTCGATCACCGCCGGGTGGCAGAAGCGCACCAGCCAGGAATAGCGGTAGCGCGCCTCTTCCTGCACCGCATTGCCGGTGAAGACCTCACGCACACCGGGAATGGCGGAGAGCACCTGCCTGCCCTCGGCCATCATCGCCTCGACACTCTCTTTGTCCGCATCGCTGGTGTTGTAGATAATCAGGTGCTCTACCGGCGTCCAGGGGGTGCACTGCTCCAGCACCTCGGCGGCACGGCCCGCCGCGCCCCACAGGCGCATGCAGCGTTCCGCCTCGTCCTGGATCGCATCGTCGGCGCCACGCACCAGTGCGGTATAGCCGCGCTCGCCGCCGCCGGCGTTGTTTTGGAGACACTCTCCGGCCGCATCGGCCAGGGCCGTGTAGTAGTTGATCTTGCTGATGCCGTTGGCGATCAGCCGACTGTACTGATCGTCGGAGAGCCCGGTGCCGCCGTGAAGCACCAGCGGGATCCCCAGCGCCTCGTTGATCTGTTTCAGCCGGGTGATGTTGAGCTTGGGCTGTCCCTTCATCCGCCCGTGTACCGTGCCGATGGAGACGGCGAGAAAGTCCACGCCGGTACGCTCTACATAGGCCTTGGCCTCAGCCACCGAGGTATAGGCCGGCTCGCCGGGGTGACGCTCCGCATCCTCGCCCTCCACCCCGGGGACATAACCCAACTCCCCCTCCACCGGTACACCGCAGCCGTGGGCCATCTCGGTGACGCGGCAGGTGATCTCCACGTTTTCATTGAACGGATGGTGCGAGGCGTCGACCATCACCCCGTTACAACCGAGCCGAATCGAGGTGACCGCTGACTCCAGGCCGGCTCCGTGGTCCAGGTGGATCGCCACCGGCACGCCGGCGCGCCTGGCGGCGGTTTCCACCGCCGACATCAGCAGTTCGAAGTCGAAGTAGTCGAAGTGGGACTCGGCCAGCGAGAGGATCACCGGCGAGCGGCTCTGCTCGGCGGCGGCCATGATGCCGGTGACAAAGTCGAGGCTGACCACATCGAAGGCGCCCACGGCGTAACCGTGCCGATAGGCGTGATCGAGCATATCTTTCATATTCACTAGCGGCATGGCATTACTCCTCTATCTAAAAGCTCTTTACCGCAGAGGCGCAAAGGCGCAAAGCTGATGTCGGGTGCCAGGCAGGGTGCGCCGCACCCTGTTGCACCACCTCAAGGTCATCCGTTGGCCGCCACTTTACGTCGCCTCGTCGGTTAAGTTAATTTAAAATAGAAAAACTTAACGTTATATAAAGGTATAACATTTGTATCGTCGACTGACCCTCCACCAGCTGGCCATCTTTGCGGTATTGGCCCGTCACCAGAATATGACCCGCGCCGCCGCCGAGCTGCATATGAGCACCCCGGCACTCTCTATTCAGATCAAGCAGATGGCCGAGTCCCTTGGTGTGCCGCTGCACGAGCAGATCGGCCGCCGCCTCTATCTGACAGCGGCGGGAAGGCGGGTGGAGGCCGCCGCACGGGACGTGCTGCAGCGGCTCGATGAGCTGGGTGTCGAACTGGCGGAGTTGGAAGGGTTGGAGCGGGGCAGTCTGAAGCTGGCCATCATCACCACCGCCAAGTATTTCGTTCCCCGGCTGCTGGGGGAGTTCTGCCGCCGACATCCCGGCATCGAGGTGGCGCTGGAGGTCTCCAACCGTGACCAGTGCCTGAGCCGGCTACGCCGGAACCTGGATGATCTCTACATCATGGGACAGGCCCCGGAAGGGCTCGATGTGGAGGCGGTGCCGTTCATGCAAAATCCGCTGGTAGTGATCGCCCCGGCAGAGCACCCCCTGGCCGAAGAGCGAAATATTCCCCCGGCCCGTCTGGCGAACGAGCCCTTTATCATGCGCGAGCAGGGTTCCGGCACCCGCCTTGCGGCAGAGCGTTTCTTTGAAGAACAGGGGGTGAAGGTCAAAACCCGCATGACCCTGGGCAGCAACGAGGCGGTCAAACAGGCGGTCGCCGGCGGACTCGGTTTGGCGATACTCTCCCAGCACACCCTCACCCTGGATGAATCCTCCGGCGCCTTCGCCGTGCTGGATGTAAAGGGTTTTCCGCTACTGCGCCAGTGGTATGCGGTCTACCCAAAGGGCAAGCGCGTCAGTGCCGTGACTCGGGCGTTTATCGAACACATAACCGCTTGAGGTGGGGCGGAGGAAACGGTTAAGCGAGGGATGTGAGAAGGATAATGTCTTTGTTGGAGCTGATTTGAAGATGACACAGGATAAAAAAAGCGGGCAAAAGCCCGCTTGCAATATTTATTCTTGGTGTACACAGTAACAGCCATAAGTCTTTGCTGTCTGTGATCGTTATCCCGGTTTGCCCGCCCGGCTCAAGAACCGATTTCCCCTCAAGTACACTACCTCGTAAGAGGGGTTGCTTCAGTTAAGTGAC
Source organism: Pseudomonadota bacterium (assembly GCA_046484535.1). GTDB lineage: Bacteria > Pseudomonadota > Gammaproteobacteria > Thiohalomonadales > Thiohalomonadaceae > JAPHTQ01. The sequence continues at coordinate 10,192 of JAWOIT010000133.1, read as the reverse complement.
CAAAGCGGCCATCGCTAGTTATATAGGATATGGTCAGCTAAGCAACCAGGAGTGGATCCGAACGGTCTGCATAAGGGGCGACACGGTAGCGGCGTCCCAGCGAGCAAGCGCGAGCGATCTTGATGCACTGGTTAGGTGCCAGCATCATGAAACGCGCTAAATTTGAGTGAAACATCATCAATATCATGGTTTGTTACAGTAGGATTGAGTGTGTCTGGATATAGAATGTTTAATGTGTAAGAGTTTTCCCACTTCAGACGAAGTTGGGTTGTTGTGCTTACTATAGCTTTGAATGCAAGAGTACTTCGGTTGCTACCAGCTACCCCTACCCATACCTCAATACTACGTGGTTCTTCTTTGCATATTTTATTGATATACCTAACTTCATATTTTTTATCCGGAGATACCAACTCCCCTTTAATTACGGAATGGCAGTCAGCTACCACGCCGATATATACCTGCGTAAAAATGAAGAACGCGCCTAAAACCGCAAGCACACCGATAATGGATTTCTTTATCATTTTATTGGCCCCTACCGGCTAAGCTGTGGGGCGCGAGCCGAATCGCGGCGTAGCGTTGTTAGCCATTAGTGCTCGGCGTTCTTTTCATGTGATAAAGGTAATCTTCAGCGCTAAACGGAAGATCACCATAGCCCAAATCTTTTCTCATTAGTTCTATAAGCTTTCCAAGTGCAATTGGGTGCATGTTCTGGAAGGCATTAATGTAGGCTAAAGGGATATCAGGATTGTCAGTAAAGATAGAAATCTTGGCAATGCACGCATTGATCTCGGATTCTAACGGACGGTCTTCCTCCATATCTCGATCATTTGGAATGTCAGGACCTGACCAAGGCACACTAGCAGAGAATCTGGTCAAGATATTTATGGCCTCGTAGTAGGCCTCCCTTTTTGAATTTTGATAATTCTCCGCCTTCAGTACCGCTGATGCAGTAAGTGGTAGAGCCTCAAGGTCTGCTCGATGTTCACCGCGTCGCGTTAAATATGGTGCAGCGAAAACGATTAATCCGCCGATTACCATCGCAATCAGATATGACCACCATGGAAAGGCCATTCCTTCGGTTACAGCTTTCTCAATAATTATGCGTAGTTCGTCAGGTGACATAAGTGATTCCGATGGCTAACGCTACCGATAAGCCGCGCAGTTATTGCTGGGTGAAGTAGCTTTAAAGCTTTCCGGCGTCGGCTTAATTGGTTGGTTTGTTATCATGACCAACCCCACATGTGAATGTCTCTCGCTCGATGGCGCTTACGAGCGGGAATGAATTCGTTGCAGCGATCGTCAAGGATTGCGTCAAACAAGCGAATCTTTTCGAATCGAGGAGATTTGCGCCCATCGCGACGTAGCCCCGCATCACCATGCTCCCATCGCTCATTCATGATTTCAGGGACAACATCAGAAGATGGGCTCCACTCGCCCTCGCATTTAGGGCAAAGCTGTAAGCCTTTCTCGGCGAGCCACGCCTTTGCAGAGTACGACAATAGAGATTCTCGGATCCAAGCCTGTTCTTCCGGCTTTGCGCACGCCCCGGAGCTTTGGACAAGGCGTGGGACAAGAGCCTCAATGAAGGCGTAGTTTGCGTCGATACCCTCGCCCGGGCTTCGGTAGTATGCTCCCCGGTACCCGTAAGGCGAATTGAAGAAGACGTCGAATAGGTCCTCAGGAACACGAATGCAGTAAGCCACACGCTGAAAGTCCTTGTGGTCCTCACAGGGTTGGAGATGGCAGCACTCAATCGTCATTTTCGCGGCTACGCGGTTGGCAATGTCTCCAATCGTTGTTGGCGCCATGAGCATGGACGCTCTGTCGCGAGGGATTGAGGTCGAATACTTCCGTTCCATCACTGGCCTCAGCTGCCTCCTTTAACGACTAACAGTTGTATTAACGTGATCTCATATCACGTTATACATTTATAGTTAGTCCTATTTATAACACTGCATTTGCCGTGATTTCAATAAGATAGCGAATTACTGTCACGTTATACACAGGTTGCAAGTCGTGACTCTGCCAGTTGGTCGCTATATGGCTGTTCGGCCTATTAAATTATCTGCCTGAGGTCTGCTGTAGGGTCTATACCGGTCGAAGAATCAGATAAAACAGTTAGGCCGCTGTTGGCCGATTTTTGCCTTTAGACCCTCAAAATCCTTTGTGCTAGCTAGGAGGTTGCTTAACTTTGCTTGAAATCATTTAAGCCCTTTGATGTGCAGAAATCTCTCCAGTGCCCGTTCACGACTGGCCTTTAGATCGACAATCGGCCGGGGATAGGTTTCACCGAGGATGATGCTTGCTTCCGATAGCATTTTCTCCGGCGCCTGCCACGGTTTGTGCAGGTATTTGTCGGGTAGCTTGGCAAGCTCAGGCAGCCACCGGCGAACATAGCGACCTTTGGCATCGAACTTTTCCCCCTGCAACACCGGATTGAAGATACGAAAATAAGGCGCGGCGTCGTTGCCGCTGCCGGCGACCCACTGCCAGCCGAAACTGTTATTGGCAAGGTCCGCATCCACCAGGGTGTCCCAGAACCAGCGGGCGCCCTCCTGCCAGGGGATGAGCAGGTTTTTGCTCAGCAGTGAGGCGACAATCATCCGGACCCGATTGTGCATCCAGCCGGTGTGCCAGAGCTCGCGCATGCCCGCATCGACAATCGGTATACCGGTTTCGCCGCGTTGCCATGACCTAAGTGTCGCCTGGTAATCTCTCTCCCAGGCGAAGTGTTCGAAACGGGTATCAAACGGCTGTTCGCTGGTGTGGGGGTAGTGGTAGAGCAAGGCATGGGCGAATTCGCGCCACACCAGTTGGCGCAGCCACGCCTCGGCGTTGGCGATGAGACCGCTTTGGTGGTGTTGGGCGGTGAACGCTTCTACGGCGCTGACGAGCTGCCGCGGTCCGATCTCGCCGAAGTGCAGCGCCGGGGAGAGGCGGGAGGTGTTGGCCTTGCCGGGGGTGTCGCGGCCGGATTCATAGTGGGCGAGGGCGTCAGAAAGAAACGCCTCCAGTTGTTGTAGTGCCCCGGTCTCGCCGGGGTTCCACACCTTTTTAAAGCCGGTGTCCCAGGGGATACTCGGGAGTAACTTAAAAGCGTCCAGTTTTTCCGAATCAATACCGCGGGGCAGGGGAGGCAGTGTCTTTGGCGCGGTGTGCTGTGCCTGCGGCAGGCCATATTTCTGGCACGCCTTCCAGTAAGGGGTGAACACCCGGTAGGGCTCGCCGTTTTCTTTCAGCACCTGCCAGGGTTCGAACAGCAAAGCGGCGTTAAAGCTTTGTACCGTGATTCCCTGTTCGCGAAGCGCTTGTTTTATCCGGCTATCGCGATCGCTGTGGGCCGGTTCATACAGGCGGTTACACAGTATTGCCTCGGCCTGGGTCTCTTTTATGAGCTGTTGCAGAACCTCAAGACTGGGGCCTCGTCTGAGGATAAGGCGGGAGCCGCGATCACGTAGCGTCTCGTCCAACGAGGCCAGACTATGATGTAGCCACCAGCGGCTGGCTGCCCCCGGCTGCCAGGGCGCCGACTCCTCCGGGGCGTGAATATAGAGCGGGATCACCCGTTCGAATTCACTCAGTGCATAATGCAGGGCCGGGTTGTCGGCAAGGCGCAGGTCTTGGCGGAACCAGAGGATGGCGGTATGCATAACAGGGGACCCATGAGTGATTTTGCAGGTAGCGCTTTTCTATGAATAGGTGGCAGGTGTTGAAACCTCAAGGGCGTGGTATGGTTTAGCCACTCATAACAACAAGTAACGACAAATGTTCTCGCAGGAAAAACGCAAGGTCCTCGCCTGGTCGCTCTACGACTGGGGCAACTCCGCTTTCGCCACTACGGTTATGGCCGGTTTTTTTCCGGTCTTTTTCAAGCAGTACTGGAGTGCCGGGGTTGAGGTGAGTGACAGTACCTTCTATCTGGGGATCGCCAACTCCCTTGCCAGCCTGGTGATCGTCCTGCTGGCCCCCATTCTCGGGGCGATTGCCGATAGTGGCTCCCATCGCAAACGCTTTCTCATCTGCTTCGCCTTTCTCGGCGTCTGTATGACAGCGCTGCTGCCGCTGGTGGCTGAAGGCGAGTGGCAGTGGGCGGTGCTCTTCTATGTGATGGCCACCATCGGTTTTTCCGGCAGCGTCACCTTTTACGATTCGCTGATCGTCTTTGTCACCGAGCCCAAACGCTACGAGCAGGTTTCGGCATTGGGTTACGCCATGGGCTATCTCGGCGGCGGGCTGCTGTTTGCCCTGAATGTGGCGATGACCCTTAAGCCTGAATTGTTCGGTCTGGCCGATGCGGCGGAGGCGGTGAAGGTCTCCTTTTTGATGGTCGCCCTCTGGTGGGCGCTGTTTACCGTTCCGCTGGCCTTTTGGGTGACTGAGCCGGAGGGCCGCCGCGCCGGTGTGCTGGATACGGTGCAGGGTGGTTTTCGCCAGCTGCTTGAGACCTTCAATGAGATCCGTGCCCTGCGGGTGGTGTTTATGTTTCTGCTCGCCTACTGGTGCTATATCGACGGGGTCGACACCATCGTCCGCATGGCGGTGGACTACGGCCTTTCCATCGGCTTTTCATCGGACAGCTTGATCGTGGCGTTGCTTATTACCCAGTTCATCGGTTTTCCCGCCGCCATCGCCTTCGGCCATCTGGGCAAGTGGCTGGGACCCAAAGTGGGGATCTTCATTGCTATCGCGGTCTATGTGGCCATTGTGATCTGGGCCTCACAGATGGCCTCAGAGTGGGAGTTTTACGGGCTGGCCATCGCCATCGGTCTGGTCCAGGGCGGGATCCAGTCGCTCAGCCGTTCGCTCTATGCGCGCATCATTCCGGCGGAAAAGTCGGCGGAATTTTTCGGTTTTTATAACATGCTGGGAAAATTCGCCGCGGTGCTGGGGCCGGTAATGATCGGTTGGGTCGGGGTGGTGAGCGGTAGTCCGCGCATCGGTATCCTCAGTTTGTTGATTTTATTTGCCCTGGGGGCATTTTTCCTTAGCCGGGTCGACCTGACAGAAGGGGAGCGGCGGGCAAGGGAATTGGCGTAATATATCGGAGTCCACGTCTTGACGTGGGAGAGGACAGCTCAAGCGCTGTACTCCAATGGAGTCCACGGCTTGACGTGGTAACGACAGCTCAAGCGCTGTACTCCAATGGAGTCCACGGCTTGACGTGCGAGAGGACAGCTCAAGCGCTGTGCTCCATGGCGTCCACGGCTTGACGTGGGAGAGGGCAGCTCAAGAGCTGTGCTCCAGTGGAGTCCACGTCTTGATATGGCAATGACAGCTCAAGCGCTGTGCTCCAGTGGAGTCCACGGCTTGACGTGGCGATGACAGCTCAAGCGCTGTGCTCCAATGGAGTCCACGTCTTGATATGGCAATGACAGCTCAAGAGCTGTACTCCAGTGGAGTCCACGGCTTGACGTGGCGATGACAGCTCAAGAGCTGTACTCCAGTGGAGTCCACGGCTTGACGTGGCGATGACAGCTCAAGCGCTGTGCTCCAATGGAGTCCACGGCTTGACGTGGTAATGACAGCTCAAGCGCTGTACTCCAATGGAGTCCACGGCTTGATGTGGGAGGGGACAGCTCAAGCGCTGTACTCCAGTGGAGTCTACGTCTTGACGTGGTAATGACAGCTCAAGCGCTGTGCTCCAGTGGAGTCCACGGCTTGACGTGGCGATGACAACAGGGTTGTGTTCTGTAAGCCTGGACAGAAGGTTACATTTTCAAGGAGGTAGTTGTGGGGGAGATGGCGATCATCCTGGCGCTGTTTGGTGCCGTTATCGGGGTGGCGATGGGGAGTACTGAAGGCTTCTTTCTGGGGGGGCTGATCGGTTTTTTGTTCGGTAAAACGATTGAGCTGGGCAAACGCCTGAATCGTGTCGAAAGCATACTGACCGAGTTGAAACGGCCTGAAACCGTTGCCGCTTCCGAAGAAGGTAGCGAAGAAGGGATAACCACATCAGCACCTTCATATAATGAACCGCCTCCGCGGCCGGAGGCGGAGGAGGTGGCCGTTGCTACGGAAACGGTCGCAGGGTGGGCCGATGAGCCCGAGCAGAAAGCACAGGCTGCGACCGCGCCACCGGCCAGTCCCGAACCGATCCCTGAAATTGAGATTCCCGATCTCCCTCAGTCGCCTTCTTCCCCGTCATCGGTGGATCGCCTCTGGAGCTCGGTTATCGGCTTTTTCACCGACGGCAATGTGGTGGTGCGCGTCGGGATTGTGGTGCTGTTTTTCGGCGTCGCCTTTCTCATCAAATATGCCGCCGATCGTGACCTCTTCCCGATTGAGTTGCGCCTCGCCGGCGCCGCCCTCGGCGGCATCGTTCTGGTTGCCCTTGGCTGGTATCTTCGCCGACGTCGTACCGCCTATGCGCTGCTTCTCCAGGGAGGCGGGATCGGTATCTTCTATATCACCGTCTACGGGGCGGCGAAGATCTATGCGCTGCTCCCCATGGGCATGGCCTTTGGTCTTATGGTGGCGATTGTCGCCCTCTCGGCGGTGCTGGCGCTGCTGCAGGATTCGCGCAACCTGGCCGCCTTCGGCATCAGCGGCGGTTTTCTCGCACCGATCCTTACCTCCACCGGTGAGGGCAGTCATGTCATGCTCTTCTCCTACTATGCCCTGCTCAATGCGGGCATCCTCGGTATCGCCTGGTTCAAGGCGTGGCGTGAACTGAATCTGCTGGGTTTTGTCTTCACCTTCGTGATCGGCTCGGTCTGGGGCGCGCAGTATTACCGTCCGGAGTATTTCGCCACCACCGAGCCGTTTCTGATCCTGTTTTTCCTCTTCTATGTGGCGATTTCCGTGCTCTTCGCCCTGCGCCAACCGCTCAAGTTGCGCGGTTATGTCGACGGTAGCCTGGTGTTCGGCGTGCCGCTGGTCGGTTTCTCGCTGCAGGCGGCGCTGGTGCGGGATTATGAATACGGCATGGCCTGGAGCGCGCTGGCGCTGGCGGCGCTTTACATTCTGCTGGCGAGCGTTCTGTGGCGGCGGCAGGTGGAGGGGTTGCGTCTTCTGACCGAATCTTTTCTGGCACTGGGTATCGCCTTCGTTACCCTGGCGATACCGTTGGCGCTGGAGGGGCAGTGGATCACCTCCGCCTGGGCCCTGGAGGGGGCGGCAATGGTCTGGGTCGGGGTGCGCCAACAACGGCTGCTGCCGCGGCTTTCCGGCCTGATGCTGCAACTGGCGGCCGGAGTCCCCTCACTGTTACTGCTCACTTTCGGAAGCCGGATCTCCGATACGCCGGTCCTGAACAGCACCTACTTCAGTGCGCTGCTGCTGGCCGTGGCCGGATTATTCAGCAGTTTCTATCTCTATCGCAACGGAGAGTTGTTACGTCGTTGGGAGCGCGGCATTCATGGGGCGCTGCTGGTCTGGGGGCTGCTGTGGTGGTATGGCGCCGGGATGCGCGAAATCGACCGTTTTGTCGATTGGGAGGTTCAGCTCAATGCGATGCTGCTGTTCATCGCCCTGAGCAGCGGGTTGACGCTTTGGCTCTGGCACAGGCTGGCATGGGGTTTTCTGCGCCATCCGTTGATGCTGCTTCTGCCGGCGGCAGCGCTGTTATCGCTCAATATTGTTGACGGGGCCAACAAGGGCCACTTCTTCGCCGGTTGGGGGCTGCTGCCGTGGCTTGCGGTGTTCGCGGTGCAGTACCGGATTCTCTGGCGGCTGGAGGGGAGTTATGGGGACAAACAGCAACGCTTCGGCCACAGCGCCACACTGTGGTTGCTGCTCGGGGTGCTGACCTGGGAGGCCAACTGGTGGGTGCGTGAGTGGCTGGACGATCGCGGTGTTTGGGACTTTTCCGTCTGGGGAGTTCTGCCTGCCGCTGCCGTGGCGTTGCTGCTGGGGCCGGTGTCCCGTCTTGCCTGGCCGGTGAGCCGCTTCCGCGACACCTATCGCGGCGAGGCGCTGCTGCCGGTGGTGGTTTTTATCTGGTTGTGGTCACTGTTTGCGCTGGGCAACAGCGGTTCGCCCTGGCCTTTGCCCTATGTCCCGTTGTTCAATCCGCTGGAACTGAGCCAGCTCTTTGCTTTACTGGTGTTGCTGATGTGGAGCTGGCACAACCGTGACAATACACTGCTGAAGGCCTACGGTTTGTCGATGAGGGTGGCGTGGGCGGCGCTCGGTATCGCGCTGTTTATGCTGCTCAACGAGGTGGTGGCCCATGCTGTTCACTATTGGGTTGGGGTGCCGTATAGCCTGCACAGTCTGCACCGCTCAGTGGAATTCCATACCTCAATCTCTGTGGTTTGGACTCTGGTGGCGCTACTGATCACCATGCTGGCGACCCGCAAGGGGCTCAGGGTGTTGTGGTTCAGCGGTGCCGTACTGCTTGGTGCCGTGGTTGTGAAGCTGTTCCTGATTGACCTTTCCCGTTCCGATACCATGGAGCGGATCGTTTCGTTTATCGCGGTGGGCATTTTGATGCTGTTGATCGGCTACTTCTCGCCGCTGCCGCCGAAACTGAAAAAAGAAGAAAAATGAGATTCAGGCTGATTTTTGCACTATTGCTCGCGCCACTGAGTGTGACGGCGCAGCAGAATTCGCCGTTGGAAGCGGAGGATTTCGCTTACGGTTTTCCACTGGAGGTGGACGGCGACGGCGCCCTTTACAGCTTTGACCTTCCCGAGGCCGTCTACCGCCACAGCACCCGGGTGGACCTGGGGGATATGCGGATTTTCAACGGTTACGGCGAGGTGGTTCCGCTCCTGCTCAAACCGGGTGTCGAGCCGCATAAAACCCGCCGCGAACCGGTCGAATTGCGGTTTTTCCCTCTCTACGATGAGAGCGATTCTACGGACAGCGGTACCCAGATCCATATCGCCACCGATGAGAGCGGCGCGGTGGTGGATTTGTGGCAGCGAGGCCCCTCAGAGCAAAAACAGGTGATCAAACGCTACCTTATCGACGCCTCGGGACTTGAGTGGCCCATGGAAAAGCTGCTGCTGGACTGGGGTAAACCCAGCGGGAGTTTCCTCGAGTCGGTGAGCGTTGAGTACAGCGATGATCTCCACCGCTGGGAAACCCTCGATGCCTCGTTCACCCTGGCGGCACTGAATTACCAGGGGCACCGTCTCGGTCAGCAGGAAATCGCACTTCCAGCTTTGGAAACGAAGTATTTGCGTATCAGCTGGCCGCTGGATGACAGAGGCATCCAGCTGCGTTCGGTCAAGGCCGAGGTGCTGCGTAAAGGGGATGAGGTGCCGCGTCGCCGGCTCAAGCTTCAACCCTCCGGGGAGGGCGCCCCCCATGGCGTTCATGAGTTCGAAACCGGCGGCCATTATCCCGTCGACCGGCTGCAGTTACACCTGCCCCAAGGCAATACCGTCGTCCAGGCCAAACTCTTCTCCCGTAGCGAGGAGAAGGAGGCCGCCTGGCAACTGCGCCATCAGGGGCTGTTTTATAACCTGACTCGCGAGGGTTATACGCTGCACAACGATGTCGTCCGCTTGCCGGCCATCAGTGATCCGCACTGGAGGTTGGAGGTCGAAACCGATGGTGGCGGTATTGGTCGCGGCACTCCCCGGCTTGAACTCGGTTGGGTGCCGCACCGGCTCTATTTTGTCACCCGTGGCGAAACGCCGTTTTCTCTCGCCTTTGGTGCGGCGAATATCGAGCCCTCCCGAAGTGACCTGGGTCCGCTCTTGGATAAACTGCAACAGGGCGATGGGGGCAGTGGTTTTATCAAATCCGCCACTACCGGAAGTCTTTATGAACTGGGCGGCGAGCGGCGACTCAAGCCTGCACCGCCCCCCCTGCCATGGAAAAAGTGGCTGCTGTGGTCGGTGCTGGTACTGGGGGTCTTGTTGCTGGTGTTCATGGCGCGCAGCCTCTATCGGCAGATGAGCGGATCGGAACGCACTGTCTGAGCTCGTGATACACTAAGCGGTACGTTTATCACTTTCACATGGCTGCACAGTGTCTGAAGATTTTTCCGAACGCTTCGGCGGGATCCGCCGGCTTTACGGTGTCGATGGTGCGGAGATTATCCGCCGCAGCCATTTCTGCGTGGTGGGCATCGGCGGGGTCGGCTCCTGGGTGGTCGAAGCGCTGGCGCGTACCGGCGTCGGTGCGATCACCTTTATCGACCACGACGATATCGCGGTGAGCAACACCAACCGCCAGCTCCATACCCTCAGCTCCACTATCGATCTCTCCAAGTCCGAGGTGATGGCCGAGCGGGTGC
>JAWOIT010000114.1:0-18592 GCA_046484535.1 Pseudomonadota bacterium | reverse complement strand
CCGAAGGAGGACCCGCTGTTCTGGGAGAGGCTGCAGGAGGTGGAGTCCTTCGACCCGAAGCGGACCCTGCTGGTGGATGACAGCCTGCCGGTGCTTAGATCAGCCCGGGAATACGGTATCCACTGGCTGCTGGCGGTGTTTGAACCGGATACCCAACAGCCGCGGCGGGATGTGGAGGAGTTCGAGGCGATCGAAACCTTCCGCGATATTCTTCCGGAACGCTGAAATTAACCGCAAAGGCGCAAAGTACGCAAAGGGAAAGGTTAATAGTTTATTGGGTTCCTATCCCTCGTTAGTATTAATTGTACTGCGCGGGTAAACGCGACCGTGAGGAATGCTTCGCACCCGGCTGCGCTTTTCAGTCGTCCAACCGGAACTATGCCGTGCGATGTCCCTTTGCCCGGAACGATCTTGCATCTCACGTTTTGAGTTCTTTGCGTACTTTGCGCCTTTGCGGTGAAATGCTTTTCAGGATGATGAAAAGTTATTTCTTCTCTTTCTTTTTGAAGCGTTTGTCCCAGCTCTTGAACCGTTTGCGACAATATTTAAGCAGGCTTTCGTAACCGTCGAAGAAGAGGTCGAAACCCTCCTCGGCAGGTGAGTCGAATTCGCAGTAGTCGTTGGAGTGGTCGCGGCAGATCTGCGGGCGGGTCTCATAGATGCCGCAGCCTCCACCCTCCTGCAGGTGCAGGCAGGGGGTGTTGATCAGCAAAAACCAGCCGTCCTCATCCTTGTAGGCCTGCACGTTCCGGTGCGAGAGCTGCCACAGCAGTACATCGAATTCCGCCATGGAGCGCGGGGTGTCGAGCTGCTGGGTGGTATAAGTGCAGCATTTGGAGTTATGACAAAAGCTGCACTTGTTCTCGGGGGTGATCTTCGGGCGTTTAGTCGGCATGGTGAAAATGATTGAAGTTGATCGTGACGCGTCGGTAACGGGCTAGCTGTTGCCGGTTGGTTTACGAGGGGGCCGGCGTCGCCGGGATTTTCCCCGCTCTCCACCGCGGTTGCCACCGCCCTTGCCGTGTGACGGCGGGCGTTTGCGCCGCTCCATTTTGACCGGTGGCTGGGGCTCGACCAGCAGTTCGCCGTTGATCGGCTCCATCGGGATCTTTTGGCCGATATACTCCTCGATTTCGGCCAGGGAGAAGGCGTACTCCTCGCAGGCGAAGCTCAGCGCATGGCCGCTGGCGCCGGCGCGGGCTGTGCGGCCGATGCGGTGGACATAATCCTCGGCATCCTGGGGAAGATCGTAGTTGAAGATATGGCTGACATCGGGGATGTGCAGGCCGCGGGCGGCCACGTCGGTGGCCACCAGCACCGGAAACTCCCCCTCTTCGAACTGCTGCAGCAGGCGTTGGCGCTTCTTTTGCGGGACATCGCCGGAGAGGATGCCGCATCTGATGCCGTTACCCTCCAGGTAACTCCAGACCTTGTCGCCCGCCCGCTTGGTGTTGACGAAGACGATGGCCCGCTGCGGCTGTTCCTTTTTCAACAGGCCGAGCAGCAGCGGGATCTTCTCCTCCATCGCAGGATAGTAGACGCTCTGGTTGACCTTATCGGCGGTGACCTGCTCCGTCTCTACCTCGACCGCCACCGGGTTGTTCATATGCTCGTAGGCAAGCTCGGTGACCCGCAGCGAGAGGGTGGCGGAGAAGAGCATACTCAGGCGCTGTTCCGGTTTGGGCATGCGCCGGAACAGATAACGGATATCCTTGATGAAGCCCAGGTCGAACATGCGATCCGCCTCATCCAGCACCATCACCTGCAGGGCACGCAGGTCGAACACCCGCTGCTTGAAATAGTCGATGATGCGTCCCGGTGTGCCGATAAGGATATCGACGCCCGCGGCCAGCTCGTTGCGCTGCTTCTCATAGCCGGTGCCGCCGTAGGCCAGCCCCAGCTTGAGGCCGGTGTGCTGTCCCAGTGTCTCGGCATCCTTGTGGATCTGAATGGCCAGCTCACGGGTGGGCGCCAGGATCAGGGCGCGAATCTGGTTGGGTCTGCGCCGGGAATCGGCCGGATGGGTGAGAAGGTGATGGAATACGGCCACGAGAAAGGCGGCTGTCTTGCCGGTGCCGGTCTGCGCCTGGCCCGCCACATCCTTGCCTTCAAGGGCGTGGGGCAGCGCCGCGGCCTGGATAGGCGTGCAGTAGGAAAAACCTGTCTCTTCAATGCCTTGCAATAGTTCTGCGGGAAGATTGAAGTCCTTGAATCGGGTGTCGGATAAATGTTTTTCACTCATAGTCCGGCAAGAATACCAAATTGTGCCGGGTTTTGGGCTTGAAATGACCGCGATATTGGGCTCAAATGTCGGCAAGAATAATTTTTGGCCCATGGACTGTTCAGGCCATGGAATCCGTCGAATGAGTGGAGGCACAACAATTGAGCGATAAAATCGTATACGTTACTGACGACACCTTTGATGCCGAGGTGGTCAACGCGGAAGGTACTGTATTGGTGGATTACTGGGCGGACTGGTGCGGCCCGTGCAAGATGATCGCCCCGATCCTGGATGAGATCGCCGAGGACTACGCCGGCAAGCTGAAGGTGGTTAAGCTGAACATTGATGAAAACCCCAATACGCCGCCGAAATTCGGCATCCGCGGTATTCCCACCCTGATGCTGTTCAAGGGGGGAAATGTTGAGGCGACAAAGGTGGGTGCTGTCTCCAAATCACAGCTGACCGCCTTTATCGACAGTAACCTATAAGCATTTATCCGAAAAATCACATCGTCCGGCCTTGTTCAGGCTGGACGATTGTGAGATCGGGTGTTAGAATTATTCCAAATTTCAAGTAAGATAAATTAAACCACTTCGTCTGAACCCCCTTTCCGGCCTGGAGATCTCCTCGATCTTTGATGGTCAACCGACCCTATTAGGTCTTCATTACCTGATATTCATCCATCCAAAGTAGTATCTGTAGAACGGCAACCGCAATGAACCTAACGGAATTAAAAACAAAACCTGCATCACAACTTTTAAAAGTCGCTGAAGAGATGGGCATTGACAACATTGCCCGATCCCGAAAAGAGGCCGTGATCTTCGCGATCCTCAAGGCCCACGCCAAAAGCGGCGAGGATATCTATGGCGATGGCGTGCTGGAGATACTGCAGGACGGTTTCGGCTTCCTGCGTTCGGCTGATAGTTCCTACCTGGCGGGCCCGGATGATATCTACGTCTCGCCCAGCCAGATTCGCCGCTTTAATCTGCGTACAGGCGATACCGTATCGGGGAAGATTCGCCCTCCCAAAGAGGGTGAGCGCTACTTCGCTCTGCTCAAGGTCGACAAGATCAACTACGAGCCGCCGGAGAACGCCAAGAACAAAGTACTGTTCGAGAACCTCACTCCCCTGCATGCCAACGAGCGTATGACCCTGGAGATGGGTAACGGCAGCACCGAGGATGTGACCGCTCGCATCATCGACCTGGCCTCGCCTATCGGCAAGGGGCAGCGCGGCCTGATCGTCGCCCCGCCGAAGACCGGTAAGACCATGATGCTGCAGAATATCGCCCAGTCGATTACCAGCAAGCATCCGGAGTGTTACCTTATCGTGCTGCTCATCGACGAGCGGCCTGAAGAGGTCACCGAGATGGACCGTTCGGTGCGCGGCGAGGTGGTCTCCTCTACCTTCGATGAGCCGGCCAGCCGCCATGTGCAGGTGGCCGAGATGGTGATCGAGAAGGCCAAACGCCTGGTCGAGCACAAACACGATGTGGTGATCCTGCTCGACTCCATCACCCGTCTGGCCCGCGCCTACAACACCGTCATCCCCTCCTCCGGCAAGGTGCTGACCGGTGGTGTGGATGCCAACGCCCTGCACCGCCCCAAGCGCTTCTTCGGCGCTGCGCGGAATATCGAGGAGGGCGGATCGCTCACCATCATCGCCACGGCGCTGATCGAGACAGGCTCGCGCATGGACGATGTGATCTACGAGGAGTTCAAGGGCACCGGTAACATGGAGCTGCACCTGGAGCGCCGCATCGCCGAGAAGCGTATCTACCCCTCCATCAACATCAACCGATCCGGCACCCGCCGTGAAGAGCTGCTCACCAACAGCGAGGAGCTGCAGAAGATGTGGATCCTGCGCAAGCTGGTCCATGAGATGGACGAGGTCGCGGCGATGGAGTTTTTACAGGACAAGATCAAGGCGACCAAAACCAATGCCGAGTTTTTTGACTCGATGAAGCGTTGAGTAAGCTTTGCGATTGAGAAAGAAACAAGGGTGCTTTAGGCACCCTTTTTCTTTGTCAGCTTGTAACTACTCGCCCCTTTCTAGAAACCTTTTCACCGCAGAGGCGCAGAGGCGCAGAGGCACAAAGTTTTTTTTGTTCTTCACCTAGGGGGAATCATCATCGATGTAGGTCGGGTTAGCCGCTAGCGGCGTAACCCGACAATAGGGATGTCGGATTACGGCTGCGCCTAATCCGACTTACATTATGCAGTGTTCAGACCGGGAAACATTACCCGGCATCCCACATACGCTGGGCATGCAAAAGTTAGCCTGCGCGCGTTAAAATCTTTTCCTTTGCGGCTCTGCGTCTCTGCGGTGAGATCGCTTTTTTCAGCTGGGCGAGTAGTTACGTCAACTTTTCTTTTTCCCAGCCTAAGTCTTGAAGTGATTATGGGCAACCGGTTTGATGTGCCAGATGTGGTTAGCGTATTCACGGATGGTTCGATCAGACGAGAAATAGCCGCACTGGATAGTGTTGAGAAGCGCCTTGCGGCTCCACTTATCCTGATCCTGATAGAGGGCGTCTACCCGCTCCTGGGCGGCGATGTATGCTCCGTAGTCGGCAAGCAGATAATATTGGTCGTGCTCCAGTAGACTGTCCACCAGGGATCTGTACCGTCCGGGCTCATCGGGCGAGAAGAAGCCGGATGCGATCATATCCAGGATCCGCTTCAGTTCATTATTGCTCTCGTAGAAATCGCGCGGTCGGTAGCCGCCACGGAGCAAATCATCGAGCTCGTCGACGGTATGGCCGAAGATGAAGATATTCTCTTCTCCCACCTCGTTACGGATCTCGATATTGGCGCCGTCCAGGGTGCCGATAGTAAGTGCACCGTTCAAGGCCAGTTTCATATTACCGGTGCCCGAGGCCTCGGTGCCGGCAGTGGATATCTGTTCAGAGAGATCGGCCGCCGGAACAATGTCGGTAGCGGTGGTGACATCGTAGTTGGGAATGAAGACGACCTTGAGGTGACCGTTGATCTTGGGATCGTTGTTGATGATGTCGGCCACATCATTGATAAGGCGTATGATCCGTTTGGCCATCCAGTATCCGGGTGCGGCTTTTCCTGAAAAGATCACCGTTCGGGGTACCTTCGCTGAGCCGGTGTCATCGCGCAAACGGTTATAGCGGGTGATGACATGCAGCACGTTGAGAAGTTGTCGTTTGTATTCATGAATGCGCTTGACCTGGACGTCAAACAGGCTTTCGGGGTCGACTTGCAGGTTAAGGTGTTTGGCGATCTTATCCGCCAGCAAGCGTTTGTTGACCAGTTTGATGCGGCGAAATTCTTCACGAAAACTCTGCTCTTCGACCAGGGGCGAAAGTTCATGCAGTCGCTCCAGGCGGGTCAACCAGCCGCTGCCGATCTGTTTGCTGAGTAGGTCGGTCAGTTGCGGATTGGATTGGTTGAGCCATAGCCGCGGCGTGATGCCGTTGGTGATATTGATAATTTTATCCGGATAAAATTCATCAAAGTCATGGAACGTGGTCTGTTTGAGAAGTTCGGTATGCAGCGCGGCCACACCGTTGACTTTGTGGCTGCCGACGATGGCCAGATGGGCCATGCGGACCTGGCGCTCACCGTGCTCGTCGATAAGTGACATCCGCTGCAGCCGTTCGTTATCACCCGGGTAGCGATGGGTTACCTCCTTAAGAAAGAGATGGTTGATTTCATAGATTATCTGCAGATGTCGCGGCAACATCCGCTCGAACAGCGGCACCGGCCAGGTCTCCAGCGCCTCGGGCAGCAGGGTATGGTTGGTGTAGGCGAAGGTGCGGGTGGTGATATCCCAGGCCTTGTCCCACTCCAGGTGATGGATATCCACCAATAGCCGCATGAGTTCGGGGATGGCGATGGAGGGGTGGGTGTCGTTGAGTTGAATCGCGACTTTGTCCGGAAGCATGGAAAGGTCGTCGTACTGCTTTCGGAAGCGTGAGAGGATGTCCTGCAGTGAGGCGCTGACAAAGAAATACTGCTGTTTCAGGCGCAGTTCTTTGCCCATCTCGGTGACATCGTTGGGATAGAGCACCTTGGAGAGATTTTCCGAATGGGTCTTGTCCTCCACCGCCTTGGTGTAGTTGCCCTCATTGAAGTATTTCAGATCGAAGTCCCGGGTGGCCTTGGCCGACCAGAGCCGAATATTATTGACCGTGTCGACGTCATAGCCGGGGATAGGCGTGTCGTAGGCCATGGCCATCACCTCTTCGGTGTCCACCCAGTGATGTCGTATGTCGCCGTCATCATCGCGGTACTCGACCACTTTGCCGAAAAATTTGACCGGGAACAGCACCTCGGGTCGACCAAACTCCCACGGATTACCATAGCGTAACCAGCTGTCCGGGTGCTCCACCTGGCCCCCGTTCTCGATGGTCTGTCGGAACATCCCGTACTCATAGCGGATGCCGTAGCCGTACCCCGGCAGACGCAGGGTGGCCAGGGAATCGAGAAAACAGGCGGCCAGGCGGCCCAGGCCGCCGTTGCCCAGCGCCGCATCGAACTCCAGGTCGGCCACCTCTTCAATATCCATCCCCAGCTCCTCAAGCACCGCTTTGACCTCGTCAAAAAATCCCAGGTTGAGGGTGCTGTTGAGTAGTGTGCGCCCAATGAGAAACTCCATCGACAGGTAGTAGACACGTTTCGTATCGGTCCGATAGTAGCTGCGCATGGTTTCCATCCAGCGCTCGGTCAGCCGATCGCGCACCATATAGGCGACAGCGTGGAACCAGTCGCGATCGGTGGCGGTGAAGTTGTCTTTGCCGACCGTGTAGATCATTCGGTTGGCAAGAGAGCGTTTGAGTGAAGCGACATCCATCCCTACGTATTCGTACTTCAGTAGGGCCTTTCGTGTGGCTTGATTCATGGTCGATACATCCTAGGGCAAGAGACTGATTCAAGCATAGACGACGAGTTGTCATCGATTCCAATGAAATGTGGCATGATAGTCGGAAGAAGTTCACAGGCGAAAGCCATCCCCTTGCTCTATAGTAGGGTGAAGGCGTTGGCCTATCTTAAGGAGGTGTGCCATGGAGCGTTCCAGCCGATCCTTGGATTTTGACCAGTGGCGCCTTTTGGCCAAAACCGACCCGGAAGCCTTCGAAAACCGCCGTCGTGAATTGCTCGAGGCGGTGATCGCCCGTGCCCCGGAGAGGCGTCGACAGCGCTTGCGCGGATTGCAGTGGCGTGCCGATGTGGTGCGTAGACGCTCCTCCAGCCCGCTTGCCGCCTGTATCACCCTGAGTGATATGATGTGGCGGAGTTTTGCCGGTAGCAACGGTCTTGTGGAGCGGTTGAATGGCGGGGGTGATGGGCGTCTGTCGTCGGGACTGTCCGTTCGCCCGTCGGATAACGTGTTTCCCTTGACGAAAAAACGGCCCCCGCGAGCTTAGTGCTTGCCAAAAGGGGAACTTTCTCGTACGATGTCGGGCTCTTTGAAGGGCTGCGCGGTGCCTGTCGCGGAGACAGGAAGCGGCGCATAACCATACTGACGAGGTTAGAAAGACATGAAAGCGGATATCCACCCCGAATACACAGAAGTTACCGTAAAGTGCAGCTGCGGTAACTCGTTTAAGACCCGTTCCACCGCCGGCCACGACCTGACCCTGGAAGTCTGCTCCGCCTGCCACCCCTTCTTCACCGGCAAGCAGAAGATCGTAGATACCGGCGGGCGTGTCGACAAGTTCCGCCAGAAATACGGTCGCAAGTAATTGCATGGCCGTTGAGCGGCTGGAGAAGGGGGCGTTCCGAAAGGGCGCCCCCTTTTTGTTTGTCCGGGGTGTGCTGCTGCTCTTCGTTCTGCTGTTTGCCCGGCAGGCCCTTGCTTGTCCCCTGGATCGCGCCGATGAGAATGTCGGCGTCGAATATGTCTACGACGGAGATACCGTTAAACTGGCGGATGGCCGGAAGGTGCGGTTTATCGGCATCAATACCCCGGAGATCAATCATGACGGCGGCCAATCGGACCCCTTTTCCCATACCGCGCGAAAACGGCTGCAGCAGTTGCTGAGTGGCGATCGTCTGCTGCTGCGCTATGACCGGGAGCGCCATGATCGTTACGGTCGTCTGCTCGCACACCCCTATCTGCCGGATGGACGCAGTGTGAGTCGGATCCTGCTGGAAGAGGGGCTGGCGGCAGTAGTGGTGATACCGCCCAATCTTTGGCAGAGCGATTGCTATCTGTCGCATGAGCGCGAGGCGAGGGCGGCAAAACGACGAATCTGGTCCGCGGCCGGGGCGTTGAGCAAACACAGCACAGAGTTGGTGCGCGGGGACGGGGGCTTTGCCTTGTTGCGCGGTATGGTCGAGGAGGTGGCGGAGAGCCGCAGAAGCCTCTGGCTGGAGCTCAATGGAAATGTTGCACTGCGGATCCCCAAGCGGGATCTTGATTACTTTTCCAGCTACGACCCTAAGAGCTTGGCCGGTAAGACGGTGGAGGCTCGCGGGTGGCTGACTTACCATAAGGGCAAATGGCGTATGAGTGTTCGCCACCCCGGCGCCATGCAAGTTCATTAAGGCGCCGCGGCGCGGTTAACCCTCCAACCGTTTGTCAGGCTAAGCCGTAACCTCTACGACGGCTAGTCCCATGGCCGGTGTTTTACCCGGTCCCTTCCTGCCGGACCCCCCTGCAGCAGTGACTCGACCCGTGCCAGATCCGCTCGCTCCTGGGGGCGCCCATCGACGGGACTGAGCGGCGCCTGGCGTCGGCCCTGTAACGGAAAAACCGTCAGCTGGATCTCCGTATCTCCGGCGATAAAGCTGAATTTGGCCCGGTATTCCGTCTTGCCGTTGGCGTATTGCACCCGACGCTCTCCCTGCTGATAGGGGATTTGATGCTCCATCAGAAAAATCAGAACTTCTTCGGGTGTATCGGCAAACAGATGCAAATAGACCGGGGTGTGCTCATCGGCAGCGCCGGTGAGCGCCGGACCAACCAGGCACGGCTTGAAATCCGTCAGTAGCTTCATGGCCTGGAGCGCGGTATCGCGTTGATGCTGCAGTATCTTCGGCTGGGTTTCACTGTGGAACAGGCGTTGGTGCTCCAACAGGGCGGCCTGGATTTCCTCGTTTGCAGGCAGGTTCTTGTTGCCGTAGACCCCGTGTTGCGCAGCGGCCTTGCGCTTGGCTGCGGCAAAATCACGGAGTCCTTCATCGGCCATCATTCTGGCAGCACTTTGGGCTATCAGGATGCGCAGTTGCGGATCGTGCTGTGGAGAGCCCCGTTTACCCATTTAGAAGAGTTCTTCCGTAATGGTGGCGTCACTATTCCCGCCGTCGCCGCCGTAGGGTACGTCCTCGGGTTGCGGGGCGTTTTCGGCGCGGAAGAGCTCAAACATAGCCTCCGGATTGTTCGCCGAGGTATACGTTCCGGTTTTGGCGTCGATGCGCACCGAAATCATGCCCTCCGGTTGAGCCATTGTACTCTCGGGTTTGCCCCTGAGCGCCTCGCGCATGTAATCGATCCACATCGGCAGGGCGGCCCGGGCGCCGGTTTCGCTCCTGCCCAGGGTCTGGGGGTTATCAAAACCGACCCAGGTTGTGGTGACAACATCGTTGTTGAAGCCGGAGAACCAGGCATCATGTTGGTCGTTGGTGGTGCCGGTCTTGCCGGCAAGGTCGCGGCGGCCGAGTTTCATGGCTCGAACGCCGGTACCGCGCCTGATGACATCCTGCATGATGGAGCGGATGAGGTAGACATTGCGCTTATCAATAGTGCGCGGTGCAAAGCGCAGTTCGTGAGCCTGCTCGTTGTCACTTTCCTTGGCCTGCCCATCGACAACGTCATCGGATGGATGAACTGCCTGGCTGTCGTCGGGATTGGTAGTCACTTTAACCGGCTCGGGTAAACCGAGCAGCTGCGCGGCCAGTTCTGTGGCCATCGCCTTTTCCTTCTCCAGATGCCGATGACACTGTTCATCACAGGCGATGGGAGGGTTTGCTGTATATAACACGCTGCCGGTGCTGTCTTCGATGCGCTGGATGAAATAGGGGTCGACAAGGAACCCGCCGTTGGCGAAAGCGGCATAACCGCGTGCTACCTCATAGGGGGTAAGCGTTGCACTGCCGAGAGCGAGCGAGAGATCACGTGGCAGACGGTCACGATTGAAGCCGAAGTTACCAAGATAATTAATGGCGGTGCTGACGCCGATGCTACGCAGCAGGCGGATGGAGACAAGGTTGCGAGAGCGGACCAGCGCCTCACGCAGTCGGGTCGGTCCGAAAAATTTCCCGCTGTAGTTTTCAGGGCGCCAGTCGCTCTCCAATGCGGCGTCAGTGAAAACGACAGGGGCGTCATTGATTATACTGGCCGGGGTGAAGCCGTTGGCCAGTGCTGCAGAGTAGATGAACGGCTTCATATTCGAACCGGGTTGGCGCTCTGCCTGCGTGGCGCGGTTGAAATTGCTCTGGTAGAAATCAAATCCACCACTCAGAGCCAGTACCGCTCCGTTTTTTGGCGCCAGGGAGACGAGGGCGCCGGTTACGGTTGGCACCTGAGCCAATTGCCATTCACCTTCGCTGTTTTGTTCGACCCGTATGATGTCACCTCTTTTGAGGATATCGGAGGCGGTTTCGGGTGAATTGCCGATGACATTCACGTTGACGAAGGGGCTTGCCCATTCCATTCCGGACCAGGGCACGGTGTGCAGGGAGCCATCCTTGAGGGCAATGTTGGCTTCTTTCTCTGCGACATCGATAACGAGCGCCGGTTGCAGGCCGCCGATGGTATTGATTCCCTTCAGCGCTTGCTTCCATGAGTCGGTGTCCGCATCTTTCGCCAGTTCGACGTGCTTTTCGGGGCCACGATAACCGTGGCGCCGCTCGTAGGCCAAGAGATTGTCATGAACTGCTCGATTGGCCGCTATTTGCATGCGGCTATCTATCGTTGTGTAAACGTTGTAGCCGGCGGTATAGGCATCGTCACCGTAACGTGAGAGCATTTCCGCCCGCACCATTTCGGCAACATAGGACGCATCGATTTCAGTCTCGAAGCCATGCTCTTGTGCCGTAACAGGCTCTGCGCGCGCCGCTTGATACTGTTCATCGGTGATGAATTGCAGATCCTTCATGCGCCCGAGTACGTAGTTGCGGCGCAGGATCGCCCTTTCCGGATTGTTGACGGGGTTGTAGGCCGAAGGCGCCTTCGGCAGGCCCGCAATCATGGCCAGCTGAGACAGGTCTAACTGTTCGAGCTCTTTGCCGTAGTAGACCTGTGCTGCCGCGGCGGCGCCGTACGAGCGTTTCCCCAGATAGATCTTATTCAGGTAAAGCTCGAGGATGTCCTCCTTGCTCAGCTCCCGTTCGATTTTCAGGGCAAGGAATATCTCGTTGATTTTTCGGCTATAGGTTTTCTCCCGGCTTAGGAAGAAGTTGCGCGCCACCTGCATGGTGATCGTACTCCCCCCCTGCCCGCGCTCGCCGGTGAGGACGAGGTTGATGACCGCACGGAGCAAACCCTGATAGTCGACGCCGGGATGTTCGAAGAAGCGGCCGTCTTCGGCGGCGAGGATCGCCCGGATCAGTTCTTCCGGAAACTGCTCGTAGCGTAAGGGGGTCCGTTTCATTTGCCCGAACTCGGCGATCAGTTTGCCGTCCCGGCTGTAGACACGTAGCGGCACTTGCAGCTTAACGTCTTTCAGGGTCTCAATCTCTGGCAGCTTGGGGGTGAGGTAGAGGTACAAACCGGCAATTCCGATTAGACCGGCCAATCCAAGCGCCAGGCCGCTTAATAGGAAAAGGCGCAGTAGGCGAAAACGTGTGTTAAAGCGTTGAAATGGGGAGAAAAAAGACATTTGGCGTTCTGTGACCCTGATCAGCTCGGACGGTAAAACAATAGAGTATAAAACTTTTTTCACTCAGTCTCTAATAACTACTGATGCAATTATTGGTTGACCTGAAGTTGACTCTAGTATTTAATGTTATTAAACAAGTAATTCATGTAACCATGGATATATAAAGGAAAAACTTCCTGATGCCTATGTTCCTCGGAAGGAAAAAACCGTCCATTTTGGGGCTCGATATCAGTACCACCGCGGTGAAATTGCTTGAACTGAGCAAGAGTGGAGACCGGTATCGGGTGGAGAGCTATGCCGTTGAGCCATTGCCGCCTAACTCTGTGATTGAAAAGAATATTTCCGATGTGGAAGGGGTCGGCGAGGCGATTAAAAGGGCGGTAAAGCGCTCAGGAAGCAAGACCAACTTAGCGGCGGCCGCGGTGGCCGGTTCGTCGGTCATCACTAAAGTGATATCCATGCCCGGCTCCTATTCGGATGAGGAGATGGAGGGCCAGATACAGCTGGAGGCGGACCAATATATCCCCTATCCGCTGGAGGAGGTCAATCTCGATTTCGAGGTGATAGGTCCGAATGAGGACGATCCGGAACAGGTTGACGTTCTGCTGGCCGCATCACGCAGTGAAAATGTAGAGGTACGGGTAGAGGCCATCGAGCTGGCCGGGTTACAGGCGAAGATCATTGATGTCGAGGCTTATGCCATGGAGAACGCATTCGTCTTGCTCAAGGAGCAACTCCCTGACAACGGGCTGGACAAGACGATTGCAGTGGTCGATATCGGTGCGACCATGACCACCCTGAACGTACTCCATGACCTGAAAACAATATATACCCGGGAGCAGGTTTTCGGCGGTAAGCAACTTACCGAAGAGATTCAACGACGCTATGGCTTGTCCTATGAGGAGGCGGGGATGGCCAAGCGACAGGGGGGGCTGCCCGACAACTACGGTCCTGAGGTATTGGAACCGTTTAAAGAAGCTATGGCGCAGCAGGTGGGACGCTCATTGCAATTCTTCTTCTCCTCGAGCCAGTACAACAGTGTCGATCACATCGTGCTTGCAGGCGGGAGTTCTTCCATCGCCGGTGTTGACGAGCTGATAGAGCAGAATCAAGGGGTGCCTACCACGGTAGCGAACCCCTTCTCCAATATGGTTATCTCACCAAAGGTCAAGGCGAATGTGTTGAATAATGATGCCCCCGCACTAATGATCGCCTGTGGACTGGCATTGAGGAGTTTAGACTGATGGCCCGTATCAATCTACTTCCATGGCGTGAAGAACTCCGTCTGCAAAAGAAAAAGGAGTTCCTTACTGTTGTCGGTATGTCGGCGATCCTTGCCGCTGTTGTCGTTTTGGCCGTTCACATCTATATGGCGGGGTTAATCGGTTTTCAGGAAGAGCAAAATAATATTCTTAAAAATGAGATCAAGCTTGTAGAGAAGAAGATCAAGGAAATTGAGGATCTGGAAAGACAAAAAGAACAGTTGATTGCACGCATGCAGGTAATTGAGGAGCTGCAGGCAAACCGGCCGGAAATCGTTTACCTCTTCGATGAGATTGCAAATGTTCTTCCTGACGGCCTCTATTTGACAAAAATAAGTCAAGAAAAGAGAACAATAAAGTTAAATGGTAAGGCTCAATCAAACGCGCGTGTCTCGGCCTTTATGCGCCGTTTGGAGGCATCGGAGTGGTTTTCCGAGCCCAGGCTGGACATCATCTCCACCAAAAAGGAGCGGGACAGAAAAACCCGTGAGTTCACGCTGGTTGTAAATCAAGTGAACGGCAGGGAGGATTCGGAGTGAAGATTGATTTCGACAACATAGCCGAACAGTTCAGCGGTCTTGACCCTGATAATATAGGCAACTGGCCGATTCTCGTTCGTGCACTTATCATCATCGCTGTAGTCGCTGCGGTTTTGGCTGCAGGATACTATTTCGATACACAAAAACAGATTGAGGAGTTGGCCCGGGCGGAACAACAAGAAGTGTCATTGAGAAAGGATTTTGAAACCAAACAGGCTAAAGCGGTGAACCTGGAAGCATATCGCGAGCAAATGAAAGACATGGAAGAGTCATTTGGGACGATGTTGCGCCAGCTGCCGAGTAAAACAGAAGTTGCCGATCTGCTTGTTGATATTACCCAGACAGGGCTTGCCAGCGGTCTGGATTTCGATCTGTTCGAGCCGGGAACTGAAGCCCCCCGTGAGTTCTATGCAGAACTTCCGATTTCGATAAAAGTAAAGGGCGATTATCATCAATTAGGGGAGTTCGTAAGCGGCGTAGCTGCACTGCCACGCATTGTTACGTTGCACAACATTGAGGTTACCCCTGAAAGAGATGATGGGCTGGCTATGTCTGCAACAGCGAAGACTTATCGCTACTTAAATGACAGTGAGCTTGCAGGAAGCAACTCCAAGAGAAAATCGAAGAGAAGATAGATTGTATCTCCCAGGGGATAAACATGAATATTCAAAGATGCGTGGCAGGAAGAGGCATGATGCCGGTAACTAATACAAAACGGCTTCGGTTGTTCATGTTGTTCGTGCTGATCCCGGGGCTTTTCGGCTGTACAGGTTCGGACCATTCCGACCTTCGCTCATATATCAATAGCGTGAAGGCTAAGCCGGGCGGAAGAATCAAGCCTGTTCCTGAGTTTAAAACATATGAAATCTACGAGTATTCAGCACTTGGCCGACGGGATCCGTTCAAGATGTTTGATGGTGAGGCTGAGGCGGAGGAGACGTCGACCCAAAACCAAAGCAGTAACGGTATAAAGCCGCCTGTTGATCGAAATAAAGAGGCGCTGGAGCAATTTCCACTTGATGCGCTTACCTTTGCCGGGCACCTGGAAAAGGATGGCAAGAATTGGGCGATCATAATGTCGCCGGACAAGCTCGTGCATAAAGTGCAGGTCGGAAATTACATGGGTATGAATTACGGAAAAATCGATTCAATTAGCGAGACTAAGATTGTCCTTACTGAAATCATAGAAGACGGTATGGGTGGTTGGACAGAACGCGAGGCGGCGTTGAGCTTGAGCGAGTAAAGTTCGCATGGAGTCGATGGAATGGATGATACAAATAACAAATTGCGGGAAATGGCGATGTCACGATTACAGCAAATTATGAAAAATGTAGCCATTGGTATGACATTGGTACTGATGCAGCCAATGGTCGTCCATGCCGTTGATCTTGAGGATATTAAATATTCAATCCTGTCTGCCGGCAAGGCGCAGATTGCACTGATCCTGACAGAGCCGGCGCCAACGCCAAAGAGCTTTACCATCGACAACCCTTCAAGACTGGTTATCGATCTTCCAAATACCGGATTGATAATGAAGGATAAAAGAGTTTCGGTTGAATCCGGTGTGGTCAGGGCAATCCGTACTGCTGAGGCGGGGGGGCGCACCAGGGTTGTTGTCGATTTGGTGGAAGTCGTTCCATATGAGATTCGTACGCAGAATAACCAAATCTATATAAACATACTCAAAGGCTCAGCTGTTAGTGAGAGTAAATCAGCAGTTTACAGTGGCGAAGGTCAAATTAAAGATTTGGACTTTAGTCGTACCGCCGATGGCGGTGCTTCAGTCAGGGTGTCTCTTAGTAAGGCGGAGGGATCCGTGAGCATCTCAGAGAAAGCAGATAAGGTTGTAGTGGATTTCTACGACTTTCAGTTGCCCGAGAAGTTGCGTCGTCGCCTTGATGTGACTGACTTTGCCACCCCGGCAAGTTATGTGGATTTTTACCCCACAAACTCAGGTGCAAGATTGGCGATAAGCGCTGTTGGGAGTTATGAGCATCTGGCTTATCAAGCAGGCAAAGAATACACCATTGAGCTTAAACCACTGAGTGAGCAGGAAGCGAAAGAAGCCGAGAAGGATGAGTTCGGTTACTCCGGCGAAAAGCTGTCACTCAATTTTCAGAGTATTGAGGTAAGGGCTGTCCTCCAATTGATTGCAGATTTTACAGGGCTTAACATTATTGCCAGTGATACGGTCACCGGAACAATTACCCTGCGTCTGAAAAATGTTCCCTGGGATCAGGCTTTGGATATTATCCTCAAAACCCGT
This sequence comes from Pseudomonadota bacterium, assembly GCA_046484535.1. Classification (GTDB taxonomy): domain Bacteria; phylum Pseudomonadota; class Gammaproteobacteria; order Thiohalomonadales; family Thiohalomonadaceae; genus JAPHTQ01. Next base: position 2,507 of record JAWOIT010000114.1, on the reverse strand, counting down.
GGTCTGGGTAAGCGACAGACAGGCAACGTAGTTTTGATCGCTCCGAATGACGAGCTGGTCGCAAGGGAAAAAAAGGAACTGGAAGCTCAGAAGCAAAAGATGGATCTGACCCCTTTGCAAACCGAGTTTTACAGTGTGAACTATGCCAAGGCCGCTGATATTGCCACCCTGCTGAAGGCGGATAAAAACTCGATTCTATCGAGCCGGGGTGATGTCACGATCGATGGCCGCACGAATACCTTGATGGTTCTGGAGACTGCAGAAAAGCATGCCGAGGTGGCCAAGCTTATTAACAAATTGGATGTGCCGATCAAGCAGGTGATGATCGAGAGTCGGATAGTGATCGCCAATGACGACTTCAGCAAGGATATCGGTGTGAGATTCGGTTCTACACAAGTTAGGGAAAACGAAAACAATGGTATCGTCGCTACCACGGGGAATACCGTCGGTACGAACAACATGATGGCCAGCGCTACCGATAACTACAACGATACAGGTTCGATATATCCTATCGAGTTACCTGCTTTGGGTGACCGATATAACGTCAACCTGCCCGCAGCCGCTGCGCCAAGTATTGCCCTGGGGATTCTCGGTGGAGACTACTTGATAGACCTTGAGTTGTCGGCACTGCAAACCGAAGGTCGTGGTGAGGTGGTTTCCAATCCGAGGATTGTGACTTCCAACCAGACAGAGGCGGTGATCGAGCAGGGTGTCGAGATTCCCTACCAGGAAGCCAGTTCCAGTGGTGCTACGAGTGTATCGTTCAAGAAGGCCGTGTTGAGTCTTGCGGTGACGCCGCAAATCACCCCGGATGATCGTGTGCACATGCAGCTTAGTGTAAACAAGGACAGTGTCGGCGGTATTTACAGCGGTATTCCTTCTATAGATACTCGCTCTGTAACGACTCAAGTTTTGGTGAATGACGGGGATACCGTTGTCCTTGGCGGGATCTATGAGACGAGTACCGCTGAAGGCCAGAGAAAGGTACCGTTGCTGGGAGATTTGCCGTTGTTGGGTGTTCTGTTCCGGTCAAAAACCAATTCTGAGACCAAGAATGAGTTGTTGGTCTTTGTGACGCCCAAGATTCTGAAAGAAGGGCTCACGACTGCAGTTGATTAAGCGTTTTGTGGTGTCAAGTCAATATTCCGCACTGATGATATTGTGACGAGATGCGCAATAATAAAGAAATTTTGATGATGGTAGACGTGTGGTTGATATTATCGGCATATGCCCGCGTGCGCACCTAATTGGAAGGGATCTGAAATGAAGTACAACTATATTAAGATTATCCTCCTGGCCCTGTCTCTTGCCGTGTTGACAAGTTGTGGCGGCGATGAGGGGTTTACGGGCTATTCAGATGACGATACCACGACGGATCAGAACGACGGCCAGCAAACAGACACTAGCAGTTATAGCCTTAATGCCGGGACTATTGCCCCGGTAGTCGTGGTGGGCACCACGACCACAATCAATGCCACCCTTCTTGATGGTGACCAGCTGCCGGTAAGTGGTGAGAGTGTAACGTTCATCATCGATAACGGAACCTTTCCAGATTCAACGCAAGGTTCTAAATACATGACCGTGACCACCAATGCCGATGGCACTGCATCGGCAAACGTGTTGGCTCCGGTATTGGTCGGAACCGGGGCGGTAACGGTAACCTACGGTGAACAGTCGACGGCGGTCAGCCTGCAATACGTGGCTGATGTGCCATCCGAAATCGGTGTGAACGCTTCACCATCATCGGTTGGCGCCGGCGCCGACAGTACCCTTACCGTACAACTGCAGGATCAGTACGGGAACGCGATTGCCAAAGAGGTGATGAAATTCGAAGTCACCACTGCAAATAGTGGCTCTCCGACTCTCGAAGGCACCGGGAATGTGGCAACCGACGGCAACGGTATTGCAAGTATCGTCTATACCGCCGGAGCTGGAACAGGTGTCGATACAGTCAGTGTCGAACCGCTATTGAGTGGTACCCCTTCCGGAAGTGTGAACATTAATGTCACCGCTTCCGCCGCGACCATCAGTTCCTTGACGCTGAGCACGGAATATCCGATCAATTCAATGACGGTCGGCACCACCCAAACACTGCAGGCGACGGTCCTCAATAGTGACAATGAAGCGGTGGAAGGTCAGGAAGTCGCCTTTGTAGTCGACGGTGCCGGGGATATTGCCGGCGCCAAACTGGCCACTGCGGTAACGAATGAGTTCGGCGTTGCCGAAGTCGTGCTGTCAGCGCCACTTTTGGTCAATAACGGAAAAGTTACCGCCTCGACGGCGGGTAAGACAGATTCTGTATCCTTGACCTACATCGCCGGTGCGCCTGCCGAAGCAAGATTGACCGCCAGTCCGGTGACGATAGGTGTTTCCAGTGACAGTACGCTGACCGCGGAGCTGTTTGACCAGTACGGCAATGTGACGCCGTATGAACCGGTGGTGTTCAGTATTTTTGACAATGCCAGCTCAGGAAGTCTCGCCAATACAACCGGTAACGCCGAAACCGA
>JAWOIT010000079.1:0-13303 GCA_046484535.1 Pseudomonadota bacterium | reverse complement strand
CTGGTCTACATCTTCTGGTTCAAGGGCTGGTTCTTCATCCCCGGTACCGAGATGGCCGCCAACACCGCCGAGAACTGGTTCATGGGCATCCAGCCCGAGTCCTTCGGTGCGGTCGGTGCACTGATCAACTTCGTCGTGGCCTTCGCGGTTTCCAAGGTTACCGCACCGCCGCCGGAGCACATCCAGCATCTGGTCGAAGACATCCGCGTTCCCAAGGGCGCAGGTGCCGCAACCGGCCACTAAAACGAGTCCATTGTGCCAGTTCGCCCCGCCGCCCGGCGGGGCGACACCCCCATGGCACACTTCGGTGGGGTGCTGAGCACCCCACCTTTTTTACTTTGGAGGTCAATCAAATGCACCACTTGCCTCGACAATCAACCAATGCGACATTGCCATGAATTTCAGTGATGATCTGACTCACCACGAAGTTCACGAAGACCACGAAGATATACATTGCCTCGATTCTGCCGCCAGTCGCTCTCTGGCGATGCAGCAAAATCCAGACAACATGACTCCCCTTCGTGGCCTTCGTGAGCTTCGTGGTGAAAAAACCAACTTCACGACAGCATGACAATGGATGTAGAACTGATTGAAATCCGCGAGTTTCTCGCTGCACATCCCCCGTTCGATCTGCTTCCGGACGAGGTGCTCGATACGCTACCCAAACGCCTGACCGTCCGCTACCTGCGCCGCGGCTCCGACTTTCCGCCAAAAACCGAGCAGCTCCCGGCGATAATAATCCGTATGGGTGCGGTGGAGTTGCGCGACAGCAACGGGGAGCTGCTTGAAAAACTCGGCGAAGGGGAGCTGTTTGCCGAGGCCTGCCCCGATAATGACGCTACGCTTCCGGCTCGGGGGAGGTGCGTTGAAGACGCGCTACTTTATCTGCTCCCCTGCGAAGCGTTGCAGGCCCTGCGGGAACACCACCCCGACTTTAACCACCACTTTGAGCAGAGCCTTCGGCTTCGTCTGCAGTACGCGATTCAGCAACTGCAGCAGGGTCAGGGAAATATCAGCAACCTGATGAACATCAAGGTCGGCGACCTGATCCGCCGCCCCCCCGTTACTGCCGAGCCTGAGCAAAGTATCCGCCAGGCGGCGCAAATCATGAGCGAAGCGCGCGTCTCTTCGCTCCTCATCATTCGGAACGAGCAGCTGCTCGGCATCGTCACCGACCGGGACCTGCGCCGGCGCTGCATCGCCGAGGGGGTGGAGACCGACCGGCCGGTCAGCACCATTATGGTTGGTGATGTCATCACCTTTGAGGTGGATAACCCGGCATTTGAGGCCCTGTTGCTGATGACCCGCAGGCAGATACACCACCTGCCGCTGCTATCCCGAAATGGCGAATTACGTGGCGTGATCACCGCCAACGATCTATTGCACCAGCACAGCCTTAATACCGTCTCGATCGCCGGGAGGATCCGACGCTGTCTCACCACCGAGGAGCTGGTGGAGACAAGCCGTGAGTTACCTGAGCTGCAACTCCAACTCATTCGTAGCGGCATGACCGCCCTGCAGATGAGCCATGCCCTCTCACCGGTTATCGACGCCATCAGCCGGCGCCTGATTAGCCTCGCCGAGGAGAGACTGGGGCCGCCACCCGTCCCTTATGTCTGGCTGGCCTGCGGCTCCCAGGCGCGACGCGAGCAGACCGCCTTTTCCGATCAGGACAACGCCCTGCTCATCGCCGATGAAATGCAGCCCGAAGACGATACTTGGTTTGCCGAACTGGCCCGCTTTGTCAGCGACGGGCTGGCTCGCTGCGGCTTTGAGTACTGTCCGGGCGAGGTGATGGCCACCAACCCGAAATGGCGTCAACCGCTTAAGGTCTGGCGCCGCTACTTTGAAAAATGGGTCAATAGTCCCGAACCGATGGCCCTGATGCATACCAGTATTTTTTTCGATATGCGCCCGCTCCATGGCGATGAGACCTTGTACCGGGCTTTGCGTGATGAGGTCCTGCCACAGTGTCGCAACAACACGATCTTCCTCGCCGCGATGGCGGCCAACGCCCTGAAACACCGCCCGCCTTTGGGCTTTTTCCGTCAGTTCGTGCTGGTGCATGACAAGGAGCACGACGATACCCTGGATATGAAACACCGCGGTGTGATCCCGGTGGTGGATCTGGCCCGGATTTATGCCCTCGCCGCCGGACTGCCACAGCTCAACACCCAGGAGCGCCTCAAGGCGGCGGAGCAGGCCGGGGCGCTCAGCCACGATGGCGCCGAGGATCTGCTGCATGCGCTTGAATTCATCGCCACCCTGCGTGCACGCCACCAGGCCGAACAGCAGATCGCAGGGCATCCGATGGACAACTATTTGCCGCCCGATGCGATATCCAGACTGGAACAGCGCCGGCTCAAGGACGCCTTTGCTGCGATAAGTACCATGCAGGAGGCGATGGAGCAGCGTTATCAAACGGCGAGGTTTGCCTGAGCCGATGCTCTCATCACTGCTTAGCCTCAACTTTCGACGCAGGCGGATGCTCCGAAGAGCAGCGCCGGGGACGATGCACGACTTTTATGCGATCCCCTTTCCGCCAGCCAAAGCGCCCTGCAGCGAGCTGGAGTTTGTCGCCCTGGACCTTGAGACCACCGGACTCGAGCCACAGCGGGATGAGATTCTGAGTATCGGCCTGGTCCGCCTTCAGGGGCTGGAGATCGATCTGCAGAGCGCCAGCCACCGGCTCATCCGGCCCCGGGGAGGGATACCCGAAGAGAGTGCGGTGATCCACCATATCACCGACGATCGGGCCGCCACCGGCGAGCCGCTGCAAACCGTGTTGGAAGCGATACTGCCGCTGCTGGCCGGCAAGGTGTTGATCGCCCACCACGCCCGCTTCGAGATGCAGTTCCTGCAGCGGGCCTGTGAGCGCTGTTTCGGCACCGGTTTTCTCATGCCGGTCATCGACACCCAGGAGGTGGCCCGGCGCACCCTGGAACGGCGCTCACAGGCCTACCAGCCAAAGCGGCTGCGTCTGGCCGAACTGCGCCGGGAGTATGGTCTGCCGCACTACCGACTGCACAACGCCCTGAGCGATGCACTGGCGGCCGGCGAGCTGTTTCTGGCGCAACTCGCTCAGTATGATGCGGACGGCCGGGCGGCATTGAAAAATTTTCTGCTAAAGGTGTGATATGGTCATAGCACACCGATGCAACTTTGGGGCGGTAACCTGTCCGGCGGCGAAACACGCCTCTGACCGCGACAGAGAGACCGAACAAAATACAAACCGAAAGTGTTCGAGGAGATAACCGATGTCCAATGAAGTGAAGGTCTATCCGGTACCTGCCGAAGTGGCGAAAAACGCTCACATTAATGAAGCCACCTATATGGAGATGTATAAACGTTCCGTCGAGGACCCGGACGGTTTCTGGGGCGAGCAGGCGGAGAAGTTTCTCAGCTGGTCCAAGCCGTGGGACAAGGTGCTCGACTGGAGCTTCGAAGGCGATGTGCATATCAAGTGGTTCGAAGGCGGCAAGCTCAACGTGGCCTATAACTGCATCGACCGCCACCTGGAGAGCCGCGGCGATCAGGTTGCCATCATTTGGGAGGGCGACGACCCGAACGACGACAAGAAGATCACCTACAACGAACTCTACGAGCATGTCGCCAAGCTGGCCAATGTGCTCAAGGACCGCGGCGTCAAAAAGGGCGACCGGGTCTGCATCTACATGCCGATGATCCCCGAGGCGGCCTACGCCATGCTTGCCTGCGCCCGCATCGGTGCGATCCACTCGGTGGTCTTCGGCGGCTTCTCCCCCGAGGCGCTGAAAGACCGCATCCTCGACTCCGACTGTCAGGTGGTCATCACCGCCGATGAGGGGGTCCGCGGCGGCCGTAATGTACCGCTCAAGGCCAATACCGACAAGGCGCTGGAACACTGCCCCAACGTGCACACCGTGATCAACGTCAAGCGCACCGGCGGCGACATCGCCTGGCATGAAGGGCGCGACATCTGGTACCACGAGGCGATGAATGAGGCCTCCACCGACTGTCCGCCCGAGGAGATGGACGCCGAGGACCCGCTGTTCATCCTCTACACTTCCGGCTCCACCGGCACTCCCAAGGGTGTACTGCACACCACCGGCGGCTACCTGCTCTACGCGGCGATGACCACCAAGTACACCTTCGACATCCACGAGGACGATATCTACTGGTGCACCGCCGATGTCGGCTGGATCACCGGTCACAGCTATCTGGTCTACGGCCCGCTGGCCATCGGCGCCACCACCCTCAGCTTCGAGGGCGTCCCCACCTACCCCGACGCCTCACGCTTCTGGCAGGTGGTGGACAAGCACAAGGTCTCCGTCTTCTACACCGCACCGACGGCAATTCGTGCGCTGATGCGAGAGGGCGACGACCCGGTGAAGAAGGCTTCACGCAGCAGCCTGCGCCTGCTCGGCACCGTCGGTGAGCCGATCAACCCGGAGGCGTGGGAGTGGTATCACCGCGTAGTCGGCGAGGAGCGCTGCCCCATCGTCGACACCTGGTGGCAGACCGAGACCGGCGGCCACATGATCACCCCGCTGCCCGGCGCCACCGCACTCAAGCCCGGTTCCGCCACCCGCCCCTTCTTCGGCGTGCAGCCCGCCATTGTGGATGCCACCGACGGCACCGTGCTTGAGGGTGAGGCCGAAGGGGCGCTGGTGATGCTCGCCCCCTGGCCGGGGCAGATGCGCACCGTCTACGGCGATCACCAGCGCTTTATCGACACCTATTTCAGCACCTACAAGGGCACCTACTTCTCCGGTGACGGCGCCCGCCGCGACGCCGACGGCTATTACTGGATCACCGGCCGCATGGACGACGTGCTCAACGTCTCCGGCCACCGCATGGGCACTGCCGAGGTGGAGAGCGCCCTGGTGCTGCATAAGTCGGTTGCCGAGGCCGCCGTGGTCGGCTACCCGCACGACATCAAGGGTCAGGGGATCTACTGCTACGTCACCCTGGTCAAGGACGCCGAGCCGTCCGATGAATTAAAGAAGGAGTTGGTGGCCCTGGTGCGTGAGGAGATCGGACCGATCGCCAGCCCCGATGTCATCCAGTGGGCCCCGGGCCTGCCCAAGACCCGCTCGGGCAAGATCATGCGCCGTATCCTGCGCAAGATCGCCGCCAATGAGGCCGATCAGATCGGGGACACCTCCACCCTCGCCGACCCGGCAGTGGTTGAGGACCTGATACAAAACCGCGCCAACAAATAAACGGTGTTGGTTGTTCACCAAAAAGGGGTCGAATGGTTTAATGCCGGTCAGTTAAGGAAAGCACGGCTCGTAGGAGCGGCTTCCAGCCGCGATTTTCATATCATTTCGCGGTAGCACCGTTCCTGCGCATCCTGCGCTCACGGTATTTGTCCATCCTTGGACATTGATGCCGCTCCTACATATGAACGTGACGCTTAACTGATCGGCATTAAGACCCCGTTCTTTTTCCGGTTTCGATAAAGCCCTACACTGGCTTCACTCTCAGAGGTGACGAGTCACCCTTCCCGACACGTCGCTCTGCACCTAGCGGTGATATTCACCGGTACGCTCCGGCTGGTAGATCACACTCTCTATACGCACCTGCAGCACCCCACCGCCCGGCTTGGGCCATTCGATCTCATCGCCCTGCGACAAACCGAGCAGTGCGCTGCCCACGGGAGCCAGAATGGAGATGGTTTTACCGCTGCCATCGACATCCTTCGGATAGACAAGCGTCATTTCAAACTCCTGCAAGGTGGACAGGACCTTGAATCTGACTGTCGAGTTCATAGTAACCACCGTCGATGGGATCGCCTGCGGCTCCACCACCTCCGCACGCTCCAGCTCCTCAAGCAGCTCGGCTTTGCCAGTAATGGCATCGGGCGGCAAACTCTCCAGTAAACTATCCAGACGATCGGCATCCAGTGATGAAATAACAATCTTTGGTTTTGTACTCACTTGCACTCTCAATAAAACAATTTATTCTGATCTCTTGCCCCAATCGGGCAGCATAGCCCGACTGAGCACCTTTCCCTCAGAGATTGATTATGCGCTCTTGGGGCCAAGCAGTAACCAGAGAATAAAGCCTAAGAACGGCAGCAACAGCAGGATCACCACCCACAGTACCTTCTTGCCTATACTGGCGCGACTCTGGATCGTGCTGACAACCCCCCAGATGACGAGAATAAGAAGAATCAGTCCAAAAAAGCCACCGACTTCGATACCCATACTGAAACGCTCCGTTTTTATTAGTACATCGACAACGGCGCACAGATTTCCCCCACAGCAGGGGCGCAAAGTGTATCGCCATTACACCCCAGTATAGACCAGGCGCCAGGCATCAACCGTTGCCGCAAACGGCACACGAGGTCGCAGGCACCACCAGTCAGGGCCCACCCGCAACCATGCACAACTAGCTGCATAAAAAAAAGCCGCTGCATCAAGAGCAGCGGCTTTTTTTATTTGGCGTCCCCTAGGGGAGTCGAACCCCTGTCGCCGCCGTGAAAGGGCGGTGTCCTAGGCCTCTAGACGAAGGGGACAAAAACGTTGCGTTTCTGTCACTGAACCGTTGTCAGCAACCACGGTTCGCACAATCCTTTGCGAGTATGAAAAAAAGGGCTTACATTCCTGCAAGCCCTTGTGTTGGCGTCCCCTAGGGGAGTCGAACCCCTGTCGCCGCCGTGAAAGGGCGGTGTCCTAGGCCTCTAGACGAAGGGGACAAAAACCTTGCGTTTTTGCCGATGCCGGGCGGGAGTCCGGTATCAAATATTTGGTGGAGCTAGGCGGGATCGAACCGCCGACCTCTTGCATGCCATGCAAGCGCTCTCCCAGCTGAGCTATAGCCCCGGTGAAGAAGGCGTGTATTCTAGAGATCTGGCGGCTGGTGTCAAGCCCGCCGGAACGTTTTCTGCAGAAAAATCGCTGTAGCCAAACGCCCCTCTTTATCGCTCACGCCTCATCCTCGACGCGGCGCAAAATGTAGCAAAACGCCGCTTCTCTATCAATCGGTTTTTAGTACCGATAACCGCACTTATGTCTTTTGCTGCTGTTCGATCTTGGCCCAGGAGTCGCGCAGCTGGACCACTTGGTTGAAGACCGGCCGCTCATCCGTAGACGCCACCGGGTCGAAACAGAAGTACCCCTCACGCTCGAACTGATAGCGGCTCCCCTCGCCCGCCTCAGCCAGACTCGGCTCCAGCACGCAGCGGGTCAGGGTACGCAGGGAGTCGGGGTTAAGCAGCTCCTGAAAGTCGCTGACGCTTTTGTCCGAATCCGGGTGCGGCACGGTGAAGAGGCGATCGTACATACGCACCTCGGCATGCAGGCCGTGGCGGGCGGAGGCCCAGTGGATCACCCCCTTGACCTTGCGCCCCTCCGGGTTCTTGCCCAGGGTGTCCATATCGACACTGCAGCGTAGCTCGATGGGCTCGCCGGCGGCGTCCTTGATCACCTCTTCGCATTTGATCACGTAGGCGTTGCGCAGTCGTACCTCGCCCCCGGCGACCAGGCGCTTGAACTTCTTGTTCGGCGCCACCTCCATGAAGTCATTCCGGTCAATATAGAGCTCGCTGCAGAAGGGCAGCTCGCGGGTGCCCATCGCCTCATCCTTGGGGTGGTTGGGGGCGGTGAGCCGCTCCACCTTGTCCTCGGGGTAGTTGGTCAGCACCACCTTGAGCGGGTGCAGCACCGCCATCGCGCGCGGGGCATTGGCGTCCAGGTCCTCGCGGATGCAGGCCTCGAGAATGCTCATCTCCACGCTGTTGTCCGCCTTGGAGACGCCGATGCGGTCGGTAAAGTCGCGGATCGAGGCCGGGGTATAGCCGCGACGGCGCAGGCCGGCAATGGTGGGCATGCGCGGATCGTCCCAGCCCTCCACAAGCCCCTCCTCCACCAGCCGGGTCAGCTTACGCTTACTCATCACCGTGTATTGCAGGTTGAGGCGCGCGAACTCGATCTGCTGCGGATGGCAGGGAATGGTAATGTTATCCAGCACCCAGTCGTAGAGCGGACGGTGATCCTGAAACTCCAGGGTGCAGAGCGAGTGGGTCACCCCCTCCAGCGCATCGGAGATGGGGTGGGTGAAGTCGTACATGGGGTAGAGGCACCACTCGCTGCCGGTTTGGTGGTGGACCACACCGTGGCGAATGCGGTAGAGCGTCGGGTCGCGCATGTTCATGTTGGGCGAGGCCATGTCTATCCTGGCGCGCAGCACCTTCTCGCCATCCTTGAACTCACCGGCGCGCATGCGGGCGAAGAGATCCAGATTCTCCTCGACCGAACGGTCGCGATAAGGGCTGTTCCTGCCCGGCTCCTTCAGGGTACCGCGATACTCACGGGTCTGCTCCGCGGAGAGGTCGCAGACATAGGCCTTGCCCTTCTCGATAAGCCCAACGGCGAACTGGTACAACTTCTCAAAGTAGTCCGAGGCGTAAAAGACCTTCTCGCCCCACTCAAACCCCAGCCACTGCACGTCCTTTTTGATCGCCTCGACAAACTCCACGTTTTCCTTGTGCGGATTGGTATCGTCGAAGCGCAGGTTGCACTGGCCGTCGTAGTCACGGGCAATGCCGAAGTTGAGGCAGATCGACTTGGCGTGGCCGATGTGCAAATAGCCGTTGGGCTCGGGCGGGAAACGGGTCACCACCTTGCCGTCGTTCTTACCCGCCTTGAGGTCGTCGTCGATAATGTGACGAATAAAGTTTTTCGGTGCAGCGCTTTCGCTGTTGCTCATGCTCATAAACCTTTTTGAATTGTAACCACGCTCGGTAACTGGAAACTAAGCTAGCTCTGAATAAGTTCACACTGGTCACCCCGGCGAAGGCCGGGGTCCATATCTATTGGCGACTTACTGGACTCCGGCCTACGCCGGAATGACTTAATCAGGTGTTCGCTAAAAATAAACCGCAGAGGCGCCAAGGCGCAAAGAATGTTCAATACGCCATGCCCGGCTTGTTCCGGGCCGCAACAATTCCCTCTGCGCCATAGCGCCTTTGCGGTTAGAACTTGTTCGGTGCTACCCCTGCAGGCGAATATACTCCAGCGCCTTGTCGATGCGGCGCAGGGTCGCCTCTCGGCCGATAAGGTAGAGGGTCAGGTCCAGGTCCGGCGCCGGCGAGCCGCCGGTCACCGCCAAGCGCAGTGGCATACCCAGCTTGCCCATGCCGATATCCAGCTCCTCGACGGTCCGCTTGATGCAGTCGTGCAGCTTCTCCCGCCGCCACTCATCCAGCGCCGCCAGTTTCTCCTTCACCTTCTCCAGCGGCTCGATGGCCGCCTCCTTGAAGGCCTTCTTGGCGGTTTTCTCGTTATAGCCGTCGAAATCCTTGTAGTAGAAGGCACTGATCTCGGCCAGCTCCACCAGGGTCTTGGCACGCTCGCGCTGGGCTTCGACCACCTCGACCAGATCCGGTCCCACTGCCGGGTCGATCTCCAAATCCCCCAAGTGCACGCTGAGCAGGTGGGCGATACGCTCGGCGGGTTCGCTCTTGATGTAGTGCTGGTTGAGCCACAGCAGCTTTTCGGTGTTAAAGGCCGAGGCGGCCTTGTTCACATCCTCGATGTCGAAAAACTCGATCATCTCATCCACGGTGAAGTGCTCGCGGTCCTCATAGGACCAGCCGAGGCGCACCAGATAGTTGAGAAGCGCCTCGGGCAGGATGCCCTGCTCGCGATACTGCATCACGCTGACTGCGCCGTGACGCTTGGACAGGCGCGCCCCGTCATCGCCGAGGATCATCGGCACATGGGCGTATTTGGGCGGCTCGGCGCCCATGGCGCGCAACATGTTGATCTGGCGCGGGGTGTTGTTGATGTGGTCATCACCGCGGATCACGTGGCTGATCCCCATATCCAGGTCATCGACCACTACGGTCAGGTTATAGGTGGGCGAGCCGTCGGTACGCTTGATGATCAGGTCATCCAATTCGCTGTTCTGGAACGCCACCTTGCCGCGAACCATATCCTCAAACACGACCACGCCGTCCACCGGATTTCGAAAGCGGATCACATGCGGTTCGTTCGGGTCGACGAATTTGTCACGGCAGTGACCGTCATAGCGCGGTTTCTCCTTGCGCTTCATCTGCTCCTCACGCAACGTATCCAGACGCTCCTTGGGGCAGTTGCAGCGATAGGCCAGCCCCTTCTCCAGAAACTGCTCGATCACCTCGTCATAGCGCTCAAAGCGGTGGGTCTGATAGAACGGCCCCTCATCATACTCCAGCCCCAGCCAGGTCATTCCCTCCAAAATGGCGTTGACCGACTCCTGGGTGGAGCGCTCCAGGTCGGTGTCCTCCACCCGCAGCACAAAGCGGCCGCCGTGCTTACGCGCATAGAGCCAGGAGAACAGGGCGGTGCGGGCGCCGCCCACGTGCAGATAGCCGGTGGGACTGGGAGCAAATCGGGTTTTTATGGTCATACGTTGATTAGGCCTGTCTATTTTTGTGTCAATCGTCGTCGGTCGATACCGTCTTCTTCGCACCCTCCCGGTAGGGAAAGCGCGTATGGCCGTAGCGGATGATCAGCACCGCGAGCGCCAATAGAACGATGGCGCCCGCCACGGCCAGCATCCGCCACTCATCCATGGTCTTGATGTCCAAAATAAGATAGCGCGCCAGCGCCACCACCCCGATATAGAGGGGCATGCGCACCGGCAGCTGCCCTGACTCCCAGTAGGCGTGGACCATCGCCACCACCTCCAGGTAGATAAACAGCAACAGCAGATCGCTGAGTGTGACCCTGCGCTCGGCCAGTATCTGCCCCAGCTCCTGTCCGGCGGCCACCAGCGTGGCCAGCAGGATCACTATCAGGCCGGCATCCTCAATCCACCGACCGAATTTCATGCCGAAAGTGCGTACTATGGGGCGCCTGGTTGACATGCGCATTACCTGAATTTGAATATCAAACGGATGCGATTATACCCGCCATCGCCTGCCTCCGCGACGCCCACAGGCTTATCTGTAAAGAGGCGTTGACCACAAAGGCCCTTACCGCTACTATAGCGCGCCTTCGGATGACGGGTGCTTAGCTCAGCTGGGAGAGCATCGCCCTTACAAGGCGAGGGTCGCAGGTTCGATCCCTGCAGCACCCACCAAAACGGAAAAAGCCGGCTCGATGCCGGCTTTTTGCTTTTCTAAAACCCAGCGAATCAACAAGGGGCCGGGGTGGGGTTTAACCTGCGCCACTCCTGCTCTGTGATATGCCTGAAACTCCCATCGGCGCATTCGACAAACACCCGTCCGGGCTTCACCCCCAGTACCAACAGGCTTTCGTCATCCGAGGTGCGATAGATTTCACCGCTGACCGGACTATTGTCAGTTAGTTTCAAAGCGGCTTGCTGACCCATATAGCTCTACCCTCCAATTTGATATTTGATTATCTGCCCGCCTGCATTGCATCTACGACGGCGCATCCTTTCAGGATAGTCGACTTTATAAAAAATACGATACCGGGCAATCAAAAGGCGGTACTCAAACGAACGACCGTTTTCAGAAGCCGGATCAGGAGCCAGAGAAAAAACAGAGGAAGCAGGATGGTTTGCAGGATGAAAATCACAATGAGGTTAACAGCATGCTCACTGGCATCGGCGGCCACCTCCTTATAGCGATCGACATACCCCCCCACATCCACACGCGCCGCGGCACTATCCAGCATTTGCCGGGCGCGCTCAAGCAGCGATGCCTCCCTATCGGCCGGTAAACCCGCCTCGGTGTGCTCATTGACCTCGGCGATGGCATCGGTGGTCTGCTCGATATGCCGGGTCGAGGCGGTGTACTGCTCCTTGAGAAACAGGGAAAACACCCCTTCACTGGCAAACGCGACCACCGGAATACAAAAACGGATGATCACCATAAACAGGGCGGTTCTATATAACAACGGTTTGAGCCAGGACGGCTGCTTCCCCCGATACCAGAGGGCGAAGATCGCCAGCAACAGGAAGAACACGATCATCAAGGAGAACGCCTGGGAGGAGAAGATCGTCAGCAGAAGCTTCTGCAGCCCCAGCGAGGTGCTGCTGGCCAGCATGATCCAGGAGAAGCGCTCCACCAGATCGTTGACCGGGTCGAGGATCTCGCCCGGGGTAAAGTTGATCCCGACCCCCGCCGGCTGAACCGCCACCTCGGTCCCCTGCGCCACGGAGATCACCCCGTTCAGAGCACGGGCCACGGCAAAGGTGGCCATCGCCCGCTTGAACCCCTTATCGGCATAATCCGCCCCAAACTCATCGACCGTGCCTGTATAGGCCAGGATCCCCGCCACCACGGCCAACAGTGTTATCACGTTTTTCCGACTGACTAATCGCCGCATCTTCACCTCCTCCTAAGAGACGACTATACCAGCTAGGAGGGAGCTGGAAGCAGTGTTTATCGCCACCTCCCCGATATTGCAGCAGGAAACAATTCCCCACTTCCCATAAGCCCTAACATTTATATGTTTTTAATTTCAAATCAACGACTTGACATTAACCGACTGCATCACTATGTTTTACCTGCGGCAACACTGCCGTCTTCGGAAGCATCATCACTGTGCGTCGGATTTCCGACGAAAGTAGTAGCAGTTGGATGAGCAAACCGGGAAACGTGTTAATCCTTTAATAACTAAGGAGTTATTTGTAATGGCTAAGAAAATGCACGATACCCCAATGCTTGACCAGCTGGAAAGCGGCCCGTGGCCCAGCTTTGTCACCGGCCTCAAGCGTCTGGCAAACGATAACGACATGATGGTTGACCTGATGGGTCAGCTGGAGACCTCCTACGAAACCAAGAAAGGTTACTGGAAGGGCGGTACCGTTGGCGTTGTCGGTTACGGCGGCGGCGTTATCCCCCGCTTCACCGAGCTGATGGACGAGAACAAGAAGCCGATGTTCCCGGACGCCGCCGAGTTCCACACCCTGCGTATCCAGCCGCCGGCGGGTATGCACTACGATACCGCTACCCTGCGCAAGTTCTGCGACATCTGGGAAAAGTACGGTTCCGGTCTCATCGCTTTCCACGGTCAGTCCGGCGACATCATGTTCCAGGGCTGCAGCACCGATAACGTTCAGCCCGCCTTCGACGCCCTGAACGAAATGGGCTTCGACCTCGGCGGTGCCGGTCCGGCTGTGCGCACCGGTATGTCCTGCGTGGGCGCCGCCCGTTGCGAGCAGTCCTGCATCGACGAGCAGAAGACCCACCGCACCCTGGTTAACGCCTTCCTCGACGGCCGGTGCTGCACATGGGCAGCTGCGTCGACAATGTGCGCATCCTGGTGCTGGCCGACACCCTGGGCGACACCCTGGGCGTCGACATCAGCGACCTGCCGATCGCCGGCGCGGCGCCGGAGTGGTACTCCGAAAAGGCGGTCTC
>JAWOIT010000076.1:0-31218 GCA_046484535.1 Pseudomonadota bacterium | reverse complement strand
GAGAGCTACCGTTTCAACCCCTTCGACCTGACCAAGGTGTGGCCCCACGGCGACTACCCGCTGATCGAGGTAGGCAAGCTGACCCTGGACCGCAACCCTACCGACCACCACACCGAGATCGAGCAGGCCGCTTTCGAGCCGAACAACCTGGTGCCCGGTATCGGCATCAGCCCCGACAAGATGCTGCTGGGACGGATCTTCGCCTACGCCGACGCCCACCGCGCGCGGCTCGGGGTCAACTACAAGCAGATCCCGGTCAACGCACCGAAGTCTGAGGTGAACAGTTACAGCAAGGACGGGGCGATGCGCACGCAGAACGTCTCCGACCCGGTCTACGCCCCCAACTCCAAGGGCGGCCCGGTCGCCGACCCGGAGAAGGCCCATGAAGCCTCACGCTGGCATGCCGAGGGCGAGATGGTGCGCGATGCCTACACCCTGCGCAAGGACGATGACGACTTCATCCAGCCCCGTGCCCTGATACGGGATGTGATGGACGAGGCGGCCCGCGAGCGACTGGTCTCCAACGTCGTCGGCCACCTGAAGGACGGCATTTCGGCGCCGGTGCTGGAACGCGCCTTCGAATACTGGAAAAATATCGACAAGGAGATCGGCGAGCGCATCGAAAAGGGCGTCAAGGGAAGCTGACCGTACTCAACCCGCGCGACCCGCAAAATGGAGATAACCCCCTCCTCTCAGCGGTGTTACCCCTGCATGCCACCCTCGGATCACCCCTAGGAGCGCAGCCGGCTAAATATATCCCCCGCACAGTTGATCGGCAGGGAGAAGTGACCTTCATTCGGGATGAAATAGGCGCGGGCATGGGGCATCGCCTCGGCCTGGCGTCGGCACATCCGTGGAGGGAGCAGCCGGTCGGCCTCGCCGTGCCAGAGTTCGATGGGGAAGGTCACCTCCTCCAGGCGGAACCCCCAGGAGGTGCCGTAGAGCTCCATGTCACGGTGCACGCCTGCCCTACCCTGCCGAAAGGCCTCCTGGAGCGATCGCTGGAAGATGGCATTGATACCGGGTCGCTTCAGGATCTCCTGGTCCGGGGTACTGAGCAGCCGGGCGGCAAAGGACACTGTGCGTGCGGGATTACGCTGAATCTGCGATTCCAGTAGTTTGTGGATGAGGGGGAAGGCCACCCGTGCGAACCTCAGTCCCAAACGAGAGCCGAGTTTCAGCCGGCCTTCTCGAAAGGGGGCAAGTCCGGCCGCAAGGCCGACACGGTGCAGCCGATCAGAAAGAAGAAAGGCGCAGGCCAGAGCGTAGGGTCCCCCACCGGAAGCCCCCAAAATACTGAACTGTCTCAGTCCCAGGCTATCTGCCAGCGCCGAGACATCGGCGGGCCAATCCAAAAGCTGCCGGTCCGGCTTCGGATCGGAAAGGCCGTAACCGGGCCTGTCCACCGCGATGAGCCGCACCCCTTGGTCCTGCGCAGCCTCGGCGGCCAGATAGGCCTCCAGACGAGAACCGGGACTGCCATGAAAATAGAAAACGGGGAAGCCGTCGGCTGCACCGTAATCGGCGTAGCCGATGAAACGACCGTCCGGCAGGCGGCTCTGGTGGGTTTTGTTCAATTCCAGGTTCCAATCCATACTTTCCATTATGGATCGTAACTACTAGCCCATGAAGCTAACCGCAAAGGCGCAAAGTCGCAAAGGGAAAAGGGAAAAGGGAAAAGGCCTTATAGCGCAAACCGAGCATTGCAAGCAATGCGGATGCGGGATGCCTGGCAATGTTTCCCGGTCTGCTCATTGAATAATGGGGGTCGGACTGCGTGCAGTCCTAATCCGACATCCTTATTGTCGGGTTACGCCGCAAGCGGCTAACCCGATCTATATCGATGGTGTTTCCCCTAAATTGTAGGGTGTGCCGTTAGGCGCACCGTTGTGCTTAAGCAGTCTGCCTCTGCGTCTCTGCGTCTCTGCGGTGAGATCATTCATATTGGGGGGCGAGTAGTTACTATGGAACAATTTACCGTAGATGAAGTCCGTCTGGCACCATAATAAAGAATGGCGGATTGTTTTAGCCTACCGGCCCTATGAGCAAGTAACATGGATTTTGGCTAATACAATAGCATCAACCACCAACAGTCTTTTAGTCTGAGGTCAGTGTGATGGATGAATTTATGAGAGCCGCTGTCGATGAGGCCAAAAAAGGGGCCGCAGAAGGCGGCATTCCCATCGGGGCGGTGCTGGTCATAGACGGAAAAATCGTAGGGCGAGGGCACAACCGTCGCGTGCAACAGGGCAGCGCCGTCCTGCATGCCGAGATGGACTGTCTGGAAAAAGCCGGCCGATTGAAAGCAGAGGATTACCGTCGTGCTACGCTCTACTCCACGCTGTCTCCCTGTGATATGTGTAGCGGCGCGGTGCTCCTTTACGGTATCCCGAAGGTGCTGATCGGCGAGAACAGGACCTTCTCCGGGCCGGAAGATTACCTCCGTTCCCGCGGTGTGCAGGTCGAAGTCATGGATAGCAGGGAGTGCCGCCGGCTTATGGAAACCTTTATCAACCAGAACCCTGAGCTATGGAACGAAGACATCGGACAGGACTAAAGCCCTCATAACCTTTACCATTGGCAAGCCACTGTTCCAAATAATGCACGGCCTTATCACCTGCCGCCCTCTATCTGCACTAAGCGCTTTACCTGAAAAGCGACCTCGTATTATCGTGTAGTTATTGCCGCAACCAGGAAAAGCCGCGTGACCGACAACGTCAACCAGGAAGAAAATCCCGAACACCTTCTGCGCCTTCGCAACACGCGACTGGAGGACTACCCGGATATCAAACGGATCATGGACCGTGTCTACCCGGACATCGGCGGGGCCTGGACCGAGGCGCAGTTCCGCTCGCAGATTGAGACCTTCCCCGAGGGGCAGATCTGCATCGAGGACAAGGGCAAGGTGGTGGCTGCAGCGATCAGCGTCATCGTCGATTACAAGAAGTTCGGCGACCGCCACAACTACGATGAGATCACCGGCGACGGTTACCTCACCACCCATGATCCGGATGGCGACACCCTCTACGGGGTCGATGTCTTCGTCGACCCGGAGTATCGCGGCCTGCGTCTCGGACGCCGACTCTACAACGCACGCAAGGAGCTGTGCCAGAACCTCAACCTGCGCGCCATCGTCGCCGGCGGCCGCATCCCCGGCTACAAGGATTATGCCGATGAGATGAGTCCGCGGGAGTATGTGGAGCAGGTGAAGCTCAAGGAGCTGGTCGACCCGATCCTCACCTTCCAGCTCTCCAACGACTTTCATGTGCGCAAGATGATCCCCGGCTACATGCCGCAGGATCGAGCCTCCGGCGCCTATGCCACCCTGCTCGAATGGATCAATATCGACTACGAGGAACGCGAGCAGCTTATCGGCGGCCCGCGCAGCACGGTGCGTATCGGTGCGGTGCAGTGGCAGATGCGCCCCACGAGCACGCTGGAGCAGCTGTTCGAGCAGATGGAGTATTTTGTGGATGCGGTCTCCGACTATCAGTCGGACTTCGTGCTCTTTCCCGAGTTCTTCAACGGCCCGCTGCTGGCGCGCTTCAACCAGGACAACCCGGCCGAGGCGATCCGCCATCTGGCCGAATTCACCGAACCGCTGCGCGAGGAGATGCAGCGCCTGGCGCTGGCCTACAACATTAATATCATCGCCGGCTCCATGCCCGAGTATGAGGAGGAGACGCTGCGCAATGTCAGCTATGTCTGTAAGCGCGACGGTACCTGGGCCCGGCAATACAAACTGCACGTCACCCCGGATGAGCGCGACTACTGGGGGCTTCAGGGCGGTGATGCGCTGCAGGTGTTCGACACCGATGTGGCACGGATCGGCGTACTCATCTGCTATGACGTGGAGTTTCCCGAACTGACCCGGTTACTGGCCGAACAGGGAATCCAAATACTCTTCGTCCCCTACTGGACCGACACCAAGCGCGCCTACCTGCGGGTACGCCGCTGCGCACAGGCCCGCGCGATCGAGAACGAATGCTATGTGGTGCTCTCCGGCAGCGTAGGCAACCTGCCCAAGATCGCCAATATGGATCTGCAATACTCCCGCGCCGCGGTCTTCACCCCGGCGGATTTTGCCTTTCCCCACGATGCCATCGCCGATGAGGCGACGCCCAACACTGAGATGGCGCTCATCGCCGACCTCAATCTTGAACTGTTAAAGGAGCTGCACAGCCACGGCAGTGTGCGTAACCTGCGTGACCGGCGCAAGGACCTCTACACCATTCAGTGGAACGGCGGCGAGTAAATCCAGGGCAGCTGTAGCACTCAATAAAAGAAATAACGAAAGAATTATGACATAAAGCGATCAAAGCCCTATTGGTCTCTTGATCTCCGATATGTTCTCTTTTACTCGTAATCAAACTCTTCCGGGTAATCATCCGGATTAATCCCCTCGGCTTTCAGCGGTTCGATCACACGCGAGCGGGTGGCCTTGGCGGAGGCGGTGATATAGCCCTTGATCACATGCTCGCGGGTAACCGGGCTGTTGTCCTCTCTGGCCAGCTCTTCCACGACGCGGGTTACCTTGCGCCGGGCAAGCATACGGAACAGGGCCGGCACATGCCCAAGCAGGCGCTTGAGCAGGTCTTCGGCATCGGGATACCATTCGCCCTGCTTCGGCAGATCAGGGACAAAATCCCACTCGTCCTCGGTCAGGGCGCGCCAGAGGACAATGGAGTGGCCGTCGGGGTCGCTGACACAGGCCATCTCCTCCAGGTCGGGGGTGTGCATAGGTTCATAGCGGGCGACGGTTCCTCCGTCCAGGAGCTTCTTATAGGCCTCCCCCACATCATAGACACTCAGACGCACGGTAATGTTTGCCTCCACCGCGGGCACCTTGATTAAGCGAATCGCGACATTACCGGAGTCCATGTCGACATAGTCTTCGCCACGACGGGATTCGGCAAAGCCGACCACATCACGCCAGATCCCGGCGCTACGCTCCAGATCCGTAACCTGCATCACAACATGGCTGACGCCGAAAAACATGCGCTTCTCCGTTAGAGGGTGAACGATTAATCCCTATCCAAGTCGGCTTGGAATAAGGTGTTTGACGATAAAAACCGGGAGTGTCATATCATTGTGGGGACAGCGATATGAATATCAAGGCATACCGGGATTTGAGATCCCAATGCGGCGCGTGCCGGCTAAGCCGAAGCCAGTCAGCTGTTGTCAGCTGTTTCTTGTGGTTTCACCCACATAGTTCGCACGTTTGCGCAATCCTTTTGCAACTGTCAGCCACACAACAACAAACAGCAATAGTGCCAAAGCCAGCCAGAGCAGCGCAATTGGGCCGAAAAGGTTAGGAGCCTGCATCATCATCGACATTAAGGACTCATCGTAATAGAAAAACCACTTATGCTCTGACGGAAACACCACTTCATGGAGCGCGTAAAAAACCCGCACCGGACCTATTGCGACAATCGAGAGCGCTCCTCCGCCAATGAAAACACCACAGCCCATTGCAATCCTTCCCGGTGACGGGGGCGACATTCGCCGTGCCCACGCGGCGATGGCCAACACCACAAAGACTCCGGCAGATCCCCAAGCGATGCCCCGAAAAAAGCCGACCAGGTTAGCGACATCCTTAAGGTGGATAACTTCATCATTCGTCAATAGCGGACCCAACGCCTTGCCATCGGGGTCGTGGTATACAAGCTCCGCAAGTCCTTCACCGTTGTTGTTGATCGCTTCGACGATCGCACCAAACAGGCGCTCCCGCTCCGCCCTGTCCGTAATATGAAACATGGGACGGAAACGGTTTCGCGGCCCTTCCTCCTCAATCGTCTTATCTATATTTAACAACTCATACCAAATGGAATAACCATAATCCACCGGGGCCAGAACTTTCCATGAAAGATAGAGTATCGCGATACTCAACGACACAAACAGTAACACCCAGTGCAAACCGTCAGCCAACTGCCGAATCCCGATGGGGGACATAATGTAAATTTCCTCTCAGCCGGTTCAATGCAATATCAGGACAGTCTGATACGGTCCTGACAAAATAAAAAAGATTTCTGCAACGTCATCATATACGCGACAAAAAAAATGGGGCCAAATTCATGGCCCCATCTATTCAGTAGTTTGATAAAACCACTTTAGCGCTCCAGCAGGACCCTCTCCCAAGTGGTAGAGGCATCCAAACCGGTAGTTGTACCGCAGCGGAAACCACCGTCAAAGGTGTTGTCTCCGACGGTGTTGCCGTTCCAGCATAGTCGCTGCTCGCCATCCACGGTAGAGGTGTCACATGGCACTTTGTTGACGTCACTGCCCAGAGGTGCGAAGCCCCAGGAAGTGTCACGATTGTAGTACCAGGACACCCCGCTCATGTCGTTCGTGGTAGTGGTGTCTGTACCTGTGTCCGTAATGATTTTATGCCTGAGATTCCAGGCGCCGACAGTCAGCGTACCGCTGCCGGTCTGACGACAGGCCATCATCATTTCTGAACCGTTGCAAGCACCTAACGCTTCGGAGAAAAGGGTATCCCCGTCGTCATAGGTGGCCGAGAAGCACTCAGACCAGCCTCTGTTCTGCAGATCCGCGGTCGCTACGTTGGTAAGCGGGATCTTCATCTCAAGGGCATCCGCCGTAGCGGCCTGGATGAGCACCTCGCGCCAACCGCCGTCATCTACACCCACTGGCGCCGCATTGTAATAGCTGAAGCCCACCAGGGTGACGGTGCCGGAGCCCACCTGGATCATGGCAACCGAAGCATTGCTGTAATTATCCTCATAAATCACCCGCGAACTCGACGGTAGTGAGGCCTTTCCGACTGCCTCGGTAGCGTTATACTGGCTTAACGTTGTTCCGCCTTCCGCCGTTCCTCCCTCGAAAGGTGTCCCTGCCGCCCCTTCGGTGTTGAGCGAAAGCGGTTCTAAATCAGCTATACGCCCTGTTGACCAGCTGAAGATGGTATTTGCAAGAGCGGTATAACGAGAAGACCTATCTGCGGCAAGCACCAAATTCCCGCCGTCAAGAACGAAATTTTTGATCGTGTTCTTCGCGGAAGTAGTTAAATAGGAACCGAGATAGCCATTCTCCTGCTCGGGAATCACGAGGGTGGAGATCGGCTCGGCGCAAGCATTAACCGCGTTGGTAAAGTCGGTTGCGGTGTAACCGGTGAAGGTATTCACCGTAATGCCCGCATGGGAGAGAATCTTCTCCACGTTATAGGCTTCTGAACCGACGTGGTGACTACTTGTACCCCTGTCCGCCGAATAATCGACAAAGCTGTCATTGGCGAAGACCGCCGCACACGCCGCTTGCTTGGCGACACAGGTGACGGTCACGTCCGTGACGGGGCCGCCGTTCAACGTTCCGCTTTCGCGCAATATCGCACATACCTTGTCAGCGGGCTGCGCCGTTACGGAGACGTTGTAGGAACTGCCGTTCTCAAGCTTGGGAGTGAAAGTGAACTTCCCGTTTTTTGAAACCGTCAAGTCCGTCGTGCCCGGGTTTTGGAGGGTAACCGTCTCACCCGAGCCCAATCCGGAGACCGTTCCGCCGACACTGTAATAGGTGATGCAGTTCACACCGATATTGGTCACATTGCCACCGTTCACCGTGCCTGAACCGCTGGTGACGGTACATACCTGGTCGGTCGGTTGGGTTTTCACACTGACGTCGTATTTTTCGCCATCGGGAATTTTGGTATCGAAGATGAAGCCGCTATTATCCGTGAGCGAAAGGTCGTCACCCTCATTGTTCTGCAACACGAGGGTAACGCCATTGTCCAGCCCCGTCAGCCGTCCGGATATATAATAGGTGTTGGTTGTACACGTTACGGCGATGTCATTGACCTTCGCGGCATCGACGGTTCCCTTGCCGTTTTCGACCGTACAGGTCTGGTTCAGATTGGTGGGATGCGTCTTGACCGTCACATTGTAGGTTTCGCCGTGTTTTAGCGGCTTATCAAAGTAGAAGATATCGTTCTTGTCGATGGAAAGCTCATCGCCGCCGTCAGTCTGCAGGACCAAGCCGCTGCCCTCCAGGCCGCTAACGACGCCGCCGACGCTGTAGCTATTGAGCACGAAGTGCGCCGTCAGGTTGCGGTCCTGTTCGGCGCTGAAGCTATAGCTTGCGCTGGTGGACACCTCACTGTTTCCTGCGGTCCAGCTGGAAAAACTGTAACCGTCATTCGGCGTTGCGGTTACGGTAACCTGATCACCGTCGTCATAGCTGCCGCCCCCACTCACTGTCCCGCCTTCGGCAGGCACAGCGCTGGTTGAAATGTCGTAGGACTTGTCGCTACTGCCTCCGCAGCCGGTCAGCCCCAAAACCACACCGAGCATCACTGCCCGGAGCCCCTTTGAAAGTAGTATCCGCGTGCTTCCTGTCTTCATTCCTTTCCCCTTGTTCTTCTTTAAGCGGCTTCCACCGCCGGTTGTTTCTTTACCGTTAAACTGGTTTCGAAATACTACCACAACTAGGCCGAAGACTACCAAATTCCAGCTCATCAAAACTCTCTATGTCGACAGCCTACTGATTGCAGGAATCCGCCAAATATTGAATAATTGCGCCATATCGACGCCAATCATCCACGAAGTTGCCACCTAAAGCCGAAATTCATTCAGCTCTCTGTCCACATCCCTCTGGTTTCACCCCACTCCACTATGAGCGTTCGTTCACCCCCGCCGACAAAAATTCTCTATGGCGAAAAAGCACCTACGCCCGGTAACCATGACGCAGCCGGAATTGAGAGGGAGAATTTCCACATGATTGCAACCCATGGGAGGAACGAAACGAACGTGAAAATATACGCAATGGCGTAGAAAACATTCAGCTCATAACAAAACATAATCCAGCCATATAATATACTAATAAAATAGCTCGCCGGATCGGGCAATGCGAGCAACTACTCACCCCAAAAAGCGTGCCGCAACCTTCACGCTCCTCACCACCATGTGTTCGGCGACGTCGCAAGCGTTCTTGCCGGGGCGCCTGTCTTTTCCGTGGTCACGCTGCGCCTGCGAGGGCACAGCAGAAACGTCTGGACCCGCTCCCCGGTAGAGTCGGTCGGAACCTTCCCGGTACCATTCTCTATTCCCTCCCCGCCCCCCATGTCCACTCCCGTACCTCGGGCATATCCTGACCGTGACGCACGATATACTCATGGTGCTCGATCAGCTTGTCGCGCACAAACTGCTTAAGATAGGCCGCCTGGTAACCGAGCTTGGGCACCCGGTCGATCACATCCGCCACCAAGTGAAAACGGTCAATATCATTGCGTACCGCCATATCGAAGGGGGTGGTGGTGGTCCCTTCCTCCTTGTAGCCGCGCACATGCAGGTTGCGGTGATTGGCGCGCCGGTAGGTCAGGCGGTGGATCAACCAAGGATAACCGTGGTAGGCGAAGATCAGCGGCTTGTCGGTGGTGAACAGGGAGTCAAAATCCCGATCCGAGAGCCCGTGGGGGTGCTCCTCCTTCTGCTGCAGGGTCATGAGATCCACCACATTGATCACCCTTATCTTTAGATCCGGAGCATGCTCGCGCAGGATTTCCACCGCCGCCAAGGTCTCCAGCGTCGGTACATCACCGGCGCAGGCCATTACCACATCGGGCTCACTGCCACGGTCATTGCCGGCCCATTCCCAGATGCCGATCCCGGCGCTGCAGTGTTTGATCGCCGCCTCCATCCCCAACCATTGCGGTTGCGGCTGCTTGCCGGCGACGATGACATTGACGAAGTCGCGCGAACGCAGGCACTTGTCGGTAATAGAAAGCAGTGTATTGGCGTCCGGCGGCAGATAGACACGTATGGTATCAGCCTTTTTGTTGACTACATGGTCGATAAAGCCGGGATCCTGATGGGAAAAACCGTTGTGGTCCTGGCGCCAGACATGCGAGGTCAGCAAATAATTCAATGACGCGATGGGTCGGCGCCAGGGAATCTCCTTGCTCACCTTAAGCCACTTGGCGTGCTGGTTGAACATCGAATCGACGATATGAATGAAGGCCTCGTAGCAGGAGAAGAGACCGTGCCGGCCGGTCAGCAAGTAGCCCTCCAGCCAGCCCTGGCAGGTGTGCTCGGATAGGATCTCCATGACCCTGCCGTCGTGTGAGAGGTTTTCATCCTCCGGCAGGGTCTCTGCCATCCAGCTGCGATCGGTCACCTCGAACAGGGCGCCGAGCCGATTGGAAGCGGTCTCATCCGGACCCATCACCCGGAAGTTGTTCGAAGCCATATTCCACTTCATCACATCACGCAAAAATCCACCCATCACACGGGTGGCCTCGGCGTTGACCGCACCGGGCTGAGCCACCTCCACGGCAAAATCGCGAAAATCGGGCATGTGCAGGTCACGCAGCAGGGTGCCGCCATTGGCGTGGGGGTTGGCTCCCATGCGCCGCTCGCCGCGGGGGGCCAGTTCCGCCAGCTCAGGTAGCAGCCCCCCATCCTCATCGAACAGCTCCTCCGGGCGATAGCTGCGCATCCACACCTCCAACAGCTTGAGATGCTCCGGCATCTCCGCCAGTTTGGCAAAGGGCACCTGGTGGGAACGCCAGTAGCCCTCCGTCTTCTTCCCGTCCACCCACTTCGGGCCGGTCCAGCCCTTGGGAGAGCGCAACACAATCATGGGCCAACGGGGGCGCACGGTATTACCGTTGTTTCTTGCCTCCTGCTGGATGCGATGGATCTCTTCAACCACCCTGTCCAGGGTGGCGGCCATCTTCTGGTGCATCTGCTGCGGGTCGTCCCCTTCAACGAACCATGGCTGATAGCCATAACCGATCAATAATGCCTCCAGTTCCTTGTGATCGATGCGCGCCAGCACGGTCGGGTTGGCGATCTTGTAACCGTTCAGGTGCAGAATCGGCAGTACCGCGCCGTCTTTTGCCGGATTGAGAAATTTGTTCGAATGCCAGGCGGTGGCCAGCGGCCCGGTCTC
Organism: Pseudomonadota bacterium; assembly: GCA_046484535.1. Lineage (GTDB taxonomy): Bacteria > Pseudomonadota > Gammaproteobacteria > Thiohalomonadales > Thiohalomonadaceae > JAPHTQ01. Next base: position 20,316 of record JAWOIT010000076.1, on the reverse strand, counting down.
GGCCTCCCCATCCCCTACCACACAGGCGACGATAAGGTCCGGGTTATCAAAGGCCGCGCCATAGGCATGGGAGAGGGAATAGCCCAGCTCGCCTCCCTCGTGGATCGAGCCGGGAGTTTCCGGGGTCACATGCGAGCCCACTCCCCCCGGAAAGGAGAATTGGTGGAACAGCTTACGCATACCATCGCCATCGGCCGGCACATTGGGGTAGAACTCGCTGTAACTGCCCTCCAACCAGGTGTTGGCCACCAGGCCTGGACCACCGTGACCGGGACCCGCCACGTAGATCATGTCCAGGTCGTGCTGCTTGATAATGCGGTTGAGGTGCACATAGATAAAATTGAGCCCGGGTGTGGTCCCCCAGTGGCCCAGCAGGCGCGGCTTGACATGCTCCAACGTAAGCGGCTCTTTGAGCAGCGGATTATCCAGCAGGTAGATCTGCCCCACCGAGAGATAGTTGGCTGCGCGCCAGTAGGCGTCCATGCGCCTCAGATCCTCCTTGGTCAGCGGCCCCTCGATCAGGACATCGGTATCGGCACTCATGTATGTGAACCTCCGGTTGGCCTCGCATGAAGCAGTGTTAACTGCATATCGGCTATGTCGTACTTACATAACGCAAGCACATAATCCGGACTTCCGCCAGCCGATCGCGAGGATTACTCTCACTGTTTCGTGATATTTATGCACCGGCATGACCACTCCACCTACTGCCTAGACGAGCGTTTATTAGGCCGGCTGCTTGGAAAAAGAGCACAGAGAGTCAAGATTCACTGATTATCTTTCACTAAAGTAGATCGTGTTTTGAGAAGAGGGAATGAACGTGAAGCAACAAAAGCGGGAGGCCTATGCCGAGCGATTCAATCGCGTATTCGAGCACATCGACCGTAATCTCGATAAACCTCTATCGGTGGAGGCACTTAGCCAGCTTGCCAATTTTTCACGATATCACTTTCAGCGGCAATTTTCCGAGTATGTCGGACTTAGCGTAACCCGTTACATTCAGCTGCTTCGTTTGCGCCGCGCATCGTATCAGCTGGCGTTTAACGACAGGCTTCGTATTATCGACGTTGCCCTGGAGGCCGGATTCGAATGCCCGGAGTCTTTCTCCCGCGCATTCAAAAAGTGCTGTGGCCAAACTCCTTCTCAATTTAGAAATCACCCTGCATGGCAGCCCTGGAACGAGCGCATGCAGCTACCTGAACGGAAGAGGAGTACTCAAATGAATGTGAGCGTTATCGACCTTGAAGAGACAATGATCGCTGTACTGGAACACAAAGGAGCCCCGGAGCTGCTCATGGATTCTGTTGCACAATTTATCGACTGGCGAAAAAACAGCGGGCTATCCCCCATCGCCACCAGCCGGACATTCGGTGTGGTCTACAGTGACCCGGAGAACACCCCGGTGGAGGAGTTCCGTTTCGATATCTGTGGTGAGATCGATGCCCCGGTACCAAACAATCCACAAGGTGTGATCAGCAAGCAGATCCCCGCCGGACGTTGCGCGACAGTGCGCCACTATGGCTCCACCGACCGCATTGGCGAGAGCGCCTATTATCTTTACCGGGACTGGCTGCCGGAGAGCGGTGAGGAACTGCGGGATTTTCCGCTGTTTTTCCATTATGTAAAGAAAATGCCCGATGTCCCTGAGCATGAGCAGGTTACAGATATCTACCTACCACTAAAATAATATTTAGCACAATTAAAATGGGCGGCGTCATCAGTCACCGCCCATTCGCTGTAGATCTCCTACCAAGTTCAGATTTCTCACGAATTATTTCATGTTCGTACCGGAATTATCAGCGGAATCTTGCGCATTTATCTTGCCAACTTTTAGCTCCCTCGATGGCTTACCGGTGAAGTAACCTTGCGCAAGATCTATGCCTACATCCTGCACGGCCTCAAGAACCTCCTCACTCTCCACAAACTCCGCCACCGTCTGTATACGAAGCTGGTGAGCCAACCTGCTGATACTGTGCACAAAGGCGTGGTCCCTGGGGTCAATCAACATATTGGAGATAAATTCCCCTTCAATCTTAATATAATCGATAGGAAACTGCTTGATATAGTGGAACGATGAAAAACCCGAACCGAAATCATCTATGGCCAGCTTAAAGCCTTCCAGTTTCAGCTCATTGATAAATTGAGCCATCAGCGCGATATTCTTTACCGTATCACGTTCCGTTATCTCGAAAACGATGCGTGATGGCGAAACACCGCTTTCTTTAACAATACGCCTGACTTCTTTCACAAACTCTTTAAGTATCAATGCTCTTGGTGAAAGATTGATAAATATGCGCCCCTCAAAGCCGCTGTTAACAACCTCATGAAGCGCCTTCTCCATGGTGATGTAATCCAGCTTATGAATGAGGTGCATTTTCTCGGCAAGTTCTATAAATTCATTCGCACCAAGCGTGATGTCGCCCTCCAACTCGATTCTGCTTAACACCTCTACCGCCTCGACCTCACCATCATCTGTCGATATTATCGGCTGAAAGTGCGGGATTACTTTACGCTCCTCCACTGCGTTAAGAACTATCTGGCTCTTCTCGCCCAAAGCCCGGAAAACCTCTACCACATCATCTTCAGTCGGAATGCCTGTTCGACTCTTACCTTCACTCTTTGCCTTATACATCATGTTGTCGGCGAACAGGAACAGGTCTTTTTTCTCTACTGCGTGTTCCGGAAAGACAGATATCCCAATGGATACGCTACCTCTTACACTGCTATTGTCGGGCGCCTCCAGACACATCGAGCCGGTAGCTTTCAGTATCCGTTCAGATAAATTAATCGCCTCTTCCAGATTCGATTCGGGCATTATAACCACGAACTCATCACCACCGTACCGACAGACGATATCTTCTCTTGACACCACGCCCTTCAGATGCTCGGCAAAATAAGCCAGAAACTTGTCGCCGAAACTGTGTCCGTAAGTGTCATTCACCACCTTGAAGTTATCCAGATCAATCACTAAAAGCGCAAACTCATAGCCGTGCCTTCCGGCGCGACCGATTTCATACTCAACCAGCTCCCAGAATAGTCGCTGATTATAAAGCTCTGTTAATGGATCCCGTGTTGCATAGTACTCAAGATCACGGGTGTATTTGTAGATGGCTTTTATGGAGCCGACAACATTCAGTAGTGTTGAAAGGATACTCTCCATCACCAACAAGCGGGTTTCGTCCCTGACGATATGCGTATGCACACCGATACCGACAATGCCGCCGATTTTCGGTGCCTCGACAAACAGCGACTTCACCTGGACCTGAATGTCGTCCTCGGGGATATCACCCAGCAGCACCGATTCATCTGAAACACTGTGATTTATGTTAAACGAGCCGATGGCGGCAAAATGCGGGTTGGCCTTTATTTCCTCCCTGACCGCCTTTTCGAACATCGTCTTGGTTTTCTCACTCGGTTTGTGCAACCAGAATATTTCAAGATCGAACAGCTCATCATCCACCTTGAATATGGAAAACAGTGTGTAGGCGTCGATAACCTTGTTGATATCGTTGAGTAGACGATTTATGTAGTCGCGCCAATCTTTCACCACTTCTGATGTAATAATGAATTTCTCGAGAAGCTTTATCTCGAATACCAGCAACTCCTTATCCACCGCAACGGTTCTTAACTTCTCCGCAAGGTGTTCAATTTTGTCGAAGATGGAGTCCAGCTCCTTGAAACCAAGACGTGCGCTATCCAGGGTTAGCGTCGTTAGATCCGAGACCTTGGCGACGCTTTCCACTTTACTATCGAGGTTATTGATTGACCTTTGAATTCTCCGGTTCACCAGCAACACCACGAGAAACGCAACCAGAAAGGGAACCGGAGAAATCAGGGCAAGAGAGACAAAGAAATCCTTTTTTGCATCGTCCATGAAAGGCTTTATATTTTGCCTGATATCGATAACTCCGAGTACGTCCCCACTTTTTGCATTGGTATGACATTGCAGGCACTTCCGCTCCGCCTTTAGCGGAAAGGTATAGCGTATTTCGCCTTCCATCTCTCGCTTAACGGAGCTCGCCATCTCAAAGGTTCTGCCGATGGTGGCGTCCATTGCCGGCTGTTCAATCTCGCCGTATAACTGCGTAACGATATCCCCGCGATAGATATCTATCGATGTGGATGAATCCGCAACCGCGTTATCCGTCGCCTCCAAAAAATCAATAAGCTGTTCGCGTTCCCACCCTCGACTCATGATCTGAAACATCGAGCTGAAGGTTAACTGCGCCAGTGTATTAGAGCTCTGTACCGCACTCTCCTTGACGGATGAACCATAGATTGAAGAGAAAACCGCGTAAGTTCCACCAAAGAATATTACTGAAACCAGAATGGAAGCACTTAATATGAATTTTTTTAACGTCACAACGACCCCATGCCGAAATTATGGCTAAAAAGAAACATAGTACCGTAACGGTCAATCTATGCAATCTGACACAAACTGTCACAACCAAGAAGCATAGGTCTCTTATTTTTATGTATCTTTACGCCAATACGTGGCGCTTTTTTACAATCACTGTCAATTCATCCTGGTAACCTTCAAGTCGCTCTCGCCCCAATCCTGACTTGAGGATTCTTCCGCCATACTTATCGCTAAATGTTGTCTGTACGATACATATCGTTCTGCACGGTGACCAAAACCATCAATCAATGTTTACAGAGCACTTGAGGAGCGAGCGCATGACGTCGTGATCTTTGCGATTTTCCGCCAATATGTGAGTGTTTACTAACAGCAACAATGTCTTACTTACCTACTACCACCCCTCATCCAGGTAACTTCGGATTGCCGCCAGGGTGGCATCGGGATTCTCAACAACCATCATATGCCCACTATGGGGAATCATCTCAAGACGGCTATTACGAATCATTGCGGCATGCCTGCGCTGCTGTTCAACACCGATAAGCGTGTTGCACTCACTGGCTAGAAGCAGTACCGGCCGTGTAAAGCGGTCCATCCCTTTGCTAAAATCGATGTCCAGCCCGCCGTCTTCACGGCGCAATTCTACAAACATTGCTCCCATGGCAACTTTTCCCACCCGCCAATGCTGCAATGCCTTCTCGGGGATCTCTCCTTCGCAGTAGTACTCGGGATTGGCGCGCGCGGCAACCTCTGCTATGAAGTAGTCGCCTGCGGCATCGGAGTCAGGCTGATCGATATGTAGTGACTCGAACCACCGCCTCATGGCAAAGGCAAGATAGCCAAACTCCCAACGCGGTCCCAACCTGATGCCTGAGCGTTCAAACATTTCACTGTTGAGAAACCCCGGCTCCATCAACACCGCCTTGCTCACCTTATCCGGAGCCAGACCAAGATAACCGCTCACCAGCATCCCACCCCAGGAATGCCCAATCAGTGTTACCGGTTCACCGTCACCGAAATAATCCACAAAGGCATCCAGGTCCTCCAGGGCTGTAGCGAGGTTCAACTGCTCTGCGTCCACGCGAGGTGAGAGTCCGGCACCCCTCTGGTCATAGAAAACGACAAAGTACTCGTCCGCCAAATCCTTTAGCGGTAACAGGCTTCGATAATCCCAACCGGGTCCGCCATGCACAACAATCACAGTAGGCGAATCGACATTACCAAACGTCTGTCCGTGAAAACGATAACCATTTATCTCTATATAGGGTAACGAAGGGTCATCTGCGACAGTCATTCTCACGCTGTAATCGCCCATGGTCTTCACATAACCGCCAATAAATACTGCGGTGAAAAGAAGCACCAAGCCCAATAATGTTTTTCTTTTCCATGAACGTTTAACCATTGCACAGCTCCATTTTTCTGCTTCGACAATATAAGAAAAGAGGCAAACCGAACGACAAACCGATACAAACCGTAACCACCGGGTAGACCCACAGACGCCTCATTCCCCACCTTTTCCCCTCCATGTAAACGAAGACAAAGAAAACGAATGCTGAAATCAAAAGATCGGCCGCCACCGCACTGGAAACACTGTTATTGAAGATATTTTGAACGAACAGTATCGGCGTTGCGTTACCCGAGACGAGAAAATCAAACAAAAACCACCACGGGATAATAAGCCCGATTACCGCTAGGGCCGGATATAGGCTTGTTGCCTTCATACGACTCTCCTTTTCGTGTTTAAGATGATAGTCAGGACATAAAGTTAACAGCGTTAACCGTCGGCCGAACTATTAATGATAAAGGTAATGACGCATCAACCTCTTGTAGGTATCAACGAACGAACTTTGTCCCATGCCGGTCCTACCACATAGATAGAGTGAGATCTGACCGTGTGCATAGGCCCAGATTCCATATGCGATCATGTAGGCATCGTCACGGTCAAGCACACCGGCCTCCATAGCCGCACGTACACGCTGGTGCAGCAAATCGAATGTGCCTTTCACCTGCCCTGCACCCTCCTTATTAATACGCTTGAGTCCGGTCATCTGCTCACTGGTCATAAACATCACCTCGTAGTAAGCGGGCTCAGCAAGGGCGAAATTTAGGTAAGCCGTCGTCGTCTCTTCCAATACCACTCCCGGCTCCTGCGACTCATCGACACGGTTCAGATAACCGGAGAAGATGCGAAAACCTTCCAGGATAACGTGAAAGAGCAACGCCTCCCTGTCATCATAATGACGATAGAGAGCGGTGGCGCTGACCCCCACACAGCCGGCGACCTTACGCATGGAAAAATACGACAGCCCCTCCTTGAGAAAGCAATCCCTGGCACAGGCTAATATTCTCTGCTTTATTTCACTCATGTTAACAGTGTTAACCATGTTCAACACCCGTGTCAAGCATTAAAGCACAGCTCCGCCGGACGGTTTAGGCTGACAATGCTTACCCTATATTTCTATCTCTTCTTTTCAGAGAACTATGAGGGGTGGGGACAAATTGACATCACCACGTCTGAACAGTAAGTTATTGAAGCAACGATAGTCCAGCAGTAGCATGTGAAACACGAAAGCGAAAAGTAATAGCCGGCTCGGGCCTCATTACCTAACACGCCTTGCTTCAGCCATTGCAAACATTGTGATAAATATAAAAGTACCGTTTCATACAGCATTTAGTGGATGAAGGAAAAACACTATGACATTCGGCTGGAACCTTTTCCAATCACTACAAATTCGCAGCAACAGTCAGTCCGCCAATGAGGGGCGGATTAAGAGTCGGGAAAACACCGCCGACATTGCCTCACTCGAGGAAAAGATCGACGCCCTTTCACTGGCTTGTCATGCCATGTGGGAAATCCTGCAACAAAAACACGGAGTAACACTCACCGAGCTGGAAAGTAAAATCCAGGAATTGGACTTAAGGGATGGCAAACTTGACGGCAAACTCGACCTACGGGTCAAAAACTGCCCGGACTGCGGCCATAAGTTAAGCAGCAGACACCGGAACTGCTTCTATTGCGGGGCACCCATTCCCGGAGGCGGAGTATTCTATTGACGCACTTTTTCTTTTTAATGCCAATTTACTTTGCTACGGCTCGGTAAAACAGATTTTAATTTAGGAAAAGTCAAACCCGACATTATCGGAGTAATCAGTACACTTTTTAGGTCACTGAGCTGTATTTACCCTCAACGGCGGTTGTACGCGTCGCTGTTACTACTATGCCATGACCACTTCACACGAGACCGACTGGAAAACTGGAAACACCCAGTACTAACAAAGGAGCTGAACTATGTCTCACAGAAACTGCCTGTCTTTTCAGCCCACAGGCTACACCTCCGCACTCTTTGCCAAAGTGCACTGGAAGGTGCGCGAAGATAATGATGAGTATTCCTCCGGACAGGATGATCTTGCCGACCTCACCGATATTATTAACGACCGTTTGACCAAGGCAGAGGCCTTGGCATGGGTACTGCATGGTTCAACGAACTACCCCGATCATGCCGACAGCGTCACTGCGATGGTCATCGCTGAGTTAATTCACGAGGCGTTGGATGCCCAGCAACAACAGTGGGATAAAATCCGCCGACTTCTAGCTGAAGACATCGACAATTAGACCAGCCGTCTTCGTTCTCGTGCTGCGGTGCGAGAACAGATTTTCCATATAGCGCCGTACTCGCGGCATTCAGGTTTTTTCCGGGTGAGTTATGTCTTTCCCTATACGGAAACCATTTGCGTCGCTCGCGGTTAATCCTCAGTAGTCCCACATCCCCTCAAGCAGACGCTCCAGCCCCGTGTAATCACTTCGCTTTGCCTGATCGAACCCTTCGATGCTCATCGCCGCCAATACTGCAGCAGCCTTCTCGCTCCGCTTCGCTTCGTACAGACTCTTTCTCACCGCCTGCACGACCTCATCCGGCACTCGCGGCGAGGCCGTCATGGTCATATTGGGAAGCGGGTCGGAAGTAACAATCACCGCCGCGTCCGGATAATTCGACACAATCTGGGTCGGCACATAAGCGGCGTCAGCACGCTTGCTTCGCACCGCATCAAGCGCATCGATTGCGGTTTTCACCTCAACCAGTTGCGGAAGACGTGCTGGATTGTTAAACAGGTTAAAAACCAAAACACCACCAAGATTTGGCGATGCCTGAACCGCAACCTTGCGGTTAATCAGTTCTTCCGGATCAAGAACAAGATCGTCCGAACGAGAGATTAGCGTGAAACTCAACACACCACTCACTTTGGCCAGCAACTTATGATCCATCTTATTAACACGGTATGCGGCAAGGTGCGCTCCGTCGAAGACAAAATCATAATGCCCCGGTTTTCGCATGGAGCTCCAGTAACTGATGAAATTGCGCGCCGGGACCAATTCAATCTCAATTCCAGCCTCTTGTGACAGATAATCAGCCAGCGGCTGATAGGTTTTAATTGTGCGCTCATAATCCATCACCGGCGCAACCCCCAGGCGGTATTTCTCCGCGCTTTGCACGATGACAGGAAAGACAAGACTAAGAGATACGAATGCAACGCCTAGGCGATGCAGAATAGCGCTATACATGTAAGACCCTCCTATAGATTCCACGTGAATCAACTGACACTCCCAGACAGTTACTTATTATTCTTCCCTTAGGAACAATCCATGTTTTTCTTGTTTGCCTCTGTTCTGCGACAGATTACTGTCAACAACAAGACACAATTGTTACACATTTGGCGAAGATAGCTTCAATTGTAACCTATTTCACCACTAACTCAAGGGGATTTGTTGCGTCTCAGTAGCTTCTCTAATCGACGGGAAATCCATTACTCAACCGCCGGCCACTTTCTCAACACCGCTCGTGTTCGTTCGATTACTCAGCACTAATGATCCGCCACGCCGGGCATAAGGTGGATGTTCATGGGTCGGCGAGCGATATTGGTGATAAAGTGCGATATTACAGCTATTGAGATTACCGGATCTCAGCATAGCGTCTAACGGGCACAGTAGAATGGGCCGGGATAACCCGTCTAGACTTTATGAAAGGTCATTGAATACGCTTTTCGTTCATCATTTACTTGCGCCGGTTGAAAATGATAATACAGTCGTTTCATCGCCGATTAAGTATTGCACTAAAGGCGATTTTGTTAATCGAGGCAGCCATTGCCACCTGGGAACAACAGTGGCTGACAGCTACGATCACAATGGGGATCGTTTTTATTACCCTTATTCCATTGTTTATGGAAAAGCGCTTTCGAGTTTACCTTCCGCATGAATTCGAACTTCTCGCGATTGCCTTTATCTTCGCCTCACTGTTTCTGGGCGAGGTGCACGGCTACTACACCCGTTTCTGGTGGTGGGACATCGCGCTTCATACCAGCTCGGGGTTGTTGATGGGCATTATGGGGTTTCTGCTGGTTCACGTTTTAAACGAAACAAGAGACATCAATCTTCATATGACTTCTGGATTCGTCGCCTTTTTCGCCTTTCTCTTTGCCGTTGGCGTGGGAACGTTATGGGAGATCTACGAATTCGCCATGGACAGCTTTTTCGGCACAAATATGCAAAAGCCGATGCTGGGTGACCCGTCCGGCTTGACCGATACCATGTGGGACATGATCGTGAATGCCAGCGGCGCTCTGGTCATCGCCGTGTTGGGGTACAGCTACTTGAAAACCGCGGGCAACGAATCCTTTCTCGAACGCTGGATCAACAGCTTCATCAAGAAAAATCCCGGCCTTTTTGACCGCCTGCGCTAAGCTCAAGAAAGTATTTGGCACAGTAGCTGTTCCTAACCGTGCAAGGTTAAGCACCTACTGCATTTGGATAACGTGAGGCTTCCTCTCTCACAACCGCGAGGTGCCGCTTGAGAGTAGCGGGACAGGATGAGGGCAATCCCCTCACCCGATCCCTTTAGGGGTTGAACGTGACGTTGGAGTTTGTAGCTAGCTTACGACCAAACAATTTCGCGCTACGGGCTTTCTTTTTCGCTGTCACCCACCGGCACAGCCTGCTTGCCGCGCTCCAGCCACTTGAAGAACAGCGGAATAAATAGCGTGGCGATAAAGGTCGCCGCCAGCATGCCGCCGACGACCCCGGTCCCCATGGACTTGCGCGCCGCCGCACCGGCGCCGGTGGAGAGCGCCAGCGGGGTCACACCCAGCACAAAGGCCAGTGAGGTCATGATGATGGGCCGGAAACGAAGCCGTGCGGCCTCCAGCGCAGCATCGGCCACCTTCATACCCTCGGCGTATTTTTGCGCCGCGAACTCCACGATCAGAATGGCGTTTTTGGAGGCAAGACCGATCAGCACCACCAACCCGATCTGGAAATAGATGTCATTGGGCATGCCGCGGAGGAAGATCGTGGCCAGCGCCCCCATCATGGCGAACGGCACCGCCATGATCACCGCCAGCGGCAGCGACCACTTCTCATACTGAGCCGCCAGGATCAGGAACACCATGATCACACCGAAGATCAGTGCCGGGATCGAAGAGCCGGCATTGGCCTGTTGCTGATACGCCTCGCCGGACCAGGAGAGGGTGTAACCCGGCGGCAGGACCCCGGAAGCGACCTCTTCGACGATCCGCATCGACTCCTCGGAGCTGACCCCCGGTATTGCCGAGCCCATGATCTTCGCCGCCACGAAGCCGTTGAACCGCTCCACCTGTTCCGGGCCGACGACATTGTTCACCCGCATCACCGCAGACAAGGGGATCATTTCACCGGATGTGGCGCTGCGCACGTAGACCTTGCCCAGATCCTCCGGCTTCATGCGATATTCGGCCTCCGCCTGAAGCTGCACCCGGTAGGCGCGGCCGGTCTTGTTGAAATCGTTGACGTAGAGTGCGCCCATGGTGCTCTGCAGGGTTTCGTAGATCCCGGCAAGCGGAATACCCAGAGAGATCGCCTTCGGCTCATCCACCTCCACGAACAGCTGCGGCGAGGTGGGCCGGAAGAAGGTGTTGATGCGGGTGAATTCCTCGCGCTTGTTCAGCGCACCGATAAACTCCTGCATGACTTTGTGCAGACTCATCGGATCGCCATCATCTCGGTTTTGCACGTAGACCTCGAAACCGCCGGCCGTGCCCAGACCGCGGATCGCCGGCGGGTTGAAGGTCATGACCATACCGTCGGGCAGGCCCATGCCCATCCCCATGAACTGGTTGGCCAGGTCCTGCGCTTTGGCTTCGCGCTCGTCCCAGTCGATGAATTTGGTGAACATGGTCCCGCCGTTGGTCTTGCTGCCGCCGCCGATAATGTCATAACCGGCGATGGCGACCACATGCTGCACCACCTCATTACTTTGGAGCATGTGCCGGAACTGTTGTGCGGTGGCCTCGGTGCGCTGCAGGGAAGCGCCGTCCGGGAGGGCGATGGCCGACATGACCACACCCTGGTCCTCGGCCGGCACGAAACCGCCCGGCACGATACGGAACAGCAAGGCCGTCACCGCCATTACCGCCAGCAGTGCGGCGGCGCCGAGAAACGGGTGATGCAGAATCCGCTTCACCGTGCCGGTGTATAGGCGGGTGATGAAGGCAAAACCGAGATTGAAGGGCCGAAACAGTGGCGACTCGCCGTGGCTCGGCTTGAGGATGATGGCGCACAGGGCCGGGGTGAGGGTCAGCGCCACCACACCGGAAATAACCACTGCCACCGCAACCGTGGCGGCGAACTGCTGGTAGAGCACCCCGGCGATGCCGCCAAGGAAGGCCACCGGCACGAACACGGCGCAAAGAACCAGTACGATCGCGACGATCGCACTGGAGACCTCGCGCATGGCGGTCACCGCCGCCTTGAACGGCGGCATCTTCTCCTCCGTCATGTGGCGCTCAACGTTCTCCAGCACGATGATCGCATCATCCACCACGATACCGATGGCCAGCACCATGGCGAACAGGGTCAGGGTGTTGATGGAAAAGCCGAACAACCACAGGCCGGCAAAGGTGCCGATAAGCGAAACCGGCACCGCAATCATCGGGATCAGTGTGGCGCGCCAGTTCTGCAGGAAGATATAGACAACCGCCATCACCAGCAGCGCCGCCTCCATTAGCGTCTTGACCACTGCATCGATGGAGGCGGAGACGAATTTGGTGGTGTCGTAGGGCACCATATAATCGGCCCCCGAGGGGAAGCGCTCCTTCAACTCATCCAACTTGGTGCGGACCCGTTCGGCCACCTCAAGCGCATTAGCGCCGGTCTGCAAAAAGATGCCGAGGGCGACGCTGGGATTGCCGTCGACGGAGACCTTCTGGTCGTAGTTGTACGCCCCGAGCTCCACGCGTGCCACGTCCTTGACCCGCAACACCCCTTCGGCACCATCGGCGCGGATGATGATGTCGCCGAACTGCTCGGCCGTGAGAAGACGCCCCTTGGCGGTCACCGTATAGACCAGCGCCTGCCCCGGCAGGGCCGGTTCATGGCCGACCTTACCGGCAGCATACTGGGCGTTCTGGCTGCGCACGGCCGCGGCGATATCGCTGGTGGTGATGCCGAGTTGCGCCATACGATCGGGTTTGAGCCAGATGCGCATGGAGTAGTCCTGGGCGCCGAAGATGGTCACATCCCCCACACCCGGCACCCGCTTCAGATCCTCCACCACGTTGAGACTGGCGTAGTTGGAGAGGAACAGGCGATCACGACTACCGTCCGGGGAGAACATGGAGGCGATCAGCAGGATGTTCATATTGCGCTTGTTCACGGTGACACCGTTGCGGCGCACCGCCTCAGGCAGACGGGCCTCGGCAGCCTTCACCCGATTGTTCACATCCTGGGTCGCCCGGTCCACATCGGTGCCGACCTCAAAGGTGGCGGTGATCGCGATGGTCCCGTTGGAGCTGGAGGAGGAGCTGAAATAGGAGAGCCCCTCGATACCGTTAAGCTGCTCTTCGATGGGTGCAGCGACGGTTTTCGCCAGGGTCTCGGCCGAGGCGCCCGGGTAGACCGCGTTGACCATGACGGTCGGCGGGGCAATCTGCGGATACTGGGATACCGGCAGGGTCTGGGAGGCCACCAGCCCGGCGATCACGATGACGATGGAGATAACCGCCGAGAAGATGGGGCGACTGATGAAAAACTTCGAGGTCATGGGGGGCGCTCCGCTCAGCTATCGGATTCAGCATCGGCCGGTTTTTGCTCTTCGGCCGGCGCCGACTGTGGGGGCTTGGGTGTGACGGGCATTCCCGGGCGCAATTTGATCAGATTATCGACGATAACCCGGTCACCGGGCTGGAGCCCGCCGGTGATCACCCAATCACTGCCGTGCCAACCGGCCGTCTGCACCGGCCGCGGTGTCACCGTATCGCCCTCTCCGGCGAGCATGACAATGTAACCCTTGGCGTTCTGCATAACCGCCGGCTGCGGCACCAGGAACACCCCGTCACGCTCACCGAACTGCAGGCGGGCACGGACAAACTGCCCCGGCAGCAGGCGGCCGTCCGCATTGTCGAATTCGGCACGAAGCTGGCGGGTTCCGAGTTGCGGGTCGATGGTGCTCGAGACGAAGTTCAGGCGACCGCCACTGATCACTTGGCCATCGGGAAGGGTTACCTCAACGCCGCTGATCTTTTCCACATCCAGTCGCTTTTCCGGAAGCTTGGCGATATCGCTTTCGGCCAGGCTGAAACGCACCCGGATGGGGTTAAGCTGGTAGATGGAGGTGAGCAGGCTGTCCGCCCCCACACTGATAAGATTGCCCACGGACTTCACCGCCCGTCCGGTGGTGCCGGCCACCGGCGCCCGCACGGTAGTCCAGGAGAGGTTGAGTCGCGCCTGGCGAAGCTCGGCCTGGGCGATCTCGTTATCTGAGACCGCATCGTCATACGTCTTTTGGCTGACCGCCTTGGTGGCGAGCAGCCCCTTCAATCGGTTGATTTCCCGTGCGGTCCGTTCAGCCCGAGCCTTGGACTCGGCATAGGCATTCTCATAGGTTGACCGGTCGATCTGAAACAGCGGCTGCCCCTTTTCGACTTCCTGCCCCTCCTGGTAGAGACGCTCGATGAGAATACCGCTCACCCGGGCTCTCACTTCGGTTTCGCGCGCCCCTTCGGTTTGTGCCATCACCTCAACCGAGATAGGCACCGAGCGGGGCTCGACCTCAATCGTAGTCACCGGCATCGGCGGTCTCGACGCGCCCGGGCCTTCAGGCGCTTCCGAATCGGAACACCCTGTCAGCGCCACTGAAAGCACTGCAAAAAAAACAACAATGGTTCGGACCGAACGGGTCGGTGCGGCGTACCTGGACATGGGAGATCTCCGGGGGAAGTTACTTGTTGTCAATATACAAACATTCTAGTATGTATGTAAATAGCCTCAGAGAATGTTTTTTCCTGCGGCGTGTATCCACCGCCATAGCATTTGTCAGGAGACCTGTCCCAATGGTCCGTAAAACCAAGGAGGAAGCCCTGCAGACACGGCAGCAGCTTATTGATGCCGCACGCAGGGTGTTTCACCGCCACGGCGTCAGCCGGTCCTCACTGGAGCAGGTCGCCCGCGAGGCGGGGCTGACGCGCGGCGCCCTCTACTGGCATTTCAAAAACAAGATCGAGCTTTTTTCCGCGATGCGGGAGGATGCCTTCGTCCCGATGGAGGAACGCATCACCGCCATCCTGCTGTCGGACGATTACAGTGATCCGCTCGAGGCGATAGAGACCTCATTAACTGCATTTTTCAAGGTGCTGGATGAGTGTCCGACGGTACGGCAGGTAATGGAAATCATGGTGCTCCGCTGTGAAAACGTCGAGGAATTTTCCGAGGTGCAGCAGGAGGCGGAACGACCGGCTGAGGAGTTCCGGGACAACCTGGAGAAGGCCTACACCAAGGCGAAGGCCGGCGGTTATCTTCGCCCGGGACTGGACCCTGCCCTGCTGGCGCTCGATACCTGGGCCTTCACCTCGGGCCTGCTTCACGGCCTGCTCAGTTGCGGCTTCGAGAAACAGCTCAAATCGCGAATCGGCCCGATGATCGCAGGCCATATGGCCTTGCGCCGTTCGGCCTGACATCAGGATGCTCATGCACGGCCGCATGCTGCCCAAAACTCAGCAACAGCGGCTGCAACGTTAGCCGGACTTTTAGTTCATCATACGCCAGCTGCCATCGGCCTGACGGCAGGCGGTGCCGTAAACCTGCTCGGTGCTTCCGCCGATGATTGCATTAATGGTGTATTCCCGACAGGGCCCCGAGGAGGTCTCGTAGGTCTCGGTGGGCGTCACGGTATACTGGTAACCGGTATCGGGATTACGCCAGGTACTGGAGACCCCGGTGCGAACATTCTCCAGCGTGGCCGCCGTCCTCATCCGATCCAGATCATCCATGGAGCGCCCCACCGAACCGCCGATGGCGGCACCGGCCATAGTACCGACGATAATCGCCGCCGTTCTGCCGCTACCTCCGCCTACCTCCGAGCCGAGCAGCCCACCGAGAACGCCGCCGATGACCATCCCGGACTGCTCCTGCGGACCGGTACCGGCGCAACCCGACAAGCCAAGTACACCCGTGATCGTCACAGCAATAACCGCTGTAGAGAGCTTGCCGATACGCCTGCGGTTGTTTGCTTTGAAACCTATACCGGCTCCATACCGGCTATGAGAGAGCTGTCTATTCATGGTGTACATATCGCCTCCTTCATCAGAGCACGTGGCTTTCATGATGAAAAGATAGTCGACACCTCTGCCGTCGTATAGGAAACAGCAAACACGCCGTACCGGTGTCTCTTTCCAGGCCTTACCCACCGCCATGTATCTCCCGCCCCGACTGCAGACGATATGTTTTCGCGCGGCTCAACAGGTACACACATGTACACCGTTTCCCTACTAGCGCCATGCCGTACGTGCGACTAGTTTTAATTATGTGCAGTGATGAAACATAGCGATTGAGCGCGTCGTTGCCGATCATTCATGGAGCTGTCAGGGAGGCTGAATTTTTTGGCAATACGAGCACATAAACTATCGGGACAGCGTTTGTGCCGGGCCGGGCTGATACTGCTCGGGTTCACCCTCCTCTGCTGGGCCGAGTCCGGTACAGCCGAAGCAAACGACGCTTTTGATGGCTATACATTCTCCCTGGGTGTTGCCGATCAAAATCATGCGCATGAACCGGTGGAGGATACCTACCTGGGACGCATCGGCATCCGACAGAAATGGTTTACGTACGGCATCCGCAAAGACTGGCATTTGCGAAGTTTCTGGGAGTTAGGGGTGGGTTACTGGCACTGGAATGACGAAGATAGCGAAGGGGGCGAGCTTGCCGAGTTCGCACTCACACCAGCATTTCGCCTGGAGCGTATCAACTCCACCGCAAATGGCGCCAGGGCGTTTGTCGAGGCGGGCGTGGGACTGCACCTGATCTCAAAAACCCACGTTTCCAGCCGCGATCTCAGTTCCAAGTACCACTTTGGCAGCCATGTGGGGGCGGGATGGTACTTCGGCGAAAAAGAGCGATATGAAATAAGTGTGCAAGTACAGCACCTCTCCAATGCCGGGCTGGAAGCTCCCAATCCGGGTATTAACTTCGGACTGCTTACATTCGGCATCCGTCCCTAGCCGATTCGCTGTCGCCCCGTATATCGCAGTTGACAGCGTAATTATTTACACCTATAGTTCGAAACATGTCGAATTATCGAAACATCAAGATACAAGCGGAAAGGTTCAAAGCCCTGGGCAACCCACACAGACTGATTTTGTTCCAACGTCTGTTGGCTTGTTGTAAACCGGGCACCATCTGCTCAACCGAACGTGCAGAGCGCCTCTGTGTCGGCGATCTGGGTGAAGGGTTGGATATCGCCCCCTCCACCCTCTCCCACCATATCAAGGAGTTGGCACGTGCGGGCCTGGTCTGCACAGCCAGACACGGCAAGTCGGTTGAGTGCTGGGTTGAGCCCGCTGTGCTGGAGGAGCTTGCCTCTTTTTTCAACTCATCTTTTCAATTAGAAGGAGTAGATAATGTCTGAACAAAACAGCTGCTGCGGTACGGGTGAACACAACCAGGAGCACGGACAGGGGCATGATGCCCACCGCCAAAATGTTCGGGATGCTTATACACAAGTCGCCCGGGCGGAAACCGCCGGTGAGGGCTGCGGTGTCGGCTCCAGCTGCTGCGGCGTCTCGGATGACGGCGCCATCAACACATTGATCTCCACCCGTCTGGGCTACAGCACCGATGAGCTTGATGCAGTTCCCTCCGGGGCGGACATGGGACTGGGATGCGGCAACCCCAAGGCGATTGCCGCATTGCAACCCGGTGAGGTGGTCGTCGACCTCGGCTCGGGCGGCGGTTTCGACTGCTTTCTTGCCGCCCATGAAGTCGGCAGCGGCGGCCGGGTGATCGGCGTGGATATGACCCCGGATATGCTCTCCAAGGCACGGGCCAATGCCGAAAAAGGCAACTACCACAACGTCGATTTCCGGCTCGGCGAGATCGAAAACCTCCCGATCGCCGACAACACCGCCGATGTGATCATCTCCAACTGTGTGATCAACCTTTCGCCCAACAAGGCCCGGGTCTTTCGTGAAGCCTTTCGCGTACTGAAGACCGGCGGACGGCTGGCGATCTCCGATGTGGTCGCAACGGTTGAATTGCCCGAAGAGATGCGCGCCGACTCGCAATTGATCGCAGGTTGCATGGGCAACGCCTCACTTATCGAGGAGCTTGAGGTGATGATCAAAGAAGCCGGTTTCGAGCAAATAAACATCCAACCCAAAGACGAGTCTCGCGAGTTCATTCGCGATTGGGCTCCGGGGCGGGGAGTGGAAGAGTATGTCATCTCCGCGACCATCGAGGCGGTCAAGCCGCAGGGCTGAGTCCCCGCTGCACCCTGGCTGGTAGCAATTTCCCCGATAACTACACCGATGCGGGCTAAGCAAGCGCTTAGTCCGCCTTATTGTAACGGCGCCATCGCTGCAGAGTGATAATCCGCCGGCGGAGTTGGCCGGATGCAACTCAGCCTCCACCCCCCGTATTGCCGGAGAGAAGCGTGTTCAACGTAGTGGGGTTTTTGATGATATCGGCCACGCTGTACTTGTCCAGAACCCGGTAGAAGGCCTCCTGCGCCTCAACCAGTATTCCCGCAAGGCTGCATGCCCGGGTGATCTTGCAGTGACAGTCATCGGGGATAAAACACTCCACCAACACACTGTTTTTCTCCGTTTCCCTCGCCAACGTACCTAGGTTGATCTCTGAAGGCTTCGCCGCGAGCCGGATCCCACCGCCTTTGCCCCGCAATGTTTCGATATACCCACACTGGCCGAGGAAATGGATGACCTTGGTGAGGTGATTGCGTGAGACGTCATAGCGCTGCGCCAACTCAGCGACCGTGATCTGCTCGTCGGGATGAAGCCCCAGGTATATCAACACCCTGAAGGTGTAATCGGTGAAGGTGGTTAACCGCATTCAGGGCTCCTGTATGAACATGTATTTGACATATTGATTATCACCTAATCTCATGCTAAGTTGAAGTTGCATATCATATGCACATTACTGTATCGCAATGACACCACACAATAACAATATCGAGGGACTCACCACCGAACGGATCAATGCCGCCCTGAAGGGTGACATCGACCCGGAAACCGGAATCAAAATTGTTGATTTGGGTCTGGTTTACGGGATCGTACAGTCCCATGACAGGATTGAAGTGACAATGACCCTGACAACCCCGGCCTGCCCGATGAGCGGTCAATTGGTGGAGGAGACAAAAGGCGCGACACAAGCAGTGGTGGACACTTCAAAAGAGGTAGTGATCAGACTGAAATGGGAACCGCAGTGGAACCCCGAGATGATGTCCGATAAAGCGAAGGAGCTATTGGGCCGGCATTAAATTAAACACGCACACCGGTAAACCGGGGGGGAGGAAAACGATGAACAGCAATAACGGCAGTGTCATCCTTGATATGAGGCTCATCCCCCCGTGGGATCGTCACTCCACCATCTTCAACACCTTTGACGCCCTATCGCCGGGTGAATTTTTGCTCTTGGTCAATGACCACGATCCGGCGCCACTACGTTACCAGTTCGAATCGGAAAAGGCCGGTGAGTTCGCTTGGGAGTATGTCGAGCAAGGTCCCGATTCCTGGCAGGTGCATATCGCCAAAAAATAGCATTCCATGTAGCGACACGAATGGAAGCCTGGCATGAGCAATGACCTGAAACCGGCTTACCGGTATCCAATTCTGATCACGGGCATGCTCGCATTGGTTATCGCGACACTCGCAGGCCCGGGCCGCTTGAACACTGGCAGAAGCAGGCGAACCTGAACTAAACCTCGACGGTGCGCCTGGCGGCGGCACCCTACGGATGTCGGGGTAATCGCCAAGCTGGTAGGGTTTGCCGAGCCTGCGAGGCGAACCGCCTCAACGGTGCGCCTGACGGCAGCACCCTACGGATGTCAGGGTAAGCGCCAAGCTGGTAGGGTTTGCCGAGCCTGCGAGGCGAACCGCCTTGACGGTGCGCCTGACGGCAGCACCCTACGGATGTCGGGGTAAGCGCCAAGCTGGTAGGGTTTGCCGAGCCTGCGAGGCGAACCGCCTCTCGACGGTGCGCCTCACGGCAGCACCCTACGGCTTCCGGGGTAAGCGCCAGGTTGGTAGGGTTTGCCGAGCCTGCGAGGCGAACCGCCTTGACGGTGCGCCTGACGGCGGCACCCTACGGATGTCGGGGTAATCGCCAAGCTGGTAGGGTTTGCCGAGCCTGCGAGGCGAACCGCCTCAACGGTGCGCCTGACGGCGGCACCCTACGGATGTCGGGGTAAACGCCAAGCTGGTAGGGTTTGCCGAGCCTGCGAGGCGAACCGCCTTGACGGTGCGCCTGACGGCAGCACCCTACGGATGCTGGAGCCCCTTGCGGGAAGATTGAGCTGTGAGGCTAAGGAGGCTGGCGGAAATAATGTTTACATTCGGCCGCCCCTGAGCCATCACTGCGGCGTTGCGTTTCTTGGCAAGGACGCTGCCATTACCTGCGAAACGCGCCTTGCATTGATGGCTCAGGG
>JAWOIT010000038.1:0-10382 GCA_046484535.1 Pseudomonadota bacterium | reverse complement strand
GGCGTCGCGGACACCGGCAGGGCCATCTGGATCCTCAGGAGGGGCGCGGACGGGAAATGGCGCGTCGCCCTCGACATCAGCAACTCCGACAGGGGATCCGCGCCTCCGGGAAGTGAGGGGTAGAGTCCATGTCGAACCGCACGTGTCTGTTGGCCGGTCTGGTCGTATTCGCGGGCTGCGCCGCGACTTCGGATGTGGAGTTGAGCGTGAGCGAGACAGCCGGCATCGCCGCCGACGTGGAAGCACGCATCGACGAGTACCCCGATGCGCTGAAGCAGCGCGATGTCGAGTGGTTCCGGGCGTTCTGGGGAGATTTCGACGGCTTCGTGGTGGCCGGCGACGGTGAGTTGATCGCGGACCGGGAGGTCTGGGCCGAGCAGGTGCGCCAGGGCGTGGAGGGTGTGGAGGAGGTGCTGGACTTCGAGTTCTTCGACCGGCATATTCAGTCGCCGTTCCGGCTGATTGTTGAACAGGCGGTCACCCAGGCGGCGCGCGGCGGCGATGGCCACCGGGGTGAGCTGGGCGCGGCCGGTGACATCGCCCAGGGCGTAGACCCCCTCGACGCCGGTTTCCTGAAACTCGTCGGTGGGGATGTAGCCGCGCTCGTCGGTCTTGACCCCGGCCGCCTCCAGGTTGAGATCGGCGGTCAGCGGCTCGCGGCCGATGGCCCAGATCAGCGTGTCGAAGCCCTGCATGATGTGACCGCCCTGGGCGGTGAGGGTGAGCTTGCCGTCGGGACCCTTCTCCACCTTCTCCAGATTGATGTTGGGCAGGATGTTGACCCCGTCGTTGACCATCTCCTCCATCAGCGTCTCGCGCAGCATCGCATCGAAACTGGAGAGGAAGTGCTGGCGGCGCAGCAGCAGGTCCACCTCAGAGCCCAGCGCATTGAGCAGCCCTGCCAGCTCCACCGCGATGTAGCCGGCGCCGACCACGGCCACCCGCTTGGGCTGTTCGGTCAGAGCAAAGAAGCCGTCGGAGGTGATGCCGTGCTCGGCGCCGGGGATCTCGGGGATCATCGGTTTGCCGCCGGGGGAGATCACGATGTGGTCGGCGGTGTAATGCTCTCCATTGACTTCCAGGGTGTGGGCGTCAACGAATTTCGCCTGACCCTTGAGCCAGTCGATGTTGGAGTCGGTGAGGTAGTTGCCGTACCAGTCGTTGATGCCCTGAATGAGATCCTCGCGCCCCTTGACCAGTGCGCCCCAGTCGAAGTCGTTAAGCATGACGTCGAAACCGTAGCCCTGAGCGTCGCGGATGGCGTGGGCCAGCGAGGCGCCGTACCACATCACCTTTTTCGGTACGCAGCCGACATTCACGCAGGTGCCGCCCATTTTGGCCATTTCCACCACGGCGGCCTTCTTGCCGTACATGGCCGCCCGTTCCGCAGCGGAGAGCCCGCCGCTGCCGCCGCCGATGGCGAGGAGATCGTAGTGTTTGCTCATGTCTGGTCCTGTGATTCGATTTGAGTTGTTAGTGTGATTTGGGCTTCGATTCTAGCAGTCTCAACCCCGCATGTCCTGAAGTGACGCCCGCCGGCGTATGTTGTTGATGACCGATTTGCAATCTTATTTTTGCCAACTGTGAACCGAGTTGAGATATTGTGTAGACTGCGCTGAGGCGATTCTTCGCCTTGCAGGCATCGCAAAACAGGGTCTGAAGCAGGCAGCTAATGGTGGGGAACAGAATGGAACCAATCGATTATCAATACCGGTTTACTTTCGAGAGTGGACGTGAAGAGGTCTTCGACGTTCAGCTTGACGGTAACAACCTCGATCCGCTGGAGCCGGCTCCGGATAACCCGCCGGAGTGGACCCGCCTGGAGAACAAGCAATGCAAGCACTGCACGCTCGACTCCCTTGAGGTCTTCTTCTGCCCACTTGCCGTGCGTCTGTTGCCGCTGGTCGATCGCATGGGCGATGTGACCTCTATCGACAGTGTCGATGTTACCGTTAAGCTGGATGAGCGGGTCGTCACCCGCAGCGCCACGGCTCAGGAGGGGATTAGCGCTTTGATGGGGATTATTACCGCGACCTCCGGCTGCCCGCACACGGTTTTCTTCAAGCCCATGGCCCGGTTTCATCTCCCCTTCGCCAACACCGAGGAGACTTTCTATCGCGCCGCCTCCATGTACATGTTGGGTCAGTATTACCGCTGGCAGGAGGGGAAGAGTGTCGATATGGAGTTGGAGGGGCTGTTGAGTTTCTACGATAAAGTGGCCGGCGTAAATAAGGGCATTGCGGACAGGTTGCGCAGTGAACGGCGTGAGGACGGTACGGTAAATGCGGTGGTGCTGCTGGATATGTTCGTCAAAAGCATGCCGGTGATGATCACCGAAACGCTGGAGGAGCTAAAGCCGCTGTTCCAACCTTATATCGATGCGGAATCCACCGTATAGGAGCACGCAATTGATAGACTCACTATTTTTCTCAATTATTTTGTTGACTAAATTACTGGGAATTTGTATGGTGTAGCTAACCAGACATTGGTTACACCCCCAAGATTTAAGGAAGGCCCCCCGCCTTCCTTTTTTTTGCCCTAAATGCCATAAAATCCATGGGTTTAGTGGAGTTTTTCAGTCTCCCCTTTTTGCGTTCACCTGGCAAAAGATGCCATAATGGGCGGCTCACTTTACGGCTAAGGTCTTTTGTGTTGTCTGCAATCTCCCGTTTCGGAAACGGTGGCGTATTCGTCATACTGCTGCTGGCCGCTGTTGCCATGATGTCGGTAACGGCAGGCGCGGCTGTGGAGCAAAGCGCAGAAGTGCCCGGCCCGGTGCAGCTGGGCGATGAATCCGCCGGCGGAGCCGATGGCGGCGCCGATTTGCCCGCCCTGGTGCCGGTGCGCACGGCGGTAACGCCGTCCCCGGCGGAATGCCTTTTAAAACGTCCCGCGGCGGATGTATTGCCGGGAGCGGCGTTCCACCGCTTCTCACGCGCGCCCCCGCTTTCGTAATTCGGCCGCCCGGCCGTTTAGCCTTTGCGGCTTGCACCCGCATATCCATGCGCCCTAATGTTTTTGCAGGAGTTTTCGGATGTCCAATCCACTTTTATGTAATGTCACACTGATCCGCTGGTTGCCGTTCCTGCGCTGGTTCCAGTTGGTTAATGCCGGGACGCTACGCGCCGATGTCATGGCCGGTCTTACCGGTGCGGTGATTGTTTTGCCGCAGGGTGTCGCCTTTGCCATGATCGCCGGCCTGCCGCCGGAGTACGGCCTCTATACGGCGATCATCCCGCCCATCATTGCGGCCCTGTTCGGTTCTTCCTATCACCTGATCTCCGGGCCGACCACGGCGATCTCGATTGTGGTGTTCAGCACCATCAGCCCGCTGGCGGAGGCCGGCAGCGCCCATTACATTACGCTGGTGCTGACATTGACCTTTATCGCCGGTCTGTTCCAGCTGGCGCTGGGGCTTGCCCGCATGGGTACCCTGGTTAATTTCGTCTCCCACACGGTGGTGGTGGGCTTTACCGCCGGCGCGGCGATCCTCATCGCCACCAGCCAGATGAAGCACTTCTTCGGCGTCGAGATCCCGCGCGGCGAATCCTTCGCCCATACTCTGTTGGAACTGGGGCAGAAGGTTCCCGACGCCAACCTCTATGTGGTCGCGGTGGCGCTGACCACACTGATCAGTGCGATTGTGTTCAAAAAACTGCTGCCGCGCTGGCCCAATATGTTACTGGCGATGATCGTCGGTGCAGTACTGGCGCTGGTACTGGGGGCCGAGGAGCACGGCATCGCCCTGGTGGGTGAGTTGCCCGGCCAACTGCCGCCGCTCTCCTCTCCCGATTTCTCCCTGACAACCCTCAAGGAGCTGGCGCCGGGGGCCTTCGCCGTAGCGCTGCTGGGCCTGGTGGAGGCGGTCTCCATTGCCCGCTCGGTGGCCTCGAAGTCACATCAGCGTATCGACGGTAACCAGGAGTTCATCGGCCAGGGCCTGGCCAATATGTTCGGTTCTTTCTTCTCCTCCTACGCCTCTTCCGGCTCCTTCACCCGAACCGGGGTGAATTACACCGCCGGGGCGCGTACACCGATGGCGGCGATCACCGCCGCCATATCGCTGGCGCTGATCTTGCTATTGATCGCACCGCTGACCGCTTACCTGCCGATCCCGGCGATGGCGGGGATCCTCCTGCTGGTGGCCTATAACCTGATCGACTGGCACCATATTCACAGCATTGTCCACACCAGCCGCGCCGAGGCGGGCGTGCTGGCGACTACCTTCTTCGCCACCCTGTTCCTGGAGCTGGAGTTCGCCATCTACGCCGGGGTGATGCTGTCGCTGATTATGTACCTGAGCCGGACCTCGCGGCCGAAGATCACCACCATGGCGCCGGATCCGAGCGAGATAAACCGACCGATGATCAATACCGCCCGGGAGCCCCTGGATCAGTGTCCGCAGTTGCGCATCGTGCGCATGGACGGTTCGCTGTTCTTCGGTGCGGTGAATCACGCCTCCGGCCAGTTCCGCAACTTCACCGAGGAGTCGCCGGAGCAGAAGCATATCCTGCTGCTGTGCAACTCGATGAACTTCATCGATGTGGCCGGCGCCGAGTGGCTGATGCAGGAAGCCAACCGCCTGAAGGAGAACGGCGGCGGGCTCTATCTTTGCAACGTCAAGGACAATGTCTGCGAGTTTCTGCGCAAGAGCGGTCTGGTTGACGCCATCGGCGAGGAGAATATCTTCGACTCCAAGAGCGAGGCCATCCAGTGCATCTTTCTCAAACTCCAGCGCGATATCTGCCGCCGCTGCGAGCGGCGTATCTTCCAGGAGTGCCAAAGCGTGCCGGTGGTCAAGGCGGCCTGATGGCACGAAAAGCGGGTTAACGCAAAGACGCATAGGAAATGCGTTAAGAGCACCATTAAAGGGCCATTTTGTAACTACTTACTGAAAAAAGTGATCTCACCGCAGAGGCGCAGAGGCGCAAAGGCGCAAAGGGAAAAAATTTTATAGCGCGCAGCCGTAATCCGACATCCCTATTGTCGGTTCACGCCGCAAGCGGCTAACCCGAGCTACAACGATGATCATTTCCCCTGGGGGGGGAAGAACAAGAAAAACTTTGCGCCTCTGCGCCTTTGCGGTGAATCTTCTTTTTATCCCAGCTGTATCGGCGACTCGTCGAGGCGCCATTGCTGTTCGCGTAGGGTCAGCACCTGCTCTTCCCAGTATTTGACCGTGTTGAACCAGGGAAAGGCCATGGGAAAGGCCGGGTCGTCCCAGCGCCGGGCCAGCCAGGCGGAGTAGTGGAGCAGGCGCAGGGTGCGCAGTGACTCGATCAGGCCGAGCTGGCGGCGGTCAAAATCAAAAAACTCCTCGTAGCCGGCGAGGATTTCATCCAGCTGCAGGGTCATCTGTTTGCGGTCACCACTCAGCATCATCCACAGGTCCTGTACCGCCGGGCCCATCCGGCAGTCGTCCAGATCCACCAGGTGAGCACCACTGTCTGTCCAGAGGATATTGCCGGGATGAAAGTCGCCGTGCAGGCGGATCGGCCGGTATGCAACGGCGGCAAAGCGTTCTTTTACCGTTGCCAATAGCTGCTCGGCCAGATCCTGATATTGCCCCCGATATTCCGGTGGCAGCATGCCGGTTTCCAGCAGATAGCCAAGGCTTTCATCTCCGAAGGACTCCGGAGACAAGGCCGGGCGATGAGAGAAGGGGCGGATCGCGCCTACCGCATGGATGCGGCCGAGAAACTGGCCCAGGCGGTAGAGGGTGTCCGGGTCGTCAAGTTCCGGACTGCGACCGCCGCGGCGCGGAAAGAGGGCGAAACGAAATCCGGCGAAATGGCGCAGGGTGCGGCCTTCATGATTGCTCAGCGGCGCCACGACGGGAATCTCAAGCCCCGTCAGTTCCATGGCGAAGTCGTGTTCCTCCTGGATCTGTGCATCACTCCAGCGATTCGGACGGTAGAATTTGCCGATCAGAAAACCGGCGCTCTCCTCGCCAATCTGATAGACCCGGTTTTCATAACTGTTCAGGGCGAGCAGGGATCCGGTGGGCAGATATCCGGCCGCCTCGACGGCATCGAGGACAGTGTCGGGAGTGAGGTCGGCGTAGGGGTGTGACATGCGCTGCTCGGTAGCCGGAGTGGACAACCATTATAGGTGGCTTGGCGTTAGCATGTACAACCCTGCCGGAAGTGGAAGTGTTAGAGTGTGATGTTACATGCGGCCCCTTCCGGGCAGCACCTGTTACAGGTCAGTTTTCCCTTATAGGGGGTGTCGTCCTCACCCTCATGCACGGGGCAGACGACATAAGCGTTTTTACCGCTGGATTTCGCCGTGTACATGCCGTGGTCGGCAAGCTGCACCAGCTCGTCGATACCGGAGGCGCAGTCCGGGTAGAAGCCGATACCGATGCTGACGCCAATGCGGCACTGATGTCCGTCGATGAGAAAGGGGGAGCCCAGCGTATCGATGAGTTTGTCCGCGACCGCACCGGCTTCGCGCTGGCCCTTAATCGCCGGCAGGATGGCGACGAACTCATCGCCGCCGTAGCGGGCGATGAAGTCGCTGCCGCGAAGCTGTTGTTTCAGGCGTCGGGCTGCCTCTTGTAACAATTTGTCACCGACTTCGTGGCCGTAGGTGTCATTGATAGGCTTAAAATTGTCCAAGTCGATGAAAAACACTGCGAGGCGTTGATTGTCATCATTAGCCTGTGTCAATGATAGCGGCAGTTGAGCGTAAAAGGCGGCTCGGTTGTTCAGGCCGGTTAACATGTCCGTGTGGGCCATTTCGTGGAGCTCTTCACGCGCCTGTTGTAGTGAGGCTTCCGCTTTGGCGCGGAGGGATTCGTAGACATAGACCATCATTCCCACGGTAACGACACTGGCGATGACAAGACTCAATGCCGGCGTGCTGTAGGGGGTGTGAAGCAGGTTCGCGGCTTGAAGCAGCATGATCGTGAGCAGCAGACAGAGCATGGCGCCGAACCAGAGCATCCCCCGGTATTTCCCTTTGAAGAAGAAGGCGATAGCGGGAAATATCGCCAGCCATATTACAGCGGTATTTTGGTACATACCGTCGATCAGCATCACGGTGAAGGTGGCGAGCGCGATTAACAATACATGGGTGGAGGCTCGGGCGGCATTGTGGCTGCGGCGAAGATAGATGATATTGATGGTGCCGCTGACAGCCATGAGAAACATAAATCCGGCGATATAGGGTTTGCCCAACGATAATTCGATAAAGACAGAGATGATTATGTTGAAGCCGCCGATGAGGGTAATGGCGTTGACATAACGCACCTCGATGTCGGCGCCATCGCGTATCCCGCTATTGAGGATGTTAAAAAACCAGCGTTTCAGGGCGATGAGTAATGCCGATGCCATTGTTGAACGGGGGTGCAGTGAGGCGTCCATGAAGGTAGTCTTGTGGGTTCCATGCTCAGCGATGTGCGCAAATGAGTTTAGCCTTGTCAGCCTATGATCCGCAAGGTGGCGAAGGCCAAAATCGGCTTGAATATGCGCTGGATCAATGCCATTTAAATATTTAGATAAATAGTGTGACGTTGGTCACTCCGACAGTGGTCAAGTCGATCAGCAGTCGTGTAATGAACGGAAATAGTCCGAGGTAATGCATGAGTAGAATGAACCCCTTACTGCAGATGGATGATCTGCCGCCTTTCCACGCCATCTTGCCTGAACATGTTGAGCCGGCCATCGATGCGGTGCTTGCGCAGAACCGTGCCGAGGTGGCGCGACTGCTGGAGAGTGATGAAGAGTATGGCTGGGATAGTCTGGTTGCTCCTCTGGAGGCGTTGGATGACAGGCTGGAGCGCATCTGGTCGCCCGTTTCACACATGAACTCTGTGGTCAATAATCCGGAACTGCGCGAGGCCTATGAAAAATGCCTGCCCAAGCTCTCAGACTACGCCACCGAGATGGGGCAGAATGAACGGCTCTATCAGGCCTTCGAGCAGATCCGCAACCGTGATGAGTATGAGCGACTGAATACCGCGCAGAAGAAGGTGGTCGATAATACCCTGCGCGATTTTCGCCTCTCCGGTGTCGCCTTGCCGGCAGAGCGGAAGGCGCGTTACAAGGAGTTGAAGGCGGAGTTATCCCAGCTCACCACCACCTTCAGCAATAACCTGCTCGATGCCACCAACGCCTGGTCCAAACTTGTCACCGATGAGGCGGGTGTCGCCGGACTGCCCGAATCAAGCAAGGGGATGCTCCGCCAGGCCGCCGAGCGTGAAGGGCAGGAGGGCTGGCGTGTCACTCTGGAGTTTCCCAGCTATTTCGCGGTGATGGCCTATGCCGATGATCGCGCGCTGCGGGAGGAGGTCTACGAGGCCTTTGTCACCCGCGCCTCCGATCGCGGCCCCCATGCGGGTAAGTGGGACAACACCGCGGTGATGGAGCAGATCCTCGCCATCCGCCACGAGCTCTCCCAGTTGCTCGGATTTCAGAATTACGCCGAGCGCTCTTTGGCGACCAAAATGGCCGAGGAGCCGCAACAGGTGCTTGATTTTCTGCGCGATCTGGCCGCCCGCTCCCTGGGCCTTGCGAAGGAGGAGCTGGAGGAGATCCGCGCCTTCGCCCGCGACGAACACGGCATGGACGACCTGCAGCCGTGGGACCTGACCTACTATGCCGAGAAACTGCGCCAGTCCAAATACGCCATCTCCCAGGAGGACTTAAAGCCCTACTTCCCCGAAGACCGGGTGGTTAGCGGCCTGTTCGAGGTGGTCAAGCAGCTCTATGGTCTGGAGATCCGCGAGGTGAAGGATATCCCGACCTGGCATGAGGATGTGCGCTTTTTCGAGATCTACGACAACGACGATCAGATCCGCGGCCGCTTCTACCTCGATCTTTATGCCCGCACCCACAAGCGCGGCGGCGCCTGGATGGATGAGTGTATGGTGCGGCGTGTGCGTGAGGACGGCAGCGTGCAGGTGCCGACCGCCTACCTGGTCTGCAACTTCGCCCCGCCGGTGGGCGATGACCCGGCGCTCTTCACCCACGATGAGGTGCAGACCCTGTTTCACGAGTTCGGCCACGGCCTGCACCACATGATGACCCGTATAGAAACCGCCGGTGTGGCCGGTATCAATGGTGTGCCGTGGGATGCGGTGGAGCTGCCCAGCCAGTTTATGGAGAACTGGTGCTGGGAGCGCGAGGCGTTGGACCTGTTCGCCGCCCACTATAAAACCGGTGAGCGTATTCCCGATGACCTCTACAATAAAATGATCGCGGCGAAGAACTTCCAGGCCGGCATGCAGATGGTGCGACAGCTCGAGTTCTCCCTGTTCGACTTCCGCCTGCACCTGGAGTACGAGCCGGAGGAGGGCGGCCGTATCCAGCAGATCCTCGATGAGGTGCGCGAGGAGGTGGCCGTAATGCACCCGCCCGAGTACAACCGTTTTCAGCACGGCTTCGCCCACATCTTCGCCGGCGGTTACGCGGCGGGTTACTACAGCTACAAATGGGCCGAGGTGCTCTCCGCCGACGCCTTCTCCCGTTTCGAGGAGGAGGGGATCTTCAACAGGGAGACCGGACTGGCCTTCCTCGAAACCATCCTCGAACAGGGCGGCAGCCGTGAGCCGATGGATCTCTTCATCGAGTTCCGTGGACGTAAACCTGAAATCGACGCCCTTTTACGCCACAGTGGCATCGCGGCTTAAGATGGTGGAACCGCAAAGGCGCAAAGGGCGCAAAGGAATAGCAGCTGATAGGTTATTGCACGTGGTTTAGATTCGCGCTAAGCCGGATTAGCGTTAGCGTAATCCGACAATGCGCCTGGATAAGCGCATCTCCCTTTGCGCCCTTCGCGTCTTTGCGGTGAAATAGTCCAAATGAAAATCGCATCCTGGAATGTCAATTCGCTTAACGTGCGCCTGCCTCAGGTGCTCACGTGGCTGGAGTCCGCGCAGCCTGATGTGCTGGCGCTGCAGGAGACCAAACTGAGCGACGGGAAATTCCCCGCCGGTGAGATCGACGCGGCCGGTTACCACGTGGTTTTCTCCGGTCAGAAGACCTATAACGGTGTGGCCCTGCTGAGCAAACAGCCGATTGAGGAGGTGATTACAGATATTCCCAATCTGGAGGACCCGCAGCGGCGCATTCTCGGCGCCACCATCGGCGGCGTGCGTATCCTCAACCTCTATGTGGTCAACGGCCAGGAGGTCGGTTCGGAAAAATACGACTATAAACTCGAGTGGCTGGAAAAGGTGCATGACTATGTCGCCGGGGACCTAAAGCGACACGAGCGTTATGTGATTCTGGGTGATTTCAATATCGCGCCGGGCGATGCCGATGTCTACGATCCGCAGGCATGGGAGGAGCGGATCCTCTGTAGCACTCCCGAGCGTGAGGCGTTGCAGCAAATCATGGCGCTGGGTTTCAGCGACAGCTTCCGTCTGTTCGAGCAGG
>JAWOIT010000158.1:0-15794 GCA_046484535.1 Pseudomonadota bacterium | reverse complement strand
CCTGCATACATGCCTGCATAAGCGTTTTCAAGTTCTGGTCCTATCTGAATAGAAGTGACAACTTCTTCTGTCGGCTCTTCAACTTCAGGCTCTTGAACCTCAGGTTCTTCCGTTGGTTCTTCAACCTCAGGCTCTTCAACAGCAGGTTCTTCAGGCCGGGATCGCCGTGGTGCTGGGTGTGACGGAGCATCCGCTCGATATCGCCTGGCACCTTTTTTCCGAACCTGGCGCGCTGGCCTTCCTGCTGCTGTTGTCCTTTGTCTTTCCGGCGGTTGAGGAGGTCGGGCTTCGGGGATATTACCTCGATGAGTTGCAGAAGCGTTTCAGCACCGGCATCGCGGGACTCATCAACGGTGGCGTATGGGCAATCTGGCATACCCCCTTCGTCTGGTTCCCGGGCTATTACGCCAACACCACCTTCAATCCTTCGCTCTACTGGTGGTTGCCGATGATTGTCTGTACCACGCTGCTCATCGTGCAGGTCTATAATCATACGCAGCGGAGCATACTGGCGGTATTGATCTTTCACGGCATGATGAATTTCACCGGCGAGTTGCTGGGGATCTCCGCGGAGATGTACCCCTTTGTCCTGTCCGGTTACGCCGTACTGGCCATGATTCTTCTGCTGCAATGGCGGCGCCAGGGTGGTGATGCCCCCTGAGCCTCCGGCGATGCCCTCACGCGGCATCGGCAAGTAATGGTGAGGGATACGTGATGAACTACGATGAAGCGGTAAAGAAGGTCTGGCGTTACGCAGACACTTCGTTACAGGACGATGCAGAGCGGCTCAAGGAGCTCATCCGCTACGCCACCCTTGCCCCTTCCGGCCACAATACACAGTGCTGGCAATTCCGGGTAGACGGTCACTCCATCAGCATCCTGCCGGATCTCTCACGGCGCACGCCGGTCGTCGACCCGGACGATCATCACCTCTATGTTTCGCTCGGATGCGCCGCGGAGAACCTGAGTCTGGCTGCCCGGGCCTTCGGCCTGTCGGGCGAGGTGAAATTCAACGACGAAGGAGACGGCGAGCTCATTGTCAGCCTTGAGCCGTGCGAGGCGGAGATATCGCCACTGTTTGATGCCATCACCTCGCGCCAGTGCACGCGCAGCGACTATGACGCCACGCCACTTTCCAGCGAGGAGCTGGGGATGCTTGAGGCTGCGGGTAGCGGACTGGGGGTAAAGGTCGTATTGCTCACGAAACGTAATGCCATCGAGAAGGTGCTCGACTATGTCATGCAGGGCAACGCCCTGCAGCTTGATAACCCCGCCTTTAAAAAGGAGCTGGAGGTATGGATTCGCTTTAGTGACGGCGAGGCGATCACGACCGGGGATGGACTGTCTGCCCGGGTGACCGGCAATCCCCCCGCCCCGCGCTGGCTGGGGAAATATCTGCTGCGCGCCATGCTGCGTGCGAAACCCGAAAATCACAAAATAGCCCGGCAGATCCGCAGCTCTGCCGGGATCGCCGTGTTCGTCTCAGAGGTCAACGACCGGGCCCACTGGGTGGAGGCAGGCAGGTGCTACCAGCGCTTTGCGTTACAGGCCACGGCCCTTGGTATTCGCAACGCCTTTATCAATCAGCCGGTGGAGGAGGCAACCGTCCGTCCGGCGTTCGCCAGGGCAATAGGAGTCGATAGCGGTCGCCCTGATCTGGTGGTGCGCTTCGGCCGGGGCAAGGCGATGCCGCATTCGCTGCGACGCCCGGTAGCGAGTGTGCTGGCTCCGTGAGCGAAGATTTGAATAGATTCATCGCACACCCTTACAATGCGAAATAACCCCCTTCCTGACACGGAGAGTCAATCCATGGATATTCTTGCAATCCCCTACGCCAAAACCACCGGTATCGCACGCGATGCCGGTGGCAAGCTCTTTTTGTCTCCCGCGCAAGGCGTCGGCAATCATCTGGGGACGGTGCATGCCGGGGCACAGTACACGCTGGCGGAGAGCGCCAGTGCCGATTGTCTGTTGTCCACCTTTCCGGAGCTGGCGGCGCAGGTGGTACCGGTGCTTCGTTCATCTGAGGTGCGTTTCAGGCATCCGGCCAGCACGGCGGTGTATGCCAGCCCCGCCATTGAGGCCGAGTCACGGGTGAAGTTCAGTCGGCAGTTCGAGCGGAAGGGGCGCGGTGCCATTAGTGTTGATGTATTGCTTCAGGACGCAGATGGGAATATCACGCTGCAGGGGCGTTTTGAGTGGTATGTGGTCGTTGCAGATGGAGCCATCTAGCTTCGCTGCATAGACTGTTAAGACTTGCAGTATGCCGGGGCAGTTCAAACCTTCCCCCCAAGCCACCTCAAGAGGTGGACTCCAATCCTGGCAACCGTCACGTGTAGAGATAAGGGAATAACGTGGCAAGTCATGCAATCAAGCAAAACGGGTATTTGACGCAGCCAATCACCATGGGCCCCCGGCCTTCGCCGGGGTGACGAAAATGGACGTATGCAGCGTTTCTTTTTCCCCCACACCACCTTTAACCCGGCTAACCGGCAAAATCGTTGGGGTTCGTAGGCTCACACCAGCCTACGCGCTGTAGGAGCTGCAGGAGCGGCTTTACCGCCCATGGACGGGCAAGAGCGGTCCAGCCGCGATTCTCATGTCAATTCGCGGCAAGATGCACCCCGCAGGAAGTGCCCTTGGGGTGCCGCTCCTACCCGTTTTAGCTCGCAGGCGCGTTTTATGTTCCTGAAGACAGACTCGCTTAGTTCTTCAGTTTCTTACCCTCGTAAACCAGCTTGTCGCCGGGGGCGATGATCCTGGTCTCCACCCCGAGGCGTTTGGCCTCTTTGACGAACGGGTCCATGCTCTGGGCGAGGACGCCGAAGGTGCCCCAGTGGATCGGCACAGCAACACCCGCCTTGACCGCCTGGCCGGCACGGGCCGCCCACTCGGGGCCCATGGTGAAGTGGTCGCCGGCGGCGAGCAGGGCAAGATCGGGGGCGTAGCGCTCGCCGATCAGCGCCATGTCGCTGAAGTAGTCGGTGTCGCCGGTGTGATAGATGGTGGGGCCGCCCTTGATGCTGACGATGAAGCCGGCCGGATTACCGGCGTAGACCACCGGCGCCTTTTTCGCGTCGTCTTCGGCGAAGGGGTTGTCCATGCCGCTGGAGTGCATCGCCGGGGTCATGGAGATGGTCACCTCACCATCGGCCACCTCGATGCTGCCGCCCATGTTCATCAGGGTGTCGAAGCCCATCTGCTCGCCGGGGAAGCCTTTGAGTTTTGCCATCTGTTTGCCCAGCTCCGGCTGGCCGACGAGGCGTGCACCGGTCTTGCTGCCGATGGGGGTGGCATCGGCGATGTGGTCCTGGTGGGCGTGGGTCAGCAGCACGTAGTCGACCCGCTCCAGCGACTCGATGGGCTTGTCGTCCTTGTGCGGGTTTTTGGGGTTGCCAAGCCAGGGGTCGATCATCAACACGGCCCCTTTGGGGGTGATGATCTCCACCGTGGCGTGACCGTGCCAGATCACCTGGGTCTGCGCGGCGAGCGCCGGGTTCCAGGCAGCTGCCAGCATCAGGACGATGGCTGAGAGGGACAGGCGTTTTAGCATCTACATTCTCCTTGTTGTTACTTAGGGGGCTGGTCGAAATAATCTTTCCATTCGGCCGCACCTGGGCCATCACTGCTGTGTTGCATTTCTTGGCAAGGACCCTGCCATTACCTGCGAAACGCGCCTTGCATTGATGGCCCAGGCACGCCCTCGGTGTTGACAACATTATTTCGACCAGCCCCCTAAGGCGAAAAGGTTTGCGCCACCCCATGACGGCGCTTAGCCAACCCGGCTGCGAGGAGAATACTTGTTAGGCGGGGTGAGTCGTTAGGCGATGACTAAAAACGGGCAGGGTCGGCTGGGGACGCTGATCTTGACCCGCTGACATCGCTTCGATGGACGGGACTTTGCCCCGGCGGTAACATGGGCAGCCTTCGGAATAGAGAACGAAAAATCAGGAAAACTTCATGTCTGCACTTATCTGTGGCTCCATGGCCTATGACACCATCATGGTGTTTCATGATCACTTCAAAAATCACATCCTCCCGGACAAGGTACACATGCTGAATGTCTCCTTTCTGGTGCCCGATATGCGCCGTGAGACCGGGGGCTGCGCCGGCAATATCGCCTATAACCTGAAACTGCTCGGCGGCGAGGGGAAGATCATGGCCACGGTCGGGCGCGATTTCGAGCCTTATGCCGAGTGGCTGGGTCAGTGCGGTATCGATACCACCCATATCCGTGAGATCGACAACACCTATACCGCCCAGGCCTTTATCACCACCGATATGGACGATAACCAGATCACCGCCTTTCACCCCGGGGCGATGAGTTTCTCTCACGAAAACCGGGTCGAGGAGGCAGATGGAATTACTGTCGGTATCGTCTCTCCCGACGGCC
This sequence comes from Pseudomonadota bacterium, assembly GCA_046484535.1. Classification (GTDB taxonomy): domain Bacteria; phylum Pseudomonadota; class Gammaproteobacteria; order Thiohalomonadales; family Thiohalomonadaceae; genus JAPHTQ01. Next base: position 11,401 of record JAWOIT010000158.1, on the reverse strand, counting down.
GTGACGGCATGCTGGAGCACGCCACCCAGTTTAGCGAGGCGAATATCCCGTTTATCTTCGATCCGGGCCAGGGACTGCCCATGTTCGACGGCGATGACTTGCTGAGGTTCGTTGAGCAGGCCGGCTGGGTCACGGTTAACGACTATGAGGCTCAGTTGCTGGAGGAGCGCACCGGCAAATCCCCCCATGAGCTTGCCGAAATGGTCGAGGCGTTGATTATCACCCGCGGCGCCAAGGGCTCCCTTATCTATACCTCGAAGCACAGGCTGGAGATCCCGCCGGTTAAGGCGCGAGAGGTCATCGACCCCACCGGCTGCGGCGACGCCTACCGGGCCGGCCTGCTCTACGGGCTGATGAACGGCATGGAGTGGGAGACGACGGGGCGTATCGCCTCGCTCATGGGGGCGCTGAAGGTGGCGCACCACGGCACCCAGAACCACCGCTTTACCCTGGAAGAGTTCAAAAGCCGCTTCAACCGGGAATTCGGTTACCACTTCTAAATGCGCAGACTCCGGGAACGGCAGCCGCACTAGCCTGCCTGTTATGCCACACCTACTCGTTGCGATCTCAGCCCACGGTTTCGGCCATCTCGCCCAGGTCGCCCCGGTCGTCAACCGGTTGCGAGAACGGCTGCCGGACCTGGTGCTGACGCTGCGTACCACGCTACCGCGCGCCAAGTTGGAGGAGCGGATAGACGGTGGCTTTGCGTTGCAATCGGCGGCCGATGATTTCGGCATGTTGCAGCATAGTGCGTTGGAATTGGACCTGCCGGCTAGCCTGCAACGCTATAAACAACTGCATGGGAACTGGCAGCAGAATGTCGACAGGGTGGTTGCGGAACTCAGTGCGGCAAGCCCCGACCTTCTGCTTGCGGATGTCCCCTATCTCACCCTGGCCGCCGCGCACCGGGCGGGGATACCCTCTGTGGCCCTGTGCAGCCTCAATTGGGCGTCGATTGTCGAAGGCTGTTTAGCCGCCGAGCCCGGCGTGACGGCGATGGTGGGCCGGATGCGCGAGGCCTATAATCGGGCCGAGGTCTTTTTCTGTCCGGCCCCTTCGATGCCGATGCCGGGACTGACCAATATACGCCCTGTCGGAACGATTGCCACGCAGGCAAAAAAACGCCGTGATGAGTTGGTTAAACAGGGGATGGTGAACCCGGCAGAACGACTCGTGCTGGTGGCCATGGGCGGGATGGATCACCGTCTGCCGGTGGAGCGGTGGCCGCAGAATCCGACGATACGCTATCTGGTGCCTGAGGCTTGGGGTGTTCAGCGGGAGGATGTAACGGCGATAGAGGCGTCGGCGATGCACTTCAGCGATCTGCTCGCCTCATCGGATGCGATGATCACCAAACCGGGTTACGGCATCTTCAGCGAGGCGGCGGTCAATGCGGTGCCGCTTCTCTATGTCCGCCGGGGCAACTGGCCCGAAGAGCCCTACCTGATTGAATGGCTGAAAGAGAATGCCCGCGGCCAGGAGCTGGAGCTCGGTGCGTTGGAGCGCGGCGAACACCTCCCGTTGCTGGAATCGCTGTTCGAACAGCCGGCGGCGCCCCCGGTGGATAATGATGGTGCCGAGGAGATCGCCGCCTATCTGTTCGATAGGTTGCGTTCGGGCTGCTGACGGTAAAACGGATCAGGCCCCGGTTTGCGTCAGCGAGGTTTTTTGCTCCATCTGCATCTCCCGCATGAGGAAGTAGTTGAGTGCGGTCCGGATGATCGCAATGGCCCCGAGTTTGCCGATTTGATCCCAGCTGGGTGCGATGGCCGTGGAGAGAATGTCGGCGGCGAGCTGAAATTCCAATGCCACGGCAAGGTAGCGGGCCAGGCTGAGCCGGACGTTGAAAAAGTCACGCTGCCTCTTGCCGAGCATCACCCGTACAAAGCCGCTGACGGCGACCAGCATACCGATGGCGATGATGAGTGCGCCCACCGTCTCGACCGCCAGCCGCAGCCACTCCACTGCTGCGATGAGCGCCGATTCGGTACCCTCGAAGGCGTGCTGCAGCGTTTCACTCATTACTGTTTGTCCCTCTTTCCTTATGGGTAAACATAGCAGCCATATCCGAGTGCGAGCGGCGGCGGCTTGAGGTCTTGCCGTATCTCAGGGCTTTATTCAATTATTCGCCCCATGCAACAAGCTATTTTCTTACCGCCCATCTTCCCGCATCCTGCTCACGTTCCTCACCGGTATCCATGCAGGTGACGGCGCAACGTTATGGGAGCGGGCGTCTTTAACCAGCTGAAACCCTAACTCTAATGTCGCTTGTCGGTTCCCGCGGCGAGCTTGGCTAAGAGCGGTATGAAACAGTGCAAACCTTTGCGCCTTCGCGCCTTTGCGGTTAGCTTTCAGGGGGGGGAGTTACCATTGTGGAAATCAATTCGGTCCGAGCGGTCCGTCTCAAGGGGTAAGCGATGTTTACAGGTATTGTTCAGGGTACTGCCGAGGTGGTGGAGATTATCGAAAAAGAGAACTTTCGCACCCATGTGGTGCGCCTGCCCGAGTCGCTATTGCCGGGGCTGGAGTCCGGCGCCTCGGTGGCGCACAACGGTTGCTGCCTGACGGTGACCGCCATCGATGGCGACCGGGTCGCCTTCGACCTGATGCAGGAGACGCTCCGAGTGACCAACCTGAGCGAGCTTGAGGTGGGCGACCGGGTCAATGTGGAGCGTGCCGCCCGTTTCGGCGATGAGATAGGCGGTCACGCCATGTCCGGGCATATCCTCTGCACCGCCGAGGTCAGCCGGGTGATCGAGTCGCCCAACAACCGTCAGATCCGGTTTCAAATTCCCGCCCAATGGCGCAAGTATATCTTCACCAAGGGCTATATCGGCATCGACGGCATCAGCCTCACCATCGGCGATGTGGAGGGGGGACAGTTCAGTGTCAACCTGATCCCCGAGACGCTGCAGCGGACCAACATCGGCACACGCCGGGCAGGGGATCGTGTCAATATCGAGATTGACCCCCAAACCCAGGCCATTGTCGATACGGTCGAGCGGGTAATGGCGGAAAAAGATCAATAACGCCTGGATATCACGGGCTAAGCGATCAAGCCACCCACTGGATCGCCTCAAGGGCGAAACGGATCACCCCGCTGACCAACAACGCCACCGATACGGACAGGAGAATGGAGAACAACGCCTCCTTCTTGCCGATGGTCCGGAGCATCACCGCGAAGGTGGAGATGCAGGGAATGTAGAAGGTGAGGAAGATCAGGAAGGTGATGATCTGCACCCAGTCCAGCTGTGTGCCGATCTCGAAGGTCCCCAGTGCCTGGTAGATCATCAGCAGCGAGAGCTCCTTGCGCAAAATGCCAAACAGAATCGGCACACCCAATACTACCGGCAAACCCAGCCACCAGCTGGTGATCGGCGTCAATGCGGTGTTGATCAGCGAGTCCGCCCCGACGTGGCTTAGCAGCGCCAGCACCACACTGCCGCCGACCAGCAGGGGGGTGACGATGGTGAGGATATCGCTGGTGCGCCCCCAGGTGTTGTGTAGCAGAGAGCGCCAGGTCGGAAGGGCGTAGGGGGGGATCTCCTGGACCTGGCCGGGGCCGGTTTCCGGATAGCGGCGGGTCAGCAGTTTGCCCATTACCGCGATGATGATAATCGTCAGCATGAAGATGGCGAACACGCCAAAACCGCCCAGGTATTTGCCGGCCAGCGCCAGGATGATCGCCGAGCGCGCCGAGCAGGGGACGAAGGTGATGAGCAGTGAGGCGACCACCCGGTCGCGCCCGGAGGTGCTGTTGGCGGCGGCGGAGATCGCCGGGACATTACAGCCCAGACCCAGCAGGAAAGGCACCGCCACGCCGCCGTGAAGACCGATGTGGTGAAACCCCCGATCGACCACAAAGGCGATGCGCTGCATCACCCCCGCCTGCTCCAGCGCCACCAGCAACATGACCAGTGGCAGCATGTAGGGGATCACGATCCCCACCAGGCCGATAAGACCGTCGGCCACGGCGCGGCCGATCACGCCGGCGGTGCTGGCCGGCTGCCAGGGTTCGATCCACTCGATCAGTTTTGCCGCGGTCCAGGAGTCGAGCCAGGCGCTCACCTCGAACACCATGAACAGAACCATGGCGAAGACCGCCAGACTGCCCAGCAGTCCCCACTGCGGATGCAGGAACAGCTCATCCAGCCAGTAGCGCCAGCGGGTCCCCTCATAGGGGCCGCCGATACGTGTGACCTCCTCGAACAGCAGAGCCGCCCGATGGTGGCGATCCGCATGGATCTCCTCGGCCAGCGTCCGAGGCATGGCGTCTTCCGCCTGTTCGCGCAGGCGCAGCACCTTCATCGTCAGCTCGGGAAAGTGCTGCTGCATTTCATTGAGGAAATATTCATTGCCCTCGGCCAACTGCATCAGCAAAAAGCGGTGCGGAACGGTGAAGGCGTCCTGAATGGCGGTGCAGTTAAGCTCCTCACTCAGGGGCTGGAGGGCTTCGCAGATGTGTTTGCTGGGCGGCTGGGGTAGGGGGCAGCTCTTTTCACGCACCAGCTCCACGGCGGTGGAGAACAGTTTGGAGATGCCGTGCCCCATCATGGCGATGGTCGGAATTACCGGTATGCCCAGCTGGCGGCTCAGGGCGCGGGTATTGATATGCAGGCCCTTCTCCCGCGCCTCGTCCATCATGTTAAGTGCGATCACCACCGGGCGGCCCAGCTGACTCAGCTCCATGGTCAGCTCAAGATGGCGCTCCAGGGCGGTGGCGTCCACCACCTGGATGATCACATCCGGCGGGGAAAAAGGGGCCGGAGGCCCCTCAGGCTCATGCTCGGTGACCGGCGGTCGCCGATCCCCCCAGAGCAGATATTTCAGTGCACCGATATCCTCCCGGTGCATGTGATGCATCGAATGCATACTCGGCAGATCGACCAGGCCGGCCTCATCCAGACCAATCTGCACCGTGCACTCCCCGTAGGATTGGTGCGTACCGGCCAGTTCGCCGGTGTGGATAGAGGTGCTGGAGACCGCCCTGAACAGCGTGCTTTTTCCGCTGTTCGGCATACCCACCAGAGCGATACGCAGGCGCTTTTTCCCGCGAAAGAGGGGGCCACGCAGGGGGACGACGGTTTCTAAGGGTTTTTTGCTCATGAACGGCTATTGTTCCCCAGCAGGCGCGTGGCGACAAGGGGCAAATACTCAGAGGGAGGGAGGGACAGAGGGAATTATTTGTTCCGAATGGCGCGATCCTGATCCGATTGATACGGCACCGGACCTCCACTGCGATAGGGGTGCTCATTACGATCTTCATGGACCGTCACCGGGCTGAACAGTGGGGCGATGCTCAGCAGCACCACTGCAATCAGTCCAACCAGACCGAGGGCGACGCGCAGCCGCATCGCCTCTTTGATGTGTCCGCGAAACAGTCCCAGGACAAAGCGCCAGTGCTGCAGCAGGTGAAAGGCGAGCACAGCGAAGAAGCCAAGCGCGATCCAGAAATGCACCTCACCCCATTGATGCCGGTTCATGCCCCAAATCGCACTCCAGCGTCCGCTGCCAGGCGGCAACAGGTAGTGAAGCAGGATCCCGCTTGTGGTGAGAAACAGAAAGGCGATAAAGGCGATACTGTCGATCAGGCTGATGAGCGTAGAACGTTTCATGGCGGCACCCTGCAAGCAAAGCATAGAAAACCTATTTGAAACACTAGCGTTTTAGGCCTGATTACACACCCTCAAACTTACTTTCCAGTTGTTGCCAAAAGCCGGTCCAACTCGTTGGCGAAGTTGCGCCGGTCGGTCTGATTGAGCGGCGGCGGCCCTCCGGTATGGATGCCGCTACCGCGCAGGGTGTCCATAAAATCGCGCATGCCGAGGATTTGGTTGATACTGTCCACATCGTAGCGTTCGCCGCGCGGATTGATGGCATGGGCGCCCTTTTTCAGCACCTCGGCGGCCAGCGGGATATCGGCGGTGATGACGATATCCCCCGCCCGGACCTCACCGGCGATGTATTCATCCGCCACATCAAAGCCCTGTCCGACCTGCTTGCTGCTGATCCAGGGTGAGCGCGGCACGTTAAGCGCCTTGTTGGCCACCAGGATGAGAGGCACCTGCTTGCGTTCGGCGGCGCGGTAGAGGATCTCCTTAACCACTACCGGGCAGGCATCGGCGTCGACCCAGATATGCATACGTTTTCCCGGCCTTGTTGGAAGTAGGGAAGACAGTGTATCGGAATCTTGGCGGCCTGATGGCGGTCACAGAAAATATTTTTGAAATAGTGCTGGCTAAACTCCGTGGATTGGCCTATAGTAATCATGGCTACAGATATTGTTATTGGCAGTTTCAGCAGTTCCATCCGGTTACTTCTCGATACACCTCTTCATTACCTGTAGGCACAACCCGTTCTATTAGTTTGTTTTAAAAGGTAAAATTTACATGGCTACAGGTACTGTAAAGTGGTTTAACGAATCCAAGGGCTTTGGTTTCATCTCCCAGGACGATGGCGGCGCGGACGTATTTGTCCACTTCAGCGCGATCCAGGGCTCAGGTTTCAAAACCCTGGGCGAGGGTCAGGTCGTCAGCTTCGATGTTGAGAATGGCCCCAAAGGTCCTCAGGCCAGCAACGTCGTTGCACAGTAAAACATGATGCAATAAGCCGGTCGCGCCCTGTCGGGTGTAACACCGGCTTTTCATGAAAGAAACGGGCCGTGTCTTCACTCCCTCCCAAGCGGAGGAAGCGAAGCACAGGCCCGTTTCTTATTTTTCTCCCCCCACAGCACCAGCACCAACGGGAATCCCCGGTGTGGCTGCACGGCCACATGTCCTTCACAGCAAACGGGAGACCAGCTATGAAAACACTGTTCGTCGGTAACATTGCCTCGCAGGCTACGGAAGACGAAGTCAAAATACTTTTTTCTGAATACGGTACGGTTCGCAAAATCCAACTTCCACGAGACATTTTCAGCGGTCGCAATAAGGGCTTTGCCTTTGTCGATATGGAGGGCCATGAGGCGCGCGCCGCCATGTCAGGTCTGAACGGAAAATCCTTCATGGGCAGTAACCTGAAGGTGCGTGATGAAAAGCCCAAACTAAAGGGCAAGGGGCGTCGCCGCTAACCAGGCCCGAAGCGAGCGTCTCCTGTCGCACCTTGGGAATTTTACATACCGTCGTGGCCAGAGGGTCACTTTAGCCCTTCTGTTTCCACGCCCATCCCTATTTTTTTCGGAACCAATTCGTGATCTCAACAGCAAATATCACCATGCAGTTCGGGGCCAAGCCCCTGTTTGAAAATATCTCGGTCAAGTTCGGCAACGGCAACCGCTACGGCCTCATCGGCGCCAACGGTTGCGGCAAGTCGACGCTGATGAGGATTCTCGGTGGCGACCTTGAGCCTTCGGCCGGCAACGTTTCGGTCGAGCCCAATATCCGGGTGGGCAAGCTACGCCAGGATCAGTTCGCCTACGAGGAGTACTCGGTGATTGATACCGTGATCATGGGTAACGAAGAGCTGTGGCAGGTCAAGCAGGAGCGTGACCGTATCTACGCATTGCCGGAGATGAGCGAAGAGGATGGCATGTTGGTGGCGGAGTTGGAGGTGAAGTTTGCCGAGCTGGACGGTTACACCGCCGAGTCCCGCGCCGGTGAGCTGTTGCTGGGGCTGGAGATTCCTGTGGAACAGCACTTCGGACTGATGAGCGCGGTGGCGCCGGGCTGGAAGCTGAGGGTGTTGCTGGCCCAGGCGCTGTTCGCCGATCCGGATATCATGCTGCTCGATGAGCCGACCAACAACCTCGACATCAACACCATCCGCTGGCTGGAGGGGGTGCTCAATGAGCGCAGCGCCACCATGGTCATCATCTCTCACGACCGTCATTTTCTCAACAGCGTCTGCACCCATATGGCCGATCTGGATTATGGTGAGTTGCGGGTCTACCCGGGTAACTACGATGAGTACATGACCGCCGCCACCCAGGTGCGCGAACGGCAGCTGGCGGAGAACGAAAAGAAGAAGGCGCAGATCGCCGAGCTTCAGACCTTCGTCAGCCGCTTCTCCGCCAATGCCTCCAAGGCCAAGCAGGCCACCTCACGGGCCAAGCAGATCGAGAAGATCCAGCTCGATGAGATCAAACCCTCCAGCCGACAGAACCCCTTTATCCGCTTCGAGCAGGAGAAAAAACTCTACCGCAACGCACTGGAGGTGGCGGACCTGGTCAAGGGCTATGGCGATGAGCTGCTGTTCAGCGGTCTCGACCTGTTGGTCGAGGTCGGCGAGCGCATCGCTATTATCGGCCCCAACGGCATCGGTAAAACCACTCTGTTGCGTACGCTGGTGGGTGAGGGACACGGCGGTCTCTCGCCGGATGAGGGAGAGGTGAAATGGTCGGAGAATGCCACCATCGGTTACTACGCCCAGGACCACGCCGCCGATTTCGAGGAGGAAATGAACCTGCTGGAGTGGATGGGGCAGTGGAAACAACCGGAGGATGACGAGCAGGTGGTACGCAGTTACCTGGGGCGGATGCTCTTTTCGCAAAAGGAGATCGAAAAGTCGGTCAAGGTGATCTCCGGTGGCGAGCAGGGCCGCATGCTGTTCGGCAAGATGATGATGCAAAAGCCCAATGTCCTGGTGATGGACGAGCCGACCAACCACCTCGATATGGAATCGATTGAATCGCTCAATCTGGCGCTGGAGAACTATCCCGGCACGTTACTTTTCGTCAGCCATGACCGGGAGTTCGTCTCCTCCCTGGCAACCCGTATCATCGAGCTGACCCCCAATGGCGTAGTCAACTTCAGCGGCAGCTATGAGGAGTATCTAAACAACCAGGCCGCGGCCTAAGTCTGTGGGCACCTGCTCCGATATTTTATTCCGGATGCGTGGGTAGGGCGCTAACGTGACGGTGGTAATGCATCAAGGCGGCACTGAACGCGATACAATGGAACGGTAGTCAGCATTTTTCCAAGGTCTTATGAAAAAAACAGATATTCAGAAACTTCGTATTGATATTGTATGTGACGACAAAAGCGCCCTCTCTTTGTTGATGGATCGCGAGGGCCGGGTCAGCCGTCAAGGCAGCGGCAGCATGCCGGCGGATGACTTTTCGGTGATGAGCGAGGGGGACGGTTCTATCTTCGCGGCACTGACCGATGCATTGGATGATCAGGTGTTCGAGCATGCCGGTGTCTATGACCATCCGGATAAATCAGGTTTGCCGATCACTTATAGCATCGCTTTTCTTGGCGAGGATCCCGATGTGGCGGTATTCGAATTCCGACTCGGGACTGAAACGAAGGATGTGGGTGAGTTATTGCCCTATTTTGATCAGTTCATTTCCAATGCGGTTATGGCGACAAATGAGTGGTATATGGCGGAGAAGGCAAAAGCGGAGCAGGAAGAAAAGAGCAATGAGTAACGCTTGTGCATTGAATTTCTTCCATGCAAACCTGCTCCAAAGGGCCGTGTCTGCAGGGATATTATCTCTGGTCCTGGCAAGCTGTGCTGTTGACAATCTGTCCGGGCAGGCTGCACCTGCCGCCCCAAAGAGTGAGTATAGAAAACTCGAGCGTGAAGTTTTTGCGGAGACCAACAAGCTGCGTGCAAATCCCGTTGCCTATGGAACGGTGCTGGAGGGTGTCCTTGAGCGGATGTCCGGAGGGATCTATTACCCACGAAACAGTGATATCGGGATTAAGACCAAGGAGGGAGAAAAGGCGGTAAAAGAAGCCTTGGCCGTACTCGGCGGAAAAAGTGCCTTATCGAACCTCAAATGGTCGGAAGAATTGGCGGAGCTGGCGCGCAAGCATGTGAACGATACGGGTCCCAAAGGACTGGTTGGACATGTCGGCAGCAAGGGAGAGGGCTTCTCTGAGAGGCTGTCTGCGGTGTTCGAGAGCGGTAAATTTACCTTTAGCTCGGAGAACCTGGCATATGGTTACAGCAACGCCGAGGATATTGTTTTACAGTTGATTATCGATGACGGCGTGCCGGGCCGCGGGCACAGAAAAAACATGCTAAAGGTGAAGATTAATTACACCGGCATCGGTTGCGGTTATCACCGTGAATATGGCCATATGTGCGCCGCGATTTACGCGTATCGAAAGTAATCCGTGGTGGAGTAACCCCCCCCTTTTTTTCACTCCTGTTCGCCGCTTGACGGGAAAAGTTATAGTTTATTCTCGGCGGGTGTCGAAGAGCTGTTTTCTTCACTGTATGAGTCGTCGCCGGAGTTGGTGAACTCTTCATAACTCATGCCCACCTTGGGTTCGGTCCGGATCACCTTCATACGCCGGATGTCTTCGATGCGATAGACCAAGTCGCCGGTATTTTCACCGTCACGGTAGGCCTTGATGGTGTCGTCGTTACCCCAGTAACGATCCGAGCGCATAAAAATGAAGCCTTGGGAGATCCGGTTATCTGCTATTTTTGATAGAAGCTGTTTGGATATTTTTCCGTAAAGGTAATAGGTCTCGGAATCGTCATCCTCTTCCGGAACATTGAATTGAATAAACACCCAGGCGAGGTCTTTATCACCAATTGCGCCGAGTGCGTACGACTCATCGCTTGCGCGGCAACCGTTGAGGAAGGCCAGAACAATAAACATACCGATTATTTTTTTCATTATTTTTACTCCCTTTAACACGCTGATGCCTCAGAAGCCCGTCGGTAAGTTATACAGCCTTGCCTGAGACAATTATTACTAATTATTCAGCTATCCTGCCGGCAGATTTTTTCTTTCCTAAGTGAAAGATTCTGCCACTGGCTAAATGGTATTTCCAGTGTTTCGGATTGGTGATAAATGTCGGTTTCCAGAACCATTTTGTTTTTTTGATCATTGTGTAAAGAAATGCGCTGTGTGGATTTCCCGCTCCGTCTTGAACGCATGGTAATGATGTTAGGAGGTAGCAGACTTTGCCCCCATCTCATCCAATAATGCCTGTATTTCCGGTATGCAGGAGCCGCAGTTGGTGCCGGCCTTAAGTCGATCACCGATGGCTTCAATGCCGGCGGCCTCGTTTTCCCTTATCGCCTGAAGCAGTGCGTTGCGCCCGACACCGAAGCAGGCGCACACGGTCGGGCCGGTGTCATCCTGTTCCGGTAACGGCTTGCCGCCAAGAAGGGCAATGCGTTCATGACCGCTGATGGACTCTTTTCGGAATAAAGGCTCAAGCCAGTCGTAGTCGGGAAGGTGCTGGCCGGCACTGATATAGAGGCAGCTCTCGATGCGGTTTTTAACGATGCGGGCGGCACGGTACTGGTGGTTGGCCGGGTCGAAGTACTCGATCCAGCCCGCATCCTGTCCCGGCGAGCAAAGTAGAACCCGTGCACTTTGCGCCCAATTCGGCGGAAGCTGCTCACCGGCGAGTTGGTAGCGCCACAATCCGTTGCCGCGGGAGCGGCTCCAGTAGGCCGCTTCGTTTGGCGTGAGACGTCGACGGCTGAGAAGAAA
>JAWOIT010000002.1:0-13378 GCA_046484535.1 Pseudomonadota bacterium | reverse complement strand
CCCTCAGGGAGAAGGACAGGATGAAGGGAAGAAAAAGCCACGCCGAGGCGTGGACTCCAACCGACCATCGAGATGCATTAATACCGGGGTAGGAGCGGCATCCCTGCCGCGACATGCAATGTCGTGGATGTTAATCGCGGCAAGATGCCGCTCCTACGGGGAAACCTCCAGCATCCGCTCCAGTGCCAACTTGGCCTCTTCGGCCTCCTTGGGTTCAACCTTGATCTGGTTGACCACGTTGCCCTCGACCAGATTCTCCAGCACCCAGGCCAGGTGCTGCGGGTCGATGCGGAACATGGTGGAGCACATGCAGACGGTGGGCGACATGAAGTGCACCTTCTTGTCCTCATGCTTGAACTGCTCGGCGAGGCGGTTGACCAGGTTCAGTTCGGTGGCCACCAGCCAGCGGGTACCGGGCTCGGCATCGCGAATGGTCTTGATGATGTATTCGGTGGAGCCGACGTAGTCGGACTTCCGGCACACTTCGAAGGGGGATTCGGGGTGGGAGATGATATTGGCGTCGGGGTACTTGGCCTTGAAGGCGTCGATCTGCTCGGGCTGGAACATCTGGTGTACCGAGCAATAGCCCTTCCACAGGATCATCTTCGCCTTTTTGATCTGCTCGGGGGTGAGACCGCCCATCGGCTGGTCGAAGTCCCACACCACCATCTCATCGAGTGGGATACCCATGTTGTAGGCGGTATTTCGCCCCAGGTGCTGATCCGGGAAGAACAGCACCTTCTCGCGCCGGCCGAAGGACCACTCCAGCACCTTCGGTGCGTTGGTGGAGGTGCAGACGATACCGCCGTGGCGACCGCAGAAGGCCTTCAGGTCCGCCGCGGAGTTAATGTAGGTCACCGGGGTGACGCTCTCGTCCGGGTCCAGCACCTCGGCCAGCTCGCGCCAGGCGCGCTCGACGTTGGCCAGGTTGGCCATATCGGCCATGGAGCAGCCGGCGCCCATGTCGGGCAGGATCGCGATCTGATCGTCGCTGGAGAGGATATCCGCCACCTCGGCCATAAAGTGCACGCCGCAGAAAACGATATATTTCGCATTCGATGCGGCCGCCTGACGCGAGAGCTTGAGCGAGTCGCCGGAGAAGTCGGCATGGCGGAACACCTCCTCGCGCTGATAGTGGTGGCCGAGGATCACCAGTTTATCGCCGAGTTTCTCCTTGGCCGCAACAATGCGTGCCTCGGCTTCGGCATCGGACAACTGGGCATAATCCTGAATCGCAAGCATGGTCGATTTACCTCAATGTTCCACCGCAAAGGCGCAAAGTGCGCAAAGAAAAGCTGATTGCCGCTGTGTCGGGATAGCTATCAAAGCATATGCATAATTGACCAATCACTGCATACCTAACGCTAGCAAAAGATCACCGTTCAAGCTCTGCCATGCCCCTCTTTGCGACCTTGGCGTCTTTGCGGTGCACTACTTCTCTTCTTTCTGCGGCTTGGCGACGCGAATTCCAAGCTCCACCAGTTGTGCCGGGGAGACCTGGGAGGGGGCATCGGTGAGCAGATCGGCCGCGCTCTGGGTCTTGGGGAAGGCCATCACATCACGGATCGATTTGGCGCCGGTCATCAGCATCACCAGGCGGTCCAGGCCGAAGGCCAGGCCACCGTGGGGCGGGCAGCCGTGTTTGAGCGCCTCGAGCAGGAAGCCGAACTTCTCCTGCGCCTCTTCGTCACTGATGCCGAGGGCGCGGAAGACCTTCTCCTGCACCTGCTCACGGTAGATACGCATCGAGCCGCCGCCGACCTCGGTGCCGTTAAGCACCATGTCGTAGGCGCGGGAAAGGCAGCTGCCCGGATCGGACTCGAGCTTGTCAATGTCCGCCTCGGCCGGCGAGGTGAAGGGGTGATGCAGGGAGTAGTAGCGACCGTCCTTCTCGTCCCATTCGAACATGGGGAAGTCGACCACCCACAGCGGACGCCAGCCGTGCTCGACCATATCGAGGTCGTGACCCAGCTTGACCCGCAGCGCACCCAGCGCCTCGTTGACCACCTTGGCCTTATCGGCGCCGAAGAAGACCAGATCCCCGTCCTCGGCCCCGACGCGCTGCATAATGCCCATGGCCACTTCGTCGGGCAGGAACTTGAGGATCGGCGACTGCAGTCCCTCGACCCCTTTGGCAATCTCGTTGACCTTGATGTAGGCCAGCCCCTTGGCGCCGTAGATACCGACGAACTTGGTGTAGTCGTCGATCTCCTTGCGCGAGATCTTGCCGCCCTGCGGCACGCGCAGCGCGGTCACGCGGGAGCCTTCGTCGTTGGCCGGGCCGGAAAAGACCTTGAACTCCACGTCCTTCATCAGATCGGCCACTTCAATCAGCTCCAGCGGGATGCGCAGGTCCGGCTTGTCGGAGCCGTAGCGCTGCATCGCCTCGGCGTAGGAGATGCGTGGGAACGGGTCGGGCAACTGCTCCTCGAGCACCTTGGCGAACATTTCGCGGATCATGCCCTCCATCAGGGTCATAATCTCCTCCTCGTTCATGAAGGAGGTCTCGATGTCCAGCTGGGTGAACTCGGGCTGGCGGTCGGCGCGCAGGTCCTCGTCGCGGAAGCAGCGCACGATCTGGTAGTAGCGGTCGACGCCGGAGACCATCAGCAGCTGTTTGAAGATCTGCGGCGACTGGGGCAGGGCAAAGAAACTCCCCTGGTGGGTGCGGCTCGGCACCAGGTAGTCGCGGGCGCCCTCGGGGGTCGCCTTGGTCAGCATCGGCGTCTCGATATCGAGGAAACCGCGCTCGTCCAGGTAGTAGCGCAGGGCGCGGGTGATCTCGGAGCGGAACTTCAGCCGCTGGAACATCGGCGGTCGGCGCAGGTCCACGTAGCGGTACTTCAGGCGGTGCTCCTCGCCCACCTCGTCATCCTCGATATCGAGCATGAACGGCGGGGTCTCGGAGCGGTTGAGAATCGTCAGCTCCTTGCCCAGAATCTCCACCTGGCCGGAGGGTAGATCCGGGTTCTCGGTGCCCTCGGGACGACGACGCACCTTGCCCTTGATATGCAGGACGAACTCATTGCGCACGGCTTCGGCAGTGGCGAAGACATCCGGCAGGTCCGGGTCGTAGACCACCTGGGCGAGGCCCTCGCGGTCGCGAAGGTCGATGAAGATGACACCACCGTGGTCACGGCGACGGTGGACCCAACCGGCAAGCTCGATCTCCTGATCGATGTGGGATTCGTTCAACTGGCCGCAGTAGAGCGTACGCATGGGCGATTCCTGCTAATGACTGAATGTACGGGAAAACCGGCAATCTTACGGCGCACGGGGCCTTTGCGCAACTCCCGGAGGCATTTCACGAGAGGACGCGAGCATCCCTTGCCATTCTTTACGACAGCCTGGATGGAGGAAGGAGGGAAAAGATATCGCTGAATCCCCCACAACGAGCACAAGCACAAAATCGCCCACTCTCACACCCTCTCCCAATCTATAAGACAACCTTTGTTAATAAAGTAGAAAAAAGTTAACCTTTGTCGTTTTGTGGAATAGCTGTCAATTATCAGCTTTCTTTAAACTATAAACAGCACGGATGACAAAATTAACAACCATGGAATATCGTATCGAAAAGGCCCGCACAGGGGACCATGATGCCATCCTCAAGGTCATGGAGCCGTGGAATATGCACCACGTCCCGTCCCCTGAGATGGGAGCGCTGGATTTAGACAACTTTTTCGTTGCACGAATTGACAACACCATTGTCGGTGCCGGTGGCTATAAAATTCTCTCCACAGAGCGGGGTAAAACCACTTTACTGGGTATCATTCCCGAATTTTCCGGGCTCGGTATCGGCAAAGCATTGCAAAACGCCCGCCTCGAGGCGATGCACCAGCTCGGTATTCAAACGGTTATCACCAACGCCGACCGCCCGGATACCATTCTTTGGTACAAAAAGCATTTCGGCTACAGGGAAGTAGGCAAACTCAAAAAAATTGCACCTTTCAGCCTGGAGGATGTTGGTCATTGGACAACACTGGAGCTGGACCTTGGCCAATACATGCAACAACGTGACGAGCATGCTGCACGCCGACAGCATTACATCGAGTCCAATGACCCTGCCCCTCTGGCCCCTTATCCCCCACTACTGATCAATGTCTGCCTGACAGGCATGGTACCCACGAAACTGAGTACTCCTCATGTACCTGTAACGCCTGAGGAGATCATCTCTGACGCCATTCGTGTTTTCGATGCCGGCGCCCGCATCGTCCACCTCCATGCCCGAGACCAGGATGGAAGACCGACACCGGAAGTCGCGGTTTACGAAGAGGTTGTTCAAACCCTCCACCGTGAACGACCGGGAATTGTCTGCTGTGTCACCACATCCGGTCGAAATTGGTCCGACTTTGAGCGTCGAGCCGCTGTACTCGATCTTGAGGGCGATGCAAAACCCGATATGGCCAGCCTCACGCTTGGCTCACTCAACTTTCAAAGCGGCCCCAGCGTCAACTCGATAGAGATGATCGAGATGCTGGCAATGCGAATGCAGGAACGCGGTATCAAACCGGAGTTGGAGGTGTTTGATCTGGGCATGGTCAACCTGGCCAAATACCTTGAACGTAACGGAATCCTGAGGGGGCGCAAATACTTCAATTTACTGCTGGGTAATCTCAATACAACCCCTGCAACCATTTCTAATCTCGCCGCCCTCAGCGAAGCCCTCCCCGAAGACTCTGTCTGGGCCGCAGCAGGGTTGGGGCAATTTCAGTTACCCATGAATGTGGCAGCGGTAACTGCCGGAGGCCATGTGCGGGTCGGTATCGAGGATTCTATCTATTACGACTACGGTAAAACGCAGCTGGCCACCAACGAATCATTAGTAGAACGAGTGGTCCGCATCGCGGAGGAGATGCAACGGCCCCTGGCCACACCGTCACAGGCACGTACGCTTCTTGGCTTACCCGTTAATCATATTGCCTGACACGAGCGTCAACTCCAGACATAAATAGAATCGACTGAGTGAAAATACAGACCGGTCATGCCGGAAAACGTGAAAGAACATTATGGATTTACCGATAAACAGTGTCGTACCAAGTATCGAGTGGCCTCCACTTCCACACGCTTCAGGCGCCGCCCGGCTCGCCCTTCTGTTCCAACTCGAGCAGTCTCAATGGTGGAGCAGCGACAGGATTCGGCAATACCAGTTCAGACAAATACGCCCCTTGCTGCGCCACTGCATGAGTCACGTTCCACACTATCGTGAGCTGCTATCCAAACATATAAACCCTGATTCTTTAACAGAGGAGCAGTGGCAACGGATCCCCATTCTTACCCGAAAGGATGTGCAACAGCTCGGTGCCCGGTTGCATACCGAAATCCTGCCCCCCGGGCACGGCAAGGTAAACCGGCAACGCACCTCCGGCTCAACCGGCATGCCGATTGAAACCCTCGGCACGGAAATTAGTGCTTTTTTCTGGAATGTATTCACACTGAGGGATCACACCTGGCATAAACGTGATCTTAGCGGCAAACTGGCGGCGATCCGTTACTCCCAAAATAACAATACAAAACCACCCCACGGAGCTATCGCAGATAACTGGGGGCGGGCCACCTCGGGAGTTTTCAGTACCGGGCCGTGTGCCATGCTCGATATCTTTACTCCTGTCAGCCAGCAGGCTGAATGGCTGCAGCAACAGCAGCCGGATTATCTTCTCACCCACCCGAGTATTCTTCTGGAACTTGTCCAACACTGCCAGAACAACAACGTAGAGATACCTTCGTTGAAAGAGGTTCGGACCGTATCCGAAGCATTACCGGATGGCTTGCGCGAGTTGTGTCGGCAAACCTGGAATACCCGCCTGATTGATATGTATTCAACCATTGAATTAGGTTATCTTGCCTTGCAGTGCCCTGAGTCTGAGCACTATCACGTTCAGGCCGAAGGGGTCTTGCTTGAAGTGCTGAATGACCGGGACAGGCCCTGTGCGCCGGGTGAGATCGGCCGAGTGGTCGTTACTAACCTGCATAACTACGCCAGCCCACTTATCCGCTATGAGGTTGGAGACTATGCTGAGGTCGGCGAGCCCTGTATGTGCGGACGCGGCCTGCCGGTGCTCAAGCGCATTCTCGGCCGGTACCGCAACCTGATTACCCAACCCAACGGTGACAAACACTGGCCTCAACTCGGCGTCATGAAGCTGCACGAGATCGCGCCGGTAACACAGTTCCAGGCAATTCAACACAGCCTGGAGGCGATCGAAATAAACCTGATCACACCACGCCCTCTACAGGGCGAAGAGAAAGAGGCCCTGCTACAGCGATTTAAAGAAACAATCGGACCCTCATTTAGTTACACAATCAATGAAGTCAACACCCTGCAACGGAGCGCGAGCGGAAAATATGAAGAGTTTATCTCAAAGGTATGACTTAACTACTCGCCCCGAATAAGAATGATCCCACCGCAGACTCCTCCATGGATGGCGGCGGTAGACGATGCAGGGAGCACATCGTCCAGGCGCAAAGTTACTAAGGTTTACCGCGCCTGCGCGGCGCCCCGCCATCGCGTCACGACCGGGGAGGGATAGCTGCGGTTCGCCTCGCAGGCTCGGCAAACCCTACGCGGTGATGGTAGGGTGCCGCCGCCAGGCGCACCGCCTCTATTCACAACCGGGGAGGGATAGCTGCGGTTCGCCTCGCGCGCTCGGCAAACCCTACGCGGTGATGGTAGGGTGCCGCCGCCAGGCGTACCGCCTCCATTCACAACCGGGGAGGGATAGCTGCGGTTCGCCTCGCAGGCTCGGCAACCCCTACGCGATGATTGTAGGGTGCCGCCGAAAGGCGCACCGCCTCCATTCACAACCGGGAAGGGACAACTGCGGTTCGCCTCGCGCGCTCGGCAAACCCTACGCAGTGATGGTAGGGTGCCGCCGAAAGGCGCACCGCCTCCATTCACAACCGGAGAGGGATAGCTGCGGTTCGCCTCGCAGGCTCGGCAAACCCTACGCGATGATTGTAGGGTGCCGCCGAAAGGCGCACCGCCTCCATTCACAACCGGGAAGGGACAACTGCGGTTCGCCTCGCGCGCTCGGCAAACCCTACACGGTGATGGTAGGGTGCCGCCGAAAGGCGCACCGCCTCCATTCACAACCGGGGAGGGACAACTGCGGTTCGCCTCGCAGGCTCGGCAAACCCTACGCAGTGATGGTAGGGTGCCGCCGAAAGGCGCACCGCCTCTATTCACAACCGGGGAGGGATAGCTGCGGTTCGCCTCGCACGCTCGGCAAACCCTACGCGGTGATGGTAGGGTGCCGCCGAAAGGCGCACCGCTTCCATTCACAACCGGGGAGGGATAGCTGCGGTTCGCCTCGCGCGCTCGGCAAACCCTACGCAGTGATGGTAGGGTGCCGCCGCCAGGCGCACCGCCTCGGCTTAAATCGTGTATTTATACCGTTCGATATAAGGTTCGAGGATCGGGATAACCGGCTCGAGGTGCTTCAGGAAGGGTTTATAACGCTCAAGAGAACGGGTATAGAGCTTCTCCTTTACCTGTTCCGCGCTTGCCGTGCGCACATGGCGATCATTCTCATGAAATTGCAGGCAGCGTTCATCCCAGGGCAGGCCTATAAAGTCGATAATACGACGTGCTTCGGTCTCAAGATCATTGACGATGTCTTCGTAGCGGACTTGAAGATAGCGTAGATCCAGCCTTTCGGTGTAGGTCTCCACCATATCCATGACATGTGCGTAGTGTTTCGCGGTGGTTTCCAGGCGTGTCGCAAAGTCACGGCCATGACGGACATCATTGAAATAACTCGACAGCACCACATTCAGAGGGTGGCGTATGAGGTGGATCATCGGCGACTGCGGCAGAATCGACCGGATAACTCCCATGTATACTTCATTGAGCGGCGTCTTATCGGTAAAGTATCGGTAACCCGGTTCCAGTACCGCCTGTCGCCGCACTTGATGCATGTAGGCGTTCTGCATGGCGAGAACTTGTTTCCCAGCATCGGTGTCGACCAGGGAACGCGTTATATCCATCAATGAGCCCGCGGAACCGCTGCCCCGCCGGCGTCCCATGGCCAGGTCGATAGCGTGCGTCTCATCACCCGCCAACACCTCGGGGTGGCTGGTTACAATCTGCTCCACCAAGGTGGTGCCGGAACGTGGAAACCCGACAATGAAAATCGGCGTGGGCGCCTCTTCGGGCGGGGTCGGCGCCGTCGGTAAACTATCGGGCTCGACCTGTTGCCAAAATTCACGCAATTCGGCGAACTGCCGCTGCATCTCCTCTTCAGGGTAGTTCCGGCTAAACGGGGGCTTGCGGTTAATCTCACTCATCCTGGAGAATGCCGCAAAGGCCTCGTCAAAACGCCCCAACCGCTCCAGGCAAAAGCCCCGCTCCTGCCAGGCGATGGCGCGGGCATCCGGATTCAAAAGACTGATATCCATCGCCTCGAGCAGACCGTACGCCTTATCAAAATCCCCGCGGCGGCGTTGGATAAAGGCCTGGAGCAGAACAACCAGCGGGTGTCCGGGTTGTAGCGTCAGGGCGTAATCGACAAGCCGTTCGGCCTCGTCGAGATCGCCGCGACGCTCCTCGAGCTTGGCCCATACCAGTAAACCGTCGATATAGCGGGGGTTGAGATTGAAAGCCCGCCTGGCGAAACGGATGCCGGTGTCGAAAAGTCCCAGCCGCTCGTTAACGCTCGCCAGGTCCTTGCAAAGCGTTTCGTCGTCCTGACGCAGCTCCAGGGCGTGGCGCAGGTGCATTTCAGCGGCGCCCAGGCGTCCCAGCCGGTCATAGAGCCTTCCCAACACCCTATGGCCGTTGGCATGAGCGGGCACCGCTTTGAGCAGCGACTTCAGTCGGGCCTCCGCCTTCTGCGGCTCGCCACGGAGTACATGCAGCACCCCCCACTCATAGATAACGTCGGTGTTTCCCGCCCCGGCCAGCGATTCCAGGCGCTGCAACAAGCGCCCGGCCGTATCCAATTGCCCAAGATCGCGGCTCACCATCACCAGCAGGTGCAGCGCCCCCTGATGGTCCGATACCTGCTGTAGTAATTGCTCGCAAATTTGCCCGGCCTGTTGTAACTGCTTTTTATCATAGAGGCGCTTGGCGAAGGCGAATTGGGCGCCCAGCTGCCGGGCCGCCTCGGAGGGTAAGGGTTGGGGCTGGTTCATGAGAACTCCTGCAAACGATCGTCTTTTTTAACCAAAAGCCATCGCAGAATCCGGCGGCGCCACTCGGCGGCGGATTTTGCGGGAAATCGCCGTATCAGTAATGCGCCGATTAATGGCGTGGCAGCTGACGGGCCCAGTCCAGCCGCTGCTGATGAAGCGCATACTCTTCGGGGGTCATCTCATCAGGGGATTTCAGCTCATGCTCCTTGCGGCGCTCGGCCATTTTCGCCTCCCGCTCTTTTTTCTTTTCCTCGATGCGCGCCTGCCGTTCGGCTTCTCTCTTTTCTATCTTTTCGATGCGCTCCTTGGCGTGTTTGATCACCTTCTCGCGCACCGGCTTCGGCATTTCGGCCAAACGCGCCTGCCAGCGCTTGTTGAAAAGGGCGCTCTCGGCGTTTGCACCGGCTTGACGGTTGTGTTTGGCGTTCATGAACGCCTCGCCCGCCGCATGGAGCAGCGGCTGAAGGTTGCCCGAATCCGACTCGCCTTTCGGCAGCACCCGCACACCGAGCAGGAAGGTATTTCCCTCCTCATCCTTATCGTAGCGGAACAGATAACTGCTCTCACGCAACAGGTTTTCCAACCCGGCCTGCAGAGAGCGTTTTTCAAGCTGCATGGTCACCTTTCTGTCGGCCCGGTCGTCGAACAACACCTCGAGCTGGGATTGACTTGCAATCGTGGCCAGCAAGGTCTTCAGCGAAACCTGCTCGACATCGAGGCTCAGCGTATCGGCGGCCCTGTCGTAGCTGATGGCGGGCGCGGTCGGCGCATCGGCGGCGAACGCCGGTTGGGTGAACAGGATGAGAACGGCTAACAGCCCGGGCAGTGTACGCATGGTTTATTTCTTCCCTAAAAATTCAGTTAAGTTCAAAGTGGATTTGCACTTGAGGTGAATGGAGTCCCGCTGGTTCGCTCTTCGGCTTCGGCTCGTCGACTTCTGCGCCGCCAACCCCATCGACATGCGGAGGGCGTCATGCCCGGGTTTCCGCTACGGGGAATGTCGGCCCGCTCACCAGTCGCGTTCAGGTTTTGCCTCCGGGCGCGGAACGCCCGAAGACAAAAGCTGAACAGACTGCTTAATAACACGGAAAAAAGGCGGCGGGTCGCCCCGCCGCCGATTTACCGTAAGCGCAACAGTTTAATTAAACTGATCGCAGTCACCGGTACAGCCGGGGCCGATTACCTTGTAGTAACCGTTTTCGCGGCCTTCATAAGTACCATAGTAACTGACATAGTTGGCCCCCGGGGTCAGGCTGACGGCGCCGGAGTTCTGGACGGAAGCAAAACCGTTGCTGCCCATCATCCAGACCCAGCCGCCGTAGCCGCCGGAACCGCCCACCTCTTCAAGCGCATCACCGCCGCTACCTCTGATGGCGCCGGTGTTGTTTACGGTCGGGCCGTAGAAGGCGGTCCACCAGGAGCCGGGGCCGCCCCAGGCTTCGGCGTCGCCGCCGTGGCTGTCGATGGCGCCGCTGTTGACCACCGCGCCCAGCTCGGCATAGAGATCGACAACACCACCACGACCGCCGTAGCTGTTGAGGCTGCCGTCCTCAGAGAGGTCGTTACCCCCGTTGACGGCGATCGAACCGCTGTTGTCGGTGCCGTTGAAGCCCCACATCCATACACCTCCACCGCGTAGGCGATAGCGACTTGACGCATTCCGGCCGTCAGCGCCGTGGGAGGTGATATCCCCCGTATTGGTCGCCGTGGCCTCCGGATTGTCCTCCGCATAGTAATAACTGGTCTCGATACTGACACCGCCGCCCTGGGCGTAATGGGTGCCGGTGCTATCACTGCCGGTATACGCGCCGGCCGAGGCCAGGATATCCGCATGGTTAACGACCGGGCCTGTGGTGTAGCCATAGAGGGCGTCATCCCAACCGTAACCGGCATAGAGGGAGACATTGCCGCCCTCGCCCGGATACTGGCCGCTGCCGCCGCGGGTGTCGAGGGTGTTGTAACCGTACAGGGTAACGCCGGCTTCGCCGGTGGTGTACTCATTACCGTTGTCATAGTCGCCGGTATAGATCTCGAAGTCGCCGCCGTTACCGCCGTCGCCGTCGCCGCTGTTGACGTCGCCGCCGGTGGTGCCGCCGGCCGTCATGATATCGCCGGAGAAGGCGACCTCTTTATGTGGGGTGGTGCCGTAGTTCCAGCTGCTGTAGCCGTTGCTGATCCAGGCATAGACATCGCCGCCGTCGCCGGCATCCTCGTTGGTCGAGGAGTCGCCGCCCACGGTGGTAATGTCGCCGCTGCTGATCAATGCGCCGCCGTAGGCATAGAAATTGACCTCTCCACCGTCGCCGCCCCAACCGGCGTGACCTTCGCCGCCGGAGGTATCGATGTCGCCGCTGTTGAGGACATCGCCGGCATAATTATTCATGATGACTACACTACCGCCGTGGCCGCCATCTTCACCGTAGCCGGTGCCGCCCGTGGCGATGAGGGGGCCGCTGTTGCGGACCGGGCCTCGCTCGGAATAGATAAAGATATTGTCACCCGAACCGCCGTCAGCGTTGTCGGAATCACCGCCGGCGGCGTTCAGGGTGCCGGTGTTCTCGGTATAGTAGCCGCTCATGAAGTTGAGATAGTCGGCATTGCCGCCATCCGTCGAGGAGGTGGTGTCCGCGCCGGCGGAGGTGATGGTGCCGCTGTTAAAGGCGGCATACTCAGCCCAGATGTTGATAGACCCGGCGTTTCTCGTCTCATCGGTGCCGGCGGTGCTGATGGTGCCGTGATTGAAGAGACTGCCGTCGACATTGAGCCGCAGTCTACCGCGACTTGTGGCGGTGAAATCGGCGGTGGTAATGACGCCGCGGTTGACGATGTCATTCCTAAAGTCGATATCCGCTTCGGTGGTGTCGTTAAGCTCCAGGGTCAGGGTGACGCCGGCGGCCACGCTCAGGCCGGTGGCTTCCGGATCGGGAACCGTATCATCCTCGTCGGCGAGGAAGATGTTATCGGCATAGCCCTGATAATAGGGCGTGCCCGCAGCAGCCAGGTTCGCAACGTTGTCGCCGGCGATCGCCACGTAGAGCTCGTTGTCGTACCGGTAATAACGGCCGTCGTCCACTTCGGGATCCCGAGTGTAATCGATGTCATCCCCGACCCATGTATCGACGACATATTCAGCAGACTCGCCGTCGAAGATCCGCAGTACCCTGTTGTCGTCGAGATACAGATCGCCGGTTGACAACCCGTGAGAGCTCGGCGGTTGCCCGTCATACTTCTGGGAGTCGGTCCACAGATTGGGCTTAATCACCGTGGTGTCGGCGGTGACCTCCAACGGATGGACGCCGAGGAACGGGGTGATCCCCCCCCTCTGCGAGCTGAAGCTGGCATCGGCGCTGCCGCTGCGCACAACGGCGACACCGCCCTTGTCCCCTTCGGTATACACGTTGATGGCGCCGCCATCGCCGCCATAACCCCAAGTGGCTTTGCCACCGGTGCCGCCGACGGTGCTGAGGGTGTAATTACCCCCGCTGGATGACGGTGAAGTGTCGTCATCGTTATTGTTATTGCTGCTGCCGCCGCCGCAGGCGGTCAGGATCGCAGCACTGACTGCAACGGCCAGTTGTTTTCTGCCAAAGATGGAAGGTGCTTTAGACATGCTACTTTTCTCCTTATACTCCCTGTTCCTAAGGATGCCCGTTTGTTTTTGTTTGAAACAGACACTTGAGGTTCATCGCCACCTCAGAAGGCGACTAACGCGACTATACGCAATGGCCGAAAAATAGACAAGAGTTAAGAGGGGGCGGGATCGCGGCGGTTCGCCTCGCAAGCTCGGCAAACCCGACGTAGGGTGCCGCCGTCAGGCGCACCGCCTTTTATTCGCGGCCGGGTGCGGGTCGCTACGGTTCGCCTCGCACGCTCGACAAACCCGACGTAGGGTGCCGCCGTCAGGCGCACCAACTTTTATTCGCGGCCGGGTGCGGGTTGCTGCGGTTCGCCTCGCAAGCTCGGCAAACCCTACGTAGGGTGCCGCCGTCAGGCGCACCGCCTTTTATTTTCGGTCGGGGGCGGGATCGCGGCGGTTCGCCTCGCACGCTTGGCAAACTCGACGTAGGGTGCCGCCGTCAGGCGCACCGCCTTTTATTCGCGGCCGGGGGCGGGATCGCGGCGGTTCGCCTCGCACGCTCGACAAACCCGACGTAGGGTGCCGCCGTCAGGCGCACCGCCTTTTATTCGCGGCCGGGTGCGGGTTGCTGCGGTTCGCCTCGCAAGCTCGGCAAACCCTACGTAGGGTGCC
>JAWOIT010000105.1:0-5561 GCA_046484535.1 Pseudomonadota bacterium | reverse complement strand
ATAATTCCCAGCCCGGACATCGACGACATTGTCCCCTGGGAGGCCGTGCCGTCAGGTTGCACTGTATGCGTATCCTTGAACGGGATTGCCGGACTGATGACGGCATCGCCAAGGGAGATCAGCCATTGCTGAAATTTTTCCAGGTGCTTTTGCGCTTCTGAAGGGTCTGAAGGGTACTCGCCTCCCAGGTAAACGAAGATATATTGCGCCATTCGATAAGGTCCTCAGTATGAGCTTGGTCAAATACCGCCGATTTTAATGTAATTAGGCGGTAAAATCAGGGGCAGTGTGGAAGTTATTCTGCATCACTCTCCTCCCCCCCCCCTTGGCGCACGACAATAGTTCTGGAAATGGTTTAATAACAGCCATAACCGCAGTTGATGTCGGTATGTGTAATATGAATTCCGATAAGTGCGCGGTGCGCACATAGATGCCACATGACCGGACTGGAAACGACGGTAACGCTCCCGGTATGCGGGCCGATTGATAAATAATTTCTTATTGCATCATAAAAAGTTTAAGCGGCATACGGAGTTGCTGGCCCCCCGGCAGGTTCTGTTATACTTTTGCCTGCAATTACAATTATTTTATCGTGATGGTTTTCAACTGCGACCCCTTGTAGTGGCGATCACGACTTTGAATCAAAAAGGTGATTTATGAGCGGACACTCTACTACCCGACCGAAAGTACCTGAGGGAAAATCCCGTTTTCTTACTACCACTCAGATGGAGCCGAATGAAAAGGGTTACGTTGGCTACAAGACTACTTGGGAGCCCTTCCAGAAAGAGGTTCCGTACACCACTCCGAAGCGGCCCTGAATTTCATGGTCGTGCCACCTTATGGGGGAGCGCATAACCCCCATAAGGTACTTCCAAAACCACTCACATCAACAAAAGCCCTCCACTAAACACACTGCCCGGTGTGGTTGTGCATAACGTACAGTGAATGCTGCTGTTACGCTGTTACTTGCAAGCCCCTCTGAACAGCTAAACCCTTTCTGAACTTGACGATCAATAGCATGGCGCGGCTCTGTTGTGCCTAAAGGTTCGTATTGCCGGAGCCGTCTTCTGTAAAACGACAAAATCAGTCGGATAGTGCCAGGGATGGCGTGCCCCTGCTAAGGACGGATCGAGGCGGCCCAGACCCAAGAGTGCCGGAGTCACATAACTAAAACCTATGGAACCTATTCCAACATTCCGGTAGGCTACTAAAAATAGTTGAGTTCGGTGTAATTCGGCTGGTGGGATCCAAGCTCCCGCACTGGCTGGACAGAGAATTCGAGTGAAAAAGCTCGAAGGTATGGCTAAAAAGCAAAAATAGTCACAATAATAAAAAGCGCTAACGTCCCTTTTGGGGCGTTTTTTTTGACCTGACTATGCAGGTTTGATCACGAACGCCGCAGTTCCCGACAACTTCAGATAATTTGGCATCCATTTCCATAAAAAACCGCCGCCACCGCGAGGGATGACGACGGTTGCCGGGAGAGCGATTAAGCGCCTGACTTATCAGGCGGCGTACATCTCCTTCGCCTCTTTGGCGGCCTTGGCCTCCTCGGGACTATAGGCGGCGCCGGACCAGAGCATCTCGTAGGCGATCTCTTCATTACCGTTTTCGCACAGCTCCAGCACGTCCTTGAACAGCGGCTGGAAGGTTTCGGATTTGTGAGACTCCTCGTGCTCCTCGAAGGACTTCCAGAAGGTGATGATCAGCGCCTCCTTACCCTTCAGCGGACTCTCGACGGCCTGACCGACGGTCGACCCCTCGTTGGAGACCGCACCGCTGTTGAGCGAGACGAATCCGCCCACAAAACCGGTTTCGGAGTGGTAGGTCTTTACGTTCTCGCAGAGCATGGCGACACGCTCCTGCAGGTCGTCCACGGTGTACTCCGGCTTGAGGATCACTCGATTGACGGTGACGACGCCGTCGTGGGGAAAACCGTTAATTAAACTGGCCATTGGTGCACCTCCTAAGTTGTTAGTGCGTTGTAACCGTTTCAGGTTAATTTCATAACCTGCTTATATACTAATATATAATCCTTATTAAATTTATCAAGTATTATATAGAAAAAATCTTGTCCGGCGGCTTCGTCGACGAAGCGCCGACTGGGGTCTAGAGTTAGCGTAGAGGTAATTCGATGCGAATGCGCACACCCACAGGAGAGAAGTCATGCACAGGGGAATGATTGCTGCTTTGTTGTGCTGCGGCCTGAGTATGGCCGCTCCGGTTGCTGCCGAGACATTCGGCAATAACCTCAACGTCTTTCTCGGCAGTAAGGCCCTGGATGAAGATGATTGGCTGGCGGATGAACAGGGTGAGTTCGGCCTGTTATATGACTTCGGTGCAAAGGGGTGGCCGGTGCAGCTCGCCGTGGGCCTGCTTTTTTCCCGGGGCGACTTTGACGGGCTTGTTTACGTGCCCGGCTCCGGCTACGGCTCATACGACCAGGAGGTCAGCACTCGCGAGTTTAACCTCGGGGTGCGTAAGTACTGGGTTACCTACGGCAATATGTACCCCTACCTCGGCGGCGGTCTGGCCCATATTCGCCTGAAGGCCGAGGAACGCTACGACGGCGGCCCGCTTTACAGTGACTCGGGCTCCGGTACCGGCCTGTGGATCGATGGCGGCCTGATGTGGCGGTTCAACCAGTTCAACATCGGCTTTAACGTGCGTGCATCCGCCGCCGAGGTGGCGTTGGGCGATAACGATTACGAGGCCGGAGGAGGCCATGCCGGCCTTCTGCTGGGTTATCACTGGTAAACCCACCGCCGGGCATTTACCAAAAAACGGCCGTCCGCCACTCGCTTGAAGGAGCGGCATCCCTGCCGCGATAGCACTCAGCATCGCGCCTGAAAGCGCCTCGACAGGTCAGACTATACAGTTAAACCGATGGACATTAGCCGGGATGCCTTAGCGCAATAGCAGGAACAACGCCCCGCCGCCGCGCTGCAGGTTCAGCAGCAGGCTTTCGCTGCCTTCCACCGCCTTTTTCAGGCTCTCCAGGTCGGTTACCTCCTGGCGGTTGGCCTGGGCGATCAAATCTCCCTTGCGAAGGCCCGCCTGCATCGCCGGGCTGCCCGGCGCCACATTGGCGATCACCACACCCTCAACCCGGCCTTCAACCGTCTCTTTGGAGACATTGGCCAGCACCGCACCGGTCAGGCGCGGGTGCAGCGCCTCTCCCTTGATGGACACCAGCTCCGGCTCCTGCACCACGGCATTGAGGGTTTGTTGTTCACCATTGCGCAGGATCCGCATTTGGACCTTCTCACCGATGCGCAGCAGCCCGATGCGGTTGCGCACCGCTGTGGCGTCATCGACCGCCCGGCCGTTGATATGGGTGATCACATCGCCGGTTTTCAGCCCGGCCTTGTCCGCCGGCGAGCCGCTGGTCACCTGGGTGACCACTGCACCGCGATTTGAACCCTCGATGCCGAAGGCCGAGGCCAGCTCCGGGGTCAAATCCTGGGCCTGTGCGCCGAGGGTGCCGCGCTGCACCGCGCCGTGTTCGATAAGCTGGTCCATGATCTCGCGGGCCATATTGATGGGGATGGCAAAGCCGATCCCCACATTGCCGCCGCTTTTGGAGAGGATCGCGGTGTTGATCCCCACCAGCTCACCGTTAAGATTGACCAGCGCGCCGCCGGAGTTGCCCGGGTTGATCGAGGCGTCGGTCTGGATGAAGTCCTCATAGCCCTCGATGCCCAGTCCCGAGCGGCCCAGCGCCGAGACGATGCCCGAGGTCACCGTCTGCCCCAGGCCGAAGGGGCTGCCGATGGCTACCACAAAGTCCCCCACCCGCAGCTGCTCCGAATCGCTCATCGGCACGGCCTTGAGATTGTTCTTCTCCACCTTCAGCACCGCAATATCGGTCTCCGGGTCCGAGCCCACCAGGGTCGCCTGCAGGGTGCGTCCATCGGAGGTGTTGACCGCGATCTCATCGGCCCCGTCGATTACATGGTGGTTGGTGATGACATAACCGTTCTTCGCATCCACCACCACGCCCGAGCCGAGGCTCTGCTGCACCCGCTCGCGCGGCTGCTCCG
Organism: Pseudomonadota bacterium; assembly: GCA_046484535.1. Taxonomy (GTDB): domain Bacteria; phylum Pseudomonadota; class Gammaproteobacteria; order Thiohalomonadales; family Thiohalomonadaceae; genus JAPHTQ01. The sequence goes on along the minus strand of JAWOIT010000105.1, from coordinate 1,518 downwards.
GCACATTGAAAAAGCGGCGGAAAAACGGGTCCGAGAGCAGCGGGTTCTGGCGCACCGCCACCCGGGTGCGGGTGAAGATGTTGACCACCCCAGGCACCGTCTTCTCCAGCATCGGCGCCAGGGTCGGCAGCTGTTCGCCCTGGCTGTCATAGGCGGGCAGAGCCGCCTGCAGGGGGAGTGTGACAAGAAGCAGTAAAGCGGCAAGGTATCGCATGCGTGTGACTGTCCTTTATCGGTTTTATGGGTTGGAAGCAAAATCTGTTCTGGGATTAAAGACCATGAGGGGAGGGGGTTAGTTCCATTTTGGTTTGGGCTAAGTTGGATAACGTTGGCAAAGTCCCGAATGTTGTCATTGTGAGTCGTAGGCGAAGTAAATCTTGAGCTGGACCTCGAGTTTGAGAGGGGTTGTATCGCTACGCGATAGTTAATTGGATGCGGGGTCGCGCCCCCGCGCGGCGTGTTCATTTCTTTGTCGCGCGACAAAGAAACGAACCAAAGGCCGCTCTTACGCATCCCTGCGCTCGCGGCATTCGTGCATCCATGCACAGCAAAACGCGCCCGAAGATGCCGCCCTGCGGGTGCCCTGCGATGCTCGGCTCCGGTCGGGTCCGGCAGACGGGACGTCCATGTCCCGGCTGCAGGATTGCGCACGTCCTGTGCGCAACCCTTCGGGCTTGTCCTCCCTCCACTGCGCTTCTCGGCGTCATCTACGGGAATGTGCTCTCTTCGATAATCATTGGTTTTCTTTCTGTGACTCGACTTTGACTGAAATCGAGGTCAGTGGTTTTGTCTTGAGCTTAAACGGAGGGAACGTCCCGTAGACGCCGCCGAGCACTGTAGTCTGATGCAGGAACAGCCCGACAGGGGCTCGCCATGGATGGCGAGCGGTTGCAGTCAGGACAGGGAGGTCCTGTCTGCAAGCCCCTGCATCAGGCGAAGCGCGCAGAACACCGCCGCAGGCGGCAAGTCTCCGGGTGGCCTTCTCTTTGGGTACTTTCTCTTGGCCACGCAAGAGAAAGTACCTCGGCGGCGGGGACGAGCCCCCGCTTAGATTATATTTGTCGCGGTAGCGACACCCGGAGTAAAAGCCATAAAAAAGCCCCGCTCCAAGCGGGGCCAAATACAGCTTTGCTGCATCAACGGAGCTTATTAACCTTCCACCTCAATCTTTCTCGGCTGCACCTTGGCGTGCTTGGGAATGTTCACCCTCAGCACCCCGTCCTCGCATTTGGCGCTGATCTTGTCGGTGTCGGCGGTGTCGGGCAGGGTGAAGCGGCGGAAGAAGCTGCCGTAGGAGCGCTCGATGCGCTTGTAGCCCTCACGGCTCTCTTTCTTCTCGTTATCCCGCTCGCCACGGATGGTCAGCATGCCGTTCTCGGCGTGCACCTCGATATCCTTGCTCTTCACCCCGGGCAGGTCCGCGGTGATGGTGAAACTCTCGCTGTCTTCCTTGATATCCACCGCCGGCACCCAGTCGCTGGCGGTGGCGGCGTTCTCCTCACCCATCATCCGGTCCAT
>JAWOIT010000102.1:0-8714 GCA_046484535.1 Pseudomonadota bacterium | reverse complement strand
GACTGGCCGATATCGAGCACCGTCACCTCGTACTTGGCGAGGATGGCGGTCAGTTGCGCGGTAAGGCCGGGGCGATCCTGGCCGGCGACGGTAACGAGGATGATCTCTTTCATGGTTCTGACTGGGGCATGGCTTACAGGGGCCGCTATCATACCGCAAGAATAATGGCAGTAGAAAAACCATTTATCCCGCCATCAAGCATTGGAATTGCCCTTCTGCCCCGGCTGGTTTTCAATAGTCAAACCATTAACATAAACCAAAGGTAACAACACGCTCCTTCCTGAAAGGTAGTAACCACCGCAAAACGCCCTTATGAGGCGGTGAGGTGGACGCTCAAAACAGAGCCGTCATTTCGGGCCTGGCCCGGAATCCATTCTTGTTCGTCCACTGAGCCGGCATCACACATGGGTGCCGGATCAGGTCCGGCATGACGGGCTGGGTGCCCTCTGCGCCTTCGCGGCTCTGCGGTTAGCTTTCAGGGGTTAAGTCGTTACCATACAAAGAAGGAAATTCCATGTCCCTCATCCGCCCCTTTGCCGGTCTTCGTCCCGCCCCCGGTCGTGCCGCCGATGTCGCCGCCCCGCCCTACGATGTGCTTAACAGCAGCGAGGCGCGTGAACGGGCGAAGGACCGCCCCTGGAGCTTCCTGCACATCTCCAAGCCGGAGATCGACCTGCCCGAGGGTACCGACCCGTACGACGCCTGCGTCTACGCCAAGGGCAAGGCAAACTTCGACAAAATGCTGGCCGAGGGCGTGCTGGTGCAGGACGACCAACCCTGCTACTACCTCTACCGCCTGATCATGGGCGAGCACCGGCAGATCGGCCTGGTGGCCGCCGCGTCGGTGCCCGACTACGACAGCAACCGCATCCGCAAACACGAGTTCACCCGCCCGGACAAGGAGGACGACCGGGTACGCCAGATCGACAGCCTGGGCGCCCAGACCGGCCCGGTGTTCCTCACCTACAAACACGACGCCACCATCGACGCCCTGGTCGAGCGCGTCACCGCCACCGCGCCCGAGGTGGACATCACCGCCGACGACGGCGTGCAGCACGCCATCTGGCCGGTCTGCGACGAGGCGGATATAAACACCATCACCGACACCTTCGATGCCATGCCCGCCATCTACATCGCCGACGGCCACCACAGATCAGCGGCCGGCTCCCGCGTCGCCGCCATGCGCAAGGCAGCCAACCCCAACCACACCGGTGAGGAGCCCTACAACTACTTCCTCTCGGTGGTCTTCCCCGACAACCAGATGATGATCCTCGACTACAACCGCGTCGTCACCGACTTCAACGGCCTGGACGAATCGGCGTTCATGGCGAAGGTGAAAGAAAACTTCTCTGTCACTGAAGCGGACGCCCCGGTCAAACCCGCCGCCAACCGCGAGTTCGGCATGTACCTTAGCGGCAAGTGGTACAAGCTCAGCGTCAACGATAACCTCGTACCCGCCGACGACCCGGTCGGCCGGCTCGACGTCAGCCTGCTGGCCAACAACCTCATCGCCCCGATCCTCGGCATCAGCGACCCGCGCCGCGACAAGCGCATCGACTTCGTCGGCGGCATCCGCGGCCTCAAGGAACTGGAACGCCGCGTCGACAGCGGCGAGATGGCCGTCGCCTTCTCCCTCTTCCCCACCCACATGGACCAGCTGATGAGCGTCGCCGACGCCAATGAGGTGATGCCGCCCAAGTCGACCTGGTTTGAGCCCAAGCTGGCGGATGGGTTGGTGTCGCATATGTTGGATTGAATGGAAAAGATCTCAACGCAAAGACGCGAAGATCGCAAAGAGTGCGTAATGCGTAGGTTGGGGTGAGGAACGAACCCCAACACAATCTCAATCCGACAACCAGTCGTTGGGGTTCGCAAGCTCACCCCAACCTACGAGCTCACGCCTCCACCGTCACCTTGTAGCCGGTGTATTTGCGAACGTTGAGCACGCCCTTGTCGAAGATCAGGTACTGCCCCTTAATCCCCAGCAGGGTCGCTTCGATGCTCGGTGTCTTATCGAGATTCAGGGCGCTCACCTTTTGTGGATGCTCCTCTACCGGGTAACGCAACTTCACCATTTCGGCATCGGGTAGGGCCTGCAGCGACTCCTCGCCGAAGCGCTGACGGAAACCGTCCAGCTCTTCGGCGCAGAGGTCAAGCAGTTCGTCCCGCACCGCTTTCAAATCCTTGGGCTCGCCGTCGCCTTTGAGCATACGGCGCCAGTCGGTGCGGTCGGCCACGTGGTTCTTGCACATCACCTCGACCAGGCCGGACTGCAGCCGGGTCTGCACCTTGAAGATCGGCAGCGCCTCGGTGGCGCCCTGATCGACCCAGCGGGTGGGGATCTGGGTCTGGCGGGTAATTCCCACTTTGATGCCGGAGGTATTGGAGAGGTAGACGAAGTGAGGCTGCATGCAGTGCTGCTCGCCCCACTCGGGTTCGCGGCAGGTGCCTTTGTCGTAGTGGCAGGTCTCGGGCTTCATGATGCACAGGTCACAGCTGGCCAGGCGCTGCGAGCAGGGGTAGCAGTGGCCCTGGCTGTAGCTCTTTTTGGTCTTGCGACCGCAGGCGATACAGTTGATGGTTCCGTCGAAGCTGATTTGCAGCGACTTGCCGATAAGGGGGTTGAGGGCCAGGCGCTCCTCTCCCACCGGCAGGGTGTAATGCACTTCGGACTCAAGACTGCTCTCCATCTTTTTCAGGTTACCGCTTAGCACCATGTTCGCCTCATCGGAAATTCAATCAAAGGAGCATTATACGAACGGCCCCTGCATTACGTCGACTGGGGTACAGCACTTGCGCTGCAATTCGGCAGCCGCACGATTGGCCACGTCGAGACGTGGACTCCAATCCTAATCACGAAGGATCACTTCGAGAAATGGGCATAGACTGGAGTACAACTCTTGAGTTGTAAACACTGCAGCAGAACGATTGGCCACGTCGAGACGTGGACTCCCATCGGAATAAAATATCTCCTCGTCATTCCCGCATGCTTTTAGCGGGAATCCAGTTATTTCCACGCATGGATTCCGGCCAGACGCATGCCGGAATGACGACGTGGGTTTGCCGCTTACTTTATGGAAGTACCATTCTGGTATGCTATGTGAATCGGCTATCCACTGGCGTTATTCGCCCCGTTCCCTTAGATTAGAGGGAAACGTTAACGAAAAGACCTATGCGACGAACCACAAAACAGCTCCTCCCCCTCCTGCTCATAACCACCTGCGCTGCCTCTCCGGTACTGATGGCCGCCTGCGACGACCCTGCTGCACCGGATGTGAACTGGAGCGGTTGCGATAAAAGCGGGGCGCAACTCGCCGGTGTGGACCTGCGCGGGGCGACCCTGAAACGGATCAACCTGGAAAACGCCGATCTCAGCGGCGCACGCTTCTCCGGGGCCGACTTTTCTTTCGCCCGACTTGCCGGGGCGAATCTCAGCGGCGCCAGAATGAATGAGGTGAGCATGCTCAGCGCTGACATGCAGGGGGCCAATCTTGAGGGAATCCAGATGCAACGGGCACGGCTGGATCGGGCGGATTTTCGCAAGGCGCAACTCCAGGGTGCTGATCTGCAGGGCAGCGATTTTTACCAGTGCAAGCTCCAGCAGGCCAATTTGAGCGAGGCCAACCTGGAAAAGGCCTCGATGAAGCAGGCCCTTTTGGACGAGGCGGATCTGAGCGGGGCCAACCTCAAAGAGGCGAACCTGCTAAAAGCGTCGCTGGAAGGCGCCAACCTCTCCGGGGCCAACCTGCAGAAGGCGTCACTGGAACAGGCCGACCTCAACTACACCGACTTTCGCGGCGCCGACCTCTTTCGCGCCTCCCTGGTCGATGCCGAACTGTTCGAAACCCGTTTCGAGGGTTCGCGCCTGGGCGGGGCCACATGGGTGGATCGCAGGCGCTGCCGGATGGATGCCGGGGATGTCTGTGATTAAGATACCACCGTCCCCCCTCTCATAAGCTCACGCTCACCGCAGCCTGTCGCCAACAATACCCTGACCGCACCGTTTCCTCAGGCAGCCATTCTGGCCGCCATCACCTCCAGCTCACCCTGTCCCTGCATTACCGTTGTCAACGCGGCCTCTAACTGCTCTTCGGTCAAACCGAAGCGTTCACAGAGGTCCTGCGGTATATCCTTACTCACGGCGTCGCCGATCCCGTGCCGCTTGAGCAGGGCGTTGGAGATATACACCAGGTTGGCGTAGGTGGAAAAATCACCGCTGCGCGCCGGATCATGATGCCCTGAAACCGCTTCGATGATCTCGGTCGGCATCTCCCAACTCTGCATCAGCCACATTCCCAGATCGGTATGGGCTACGCCGATCGACTCACGTTCCAGCTCCAGGATGTTTCGCTGCGGCTCCCTTTCAACCGCTTTGTTAAGCGATTCAAACTGCGCCGGGAAAAGATGGCCCAGCAAAAGAATACCGAAATTGTGGAGCAGGCCGGCCAGATACGCGGTCCCCGCCGGTGGACGTCTGGAATAATCCATGCTGTTACACAGGGCCTGGGTCAGGGCCGCGCAGTAGACAGAGTGGCGCCAGAAGTTCTCGAGTCCGAGCGGCCCACCTTTGGGGTTATTGAATGCCCGACCGAGCGAAAGACCGAATGCGATATCCAGCACGGCATCCATACCCAATACACGCACAATGACCTGCTCGACAGACTCGATCTCTCCCTGATAAACGCTCGCATAGCGCAATAATTGGGCGGAAAGGCTCGGGTCCTGCTCGATGACGGCCGCCAACTCACTGGCATGGGCATAGGGGTTGTTGCGAATGCGGATCAGCTCATGGGCCAAACCGGGCATGGCAGGTAAATCCTCAACGGTCTGAACCTGCCTGCGCATACTTTTTACGGCACGCTCATCCAGTGATGAGCCGGTGCCCGAGTGGCCGATTGAATACGACTTCCAGCTGTTTTGGTGCAGGCCGGCAAAATCATCCCTGCTGCTCCCGATAAATTGGCCGCTCTTTCCCGACGCAAAAAAGACCTGCTCCATGGCGTCGATGGACTTGTCCATAATCGCCTGCAACCCATAGGGCTCCGCCAGTGGCGGCAGTGCATGAGCATCGCACTCCGGAAATAACCGGGCGACCTCCTCCGCACTGCACATTTCAAATTTTCGTTTGAACAGCCTGTTAAGGGTCAGGATGTCCACCTCCTGCTCAGCGTTGACGACCGCCATCAAATACGCCCTGCCGCTTTTCACCATCACGGCTCGGACGACCTGGTCTAACGGTATCCCCGCCGGCGTAATACTCTTCTCGATGTTGTCACTGAAATCGGCCTGTCGCAGCCGGAAATTGCCGGATTTTTGGGAGAGAAACTTTTTGACTCTTGCTGGAATGTTCATGGACTATCCCCTCATGAAACCGTATCCGGACGAATGCCCGATATTGAGGGGGAGCATAGAATTTACCCGGGGAAAAAGGCGTGAATGCATTCGCAACGGGGGCGGCTCTCTGTCACAGAAGCGCGACCGATTATCCGCTTTGTGACGGGGGCCTCAAGCGGAGCCGGGGCCTTTGCCCCGACGGATAACCGTTTTGCCGAAACGGGACTGCACCTGGTCCATCAGGCTATCCAGCTTGTGCTGTCTTTCGCGCTCGGCGGAGGCGAAAAGATCCGCCTGTTTCGCCTCTTCGTCGGAGAAATTGCTGACCCCGACGCCGACTAAACGCACCGGCTCCAGGGGCCTTGGCAGCCGTTCATTAAACAAATACGCAATCGCCTGCCAGATCTCCGCGGTAACGTCGGTCACCTCAGCCAGACTATGTGAGCGGCTCAAGGTGGTGAAATCGGCCAATCTCACCTTCAGCTGAACGGTGCGCCCCTTCAACCCTTGCGCGCGCAGACGGTGGGCAACCTGCTCGGTCAGGGCGTGCAGCCACTGGCGCAGCACCTCCCTATCGGTAATATCCACGGCAAAGGTGTTTTCGTTGGAGATCGACTTCGCCTCATGCTCGGAGACCACCGGACGCTCATCGATACCCTTTGCCAAACTCAGGAACTGCTCGGCGCTGTTTCCCAGGTGCTGCCGCAACAGTCCGGGCGAATAGTGATGCAACTGGCCGATGGTGCGAATACCCAGCTTCTCGAAGCGCTTCGCCGCCACCTTGCCTACGCCCCAGATACGGCTGATCGGCAGCGGCCGGAGAAAGGCCTCCACCTCCTCTTCGGTGACAACGACAAAACCGTCGGGTTTTTCGATATCACCGGCCAGCTTGGCGATATACTTGTTCGGCCCCACCCCCACCGAGGCGACCAGTTGCAGCTCATCCCACACCGAGTGCTTGATCGCGCGGCCGATCTCCGGCGCCGATCCGAACAGCCGCTCGCTGCCGGTCACATCGAGAAAGGCCTCATCCAGCGCCAGGGGCTCGATCTGGTCGGTATAACGCTGGAAGATGGCGTGAATCTGCTGCGATATTTCCGAATAGAAGCCGTGGCGCGGCGCCAATACCACCGCTTTGGGACACAGGCGCAGCGCGGTCGAGGTGGGCATCGCACTGTGCACCCCGAAGCGGCGGGCGATGTAATTGGCCGCCGAAACCACGCCCCGCCCCTCCGGCCTGCCGCCGACGATGACCGGCCTGTCGGCCAGCTCCGGACGCTCGCGGATCTCCACCGAGGCGTAGAAAGCGTCCATATCGACATGAATGATCCGGCGTGTCACGGGTTACAAATCGAAGGCTGGTTAATCAACTGGCTCTCTCTACACGGTGCGGGAAGAGGCCGTGCTTTTGCAGCACCACACCCCATCTCCTAGGCTTAGAAAAGAATCTACCAAGGAGAATCCACCAATGGAATCACCTGCTGAAAATAATTTGGTTAAGACCCTGAGCCTCCCCCTCTATCAGAGCCGCGGCTGGATGAAACTGTTGGGGGTATTGATGATCCTCTATGGCGCGCTGGTGGCGCTCTCCATCGTGGGGATCATCGTCGCCTGGTTGCCGATCTGGATGGGGATCCTGTTATTCCAGAGCGCCGCCGCCGCCGAAGAGGCACAGATCAACAACAGCGCCGATGAGCTGCTCTCCGCCCTCAGACGGCTTAAGACCTATTTCACCATTATGGGGATTCTGACCCTGATCGGGCTGTTATTCAGCCTGATCGGTATTTTCGGCGGTATGGGGGGACTGTTCATCGGCGGTGGCGGCCACATGGGATGGGGCATGTAATGATAAGGGCGAACTCATGAACACAACAGCTTCCCTGCAAGCTCACCGAGTTTTCTAACTGCCCTCTCCGCCTCCTCCGCCGATAACTGTCCACAGCTGATTCGGATATGGCGCCGATAATCACCGCGGGGTGAGAAGATCACCCCCGGTGTCACCGAGATCCCCGCCCGCAAAGCCCGATCATGCAAGCGAATACAGTCGACCTGCGGCGGCATCTCCACCCACAATACGAATCCCCCCTGCGGCTGGGTCACCCGCGTCCCTTCGGGAAAGTACTTCAACACCAGGCGGCGTATCTCTTCGCTACGCCACCGGTAGTGGTGCGCAGACTCGCGGATCAGTTTTTCATAACCGCCCCGCTGCAAGTACTCGGCCAGCGCCACCTGCGGCAAACCTGCGGTGGCGACATTGCCCAGCAACTTGAGGTGCCGCACTTTGTCCAGCCACTTGCCCGGCATCACGTACCCGATACGATAGCCCGGCACCAGCGTCTTGGAAAAAGAGGAGCAGAGTAAGACATTGCCCTCTCGGTCAAAGGATTTGACCGTGGGCAGGCGCGGCCTGTCGAAAGAGAGATCGCCATAGATATCGTCCTCGATGAGCGGCACCCTCGCCTTGGCCAGCATCGACGCCAGCCGTTTGCGGTTCGCCGGCGGCATGCAGGAGCCGAGCGGATTGTTGAAGCTGGGAATAAACAGACAGGCCGCCACCCGTTTTTTATCGAGCACCTGCTGCAGGGTATCCAGGTCGACCCCGGTGCGGGGATGGGTGGGGATCTCCAGCGCCTTCATCCCCAGTGACTCGATCGATTGCAGGATGCCGTAAAAGGTCGGCGATTCGATGGCGATGACATCACCGGCTTTGGCCACCGCACGCAGCGACAGCACCATCGCCTCCTGGCAGCCGTTGGTGATAATCAGGTCATCACTATGGCAGGGCGTGCCCGCCTGACGCAACTGACGCGCCAAGCGCTCACGCAACAGCTCGTTTCCCGCCGGCAGTTCATAACGTCCCAACAATTCCGGAGAGCGGCGCACCAGCGCCGACATAATACGCGCCAGTGACTTGAGCGGTAGTTGTTCGGCGCTCGGCACCACCGCCCCCAGATTGATGAGTTCCGGCCGCCGCGCCTCATTGAGGATATCGACGGCCAGCTCCGCACTGGTGACCTTGCCCGGCGACAGCGACGGGCGGCTCATCGCCGGCTCGCACGCCTCGCCGCATCCCTGCGCCAGCACCACATAACCGGATTTGGGGCGCGACTCGACCAGCCTTGCCCTCTCCAGCTCCCGATACACCTGTAAGGCCGTGCTCAGGCTGACCCCATGTCGGCGGCAAAACCGGCGAAGCGACGGCAGTTTTTCCCCGGCGCGGAACACCCCCTGGCGAATGGCCGTCGCCAGCTCATCGGCCAGACGCTGATAGAGAAAACGCGCCGCCTCATCTGTTATGGTCTGTTTTCGTTTCATCTGTATCTGTTACCCCCGCGATAGGAAGCGTAACGTTGTGTTTCAATTCCCACAAGGGGTGAATG
>JAWOIT010000013.1:0-9220 GCA_046484535.1 Pseudomonadota bacterium | reverse complement strand
CCGAGTTGTGCCTGGAGACGGGCGGCCGGCTGGGCGCCGACGGCAGTGTGGTCGAACCGTTGAGCGCCGGTGATATCGAGGTGCTGCAAGCACAGATTAGGGAGCTCAAGCCCGAGGCGGTGGCGATCAACCTGCTCTTCTCCTTCCTCGACGATCGTTTCGAGAAAGCCATCGAGGCGGCGGTGCCGGCGGGAATATTCGTCTCGCGCTCCTCCGAAGTGCTGCCCGAATACAAGGAGTATGAGCGGGGTATCACCACCTGGCTCAATGCCTGGGTCGGTCCTTTGGTGGAGGGTTATCTGGCCCGGCTCGAAGCAGGCCTGCCCGGCGCCGCCATTTCGGTCATGCAAAGCTCGGGTAATACCATCGCCGCTTCGCTTGCCGGCAGGCAGGCGGTGCATATGCTGCTCTCCGGGCCGGCAGGCGGGCTGGCCGCGGCGCAGAGCGTCGGCGCTCTGGCCGGGCGGGAGCGACTTTTAACCTTCGATATGGGCGGGACCTCCACCGATGTGGCGCTGGTCGATGGCGAACTGCAACTGACCAGTGAGGGACGGATCGGTCGCTACCCGGTCTCGGTGCCGATGGTGGATATGCATACCATCGGCGCCGGCGGCGGCTCCATCGCCCGGGTCGATGAAGGCGGCCTGCTGCAGGTCGGCCCTGAGTCGGCGGGCGCCTCGCCCGGCCCGGCCTGTTACGGCGCAGGCGGCGAGGAGGTGACGGTGACCGACGCCAATCTGGTGCTGGGACGGCTGCGCCCGGACGCCTTCCTCGGCGGCGGGATGGGACTGGATGTGGCGGCGGCGGAAAAGGCGGTCGGGGCGATCGCCGAGCGCTTGGAGATCGGTCTGCACCAGGCGGCGGAGGGGATTATCCGTATTGCCAATGAACACATGGCCGGCGCCCTCAGGGTGGTGTCGGTACAGCGTGGGCTGGACCCACGCCAGATGACCCTGACCTCCTTTGGCGGCGCGGGTGGTCTGCATGTCTGTGCCCTGGCCGAGGCGCTGGGCATGCACCGCGCGATGGTGCCGGTGCATGCCGGGGTGCTCTCGGCGTTGGGGATGCTGGCCGCTCCCCGGGGGCGCCAGCTCTCCCGTACCCACAGCGGGCTGTTGGAGGCGATCGGCGCCGGTGAGATTGAAGCGCTGTTCGCCGGGCTGCGTGAAGAGGGTGAGCACTCACTGCGCCAGGAGTTGGGAAGGGGCGTAATCAATCACTGCGCCAGTCTCGACCTTCGTTATCGGGGCCAATCCTATACTCTGAATGTCCCGTGGCAGGGCCGCTGTGAAGCAAGTATGGCCGCATTCCATCGGGCTCACGAGGAGCGTTACGGTCACCGCCTAGAGCTGCCGGTCGAGCTGGTCAATTTGCGCCTGCAACTGCAGGGCGCACGGCCCGAGCTGCCGCTCACACCGGCCGTTGGGAAAAGTACCGGTATCCCCTCCGGTCGTGCGAGTCTGTACGGCATCGACGCCCCGGTGGAAGTCTGGGCCAGGGAGACGCTTCGGGCCGGCGATGAAATTCAAGGTCCGGCGCTGATCACAGAGCGGGTCTCCACCACCTGGCTGGCTTCGGGGTGGTACTGCTATATTGATCCTCAGGGCAATATGTTGCTGGAGCGCGACAGACCCTGAGCGGGAAGTGTCGCTGACAGACGTAACTATTTCACCAAGTTGCTGTCCCACTGCACAGAGGTCACCGGCAAGGTTAGGCGGCCCGCAGGGTTGGTGATATCCCTTTCGATAGTAGGTTAATTTTTTACCACTGAAGTGATATTGTTGTAACGGGCTTGGAATGCTCAGGTTTTTAACTACTCGAGGGAGACTACCTTGGAACTGAACGGTTTCTTACATTTCAGCTGGTGGGAAGTGGTGATTTTCACCCTGATCCTTACCCATATTACCATCTCCGCGGTGACCATCTTTTTACACCGCTATCAGGCGCACCGCTCGTTGGAGCTTCATCCTGTGGTGAGCCACTTTTTCCGCTTCTGGCTCTGGATGACTACAGGGATGGTCACCAAGCAATGGGCAGCCATCCACCGCAAGCATCACGCCAAGTGCGAGACCGAAGAGGATCCCCACAGCCCCCAGGTCAAAGGGCTCAAAGAAGTGTTGCTGCGCGGTGCCGAACTCTACCGGGATGAAGCGGGCAACCAGCAGACCATGGAGCAATACGGCAAGGGGACGCCGGATGACTGGTTGGAGCACAAGCTCTACAGCCGTTACCCCTACCTGGGCATCAGCCTGATGCTGTTGATCGACCTGTTCCTGCTCGGCCCGATCGGGCTTACCGTCTGGGCGGTTCAGATGATCTGGGTACCCCTGTTCGCCGCCGGAGTGATCAACGGAGTCGGCCACTATATCGGCTACCGTAACGCCGATGCCCCCGACGCCTCCACCAACATTCTTCCCTGGGGGATCCTGATCGGCGGTGAGGAGCTGCACAACAACCACCACGCCTGGCCCGGCTCGGCCAAGCTGTCGTTCCAGCCCTGGGAGTTCGATATCGGCTGGTTCTACATCCGCACCATGGAGCACTTGAGGCTGGCCAAGGTCAAGCGTGTCTCGCCGCCGCCCGCGCGGGTCACGGCCAAAAGCAGCAAGCTCGACACTGAGGCGGTGAGCGCCATCATCAACAGCCGTCTGCAGGTGCTGGCCCGCTACGGTCGTGATGTGATGAAGCGTGTCCACCGCGAAGAGCTCAAGCGCGTGGCCAACAACAGTAACCTCAAGGGGATGTTCAAGCAGGTCAAACCGCAACTGCTTCGAAGCGAGTCGATGCCTGACGAGCAGGCCGGCAGTTGCCTTGGCTGCGTGCTGGAACAGAGCCAGTCCCTCAGCCTGGTTTATGAGTTCCGCCAGCGGCTGCAGGAGATCTGGCAGACCGCCGCCTCCCAGCCGGAAAAGGCGCTGCAGGCCCTGCAGGAATGGTGCCGCGAGGCCGAGGCCAGTGGTAACCGCTACCTGGAGGCCTTCGCCCGTCAGCTGGCCGGATACCGGCTTAGCTCGAAGACCTAAGCGTCAAAACGCCCGGCATCAAGCCGGGCTTTTTTTGTCTCCGTGATTCACGCTTTGACGTGACAATAAAAAACCCGGCTGATATGGCCGGGTTTTTTTATACGCAACAGGGGGCGAAGTGTTATTTGATCTTCGCTTCCTTGTACATCACATGCTTGCGAACGACGGGATCGAACTTCTTGATCTCCATTTTCTCGGGCATGTTGCGCTTGTTCTTGTCGGTGGTGTAGAAGTGGCCGGTACCGGCGCTGGACACCAAACGGATCTTATCGCGTGCAGACTTAGCCATGTGCTAGCTCCTTATACCTTCTCACCACGGGCACGGATGTCAGCCAATACGGCGTCGATGCCCTTCTTGTCGATAATGCGCATACCTTTGGTGGTAAGGCGCAGTTTTACCCAGCGATTCTCACTCTCCACCCAGAAGCGGTGGGTGTGCAGATTCGGCAGAAAACGGCGACGCGTTTTGTTGTGGGCATGGGAAACGTTGTTACCGGTGACCGGACGTTTGCCTGTTACCTGGCATACCTTGGACATGATTCTGAACTCCAAAAAATCTCTGAATTCTGTTCGCCCCCTGGTGCGCCCAGGGACAGGAAGCCGGATTTTATACCAAAACCGCACCGCTTGTGCAAGACAAACCTCATATTATTCCGCGTTCGGCCAGGGAGGTGATCTCACCGTCGCCGACGATCATATGGTCGAGCACCCGCACATCCACCAGCTCCAGCGCCTGTTGCAGGCGGTGGGTGATCTGCTCGTCGGAGCGGCTCGGCTCGGCCACCCCCGAAGGGTGGTTGTGGGCGAGGATCACCGCCGCGGCATTGTGGGCGATGCAACGGCGCACCACCTCGCGCGGGTGGACACTGGCGCCGTCGACGGTGCCGTAGAAGAGCTCCTCGAACTCAAGCACCCGGTGGCGGTTGTCGAGAAAGAGACAGGCGAAGACCTCCTGGCGTCTGTCGCGCAGCTGGGCGCTTAAGTAGCGGCGGGTGTGGTCCGGGCTGGTCAGGGCGTCGCCCCGCTGCAGGGTGGTTAGCAGGTGGCGGCGGGAGAGCTCGAGGCAGGCCTGCAGCTGGACGAATTTGGCCGTGCCCAGCCCCTTGGCCTCGCAGAAGGCCGCATGGTCCGCCTCCAGCAGCGGCCGCAGCCCGTTGAAGTGTGAAAGCAGTTCGCGGGCCAAGTCGATAGCGCTCTTACCGGTAACCCCGGTGCGCAGGAATATCGCCAGCAGTTCGGCGTCGGACAGGGCAGCGGCGCCCCGCAGCAAGAGTTTCTCCCGTGGCCGCTCCTCGGCCGGCCAGTCGCATATCGCCATGACGACCTCCTTGTCGTAGTTACTTTGGGGTTTATCATAGCGCGGCGGGTGATGAATCGTGAAGTCTTTCTGGTAAACTCTGCCCATGATTAGTGAGCATTCACACTATAGCGTGGCCGGACGGCGCATTCTGCTTGGCATCAGCGGCGGCATCGCAGCCTACAAGACGGCCGAATTGGTGCGTGGACTGAAAAAGGCAGGCGCAGAGGTGCGCGTGGTGATGACCCGTGCCGCCGGTGAGTTTGTCAGCCCCATGACCCTGCAAGCCCTCTCCGGTGAGCCGGTGCGACAGGCGCTGTTCGACCCGGCGCATGAGGCGGCGATGGGCCATATCGAGCTGGCGCGCTGGGCCGAGCTGGTGCTGGTGGCGCCGGCCAGTGCGGATCTTATGGCGCGGCTGGCGGCGGGCATGGCCGATGATCTGCTCACCACCCTCTGTCTGGCGACGACTGCTCCGATCATGCTGGCCCCGGCGATGAACCAACAGATGTGGCAGGCGGCGGCCACCCGGGAAAATGCGAAGATACTGCAGCAACGGGGCGTCCGTTTGCTGGGACCGGCCGAGGGCGAGCAGGCCTGTGGCGAGAGCGGCCCGGGGCGTATGGTGGAGCCGGAACAATTACTGGCGGCCTGCGATGATCATTTTACCGACGGTCCGCTGGCCGGGGTCCGGGTGACGGTCACCGCCGGTCCCACCCGCGAGGCGGTGGATCCGGTGCGCTTTATCAGCAATCACAGCTCCGGCCGGATGGGGTTCGCCATCGCCGCCGCCGCCGCGGCCATGGGGGCGAAGGTGCGCCTAGTGTCCGGGCCGGTGGCCCTTGGCACCCCGGCGGGGGTCAAGCGCATCGACGTGGAGAGCGCCGAGCAGATGCAGGAGGCGGTGCTTGCCGAGCCGGGGGATATCTTCATCGCCTGTGCCGCGGTGGCCGATTACCGCCCCGTGGTAGTGGCGGATGAGAAGATCAAGAAGCAGCCGGAACGGCTACAGATTGAACTGCAGCGCAATCCGGATATCCTGGCCACCGTCGCCGCCCTGGACAACGGACCCTTTAGCGTCGGCTTCGCCGCGGAGACCGAAAGGCTTGAGGAGCATGCCAGGGCCAAGCTCAAGGCCAAGGGGTTGGATGTGATCGCGGCCAACTGGGTCGGCCCCCGGGCGGCGGGCGGTGGTTTTAACAGCGAGCATAATGCGCTGGAGCTTTATTGGCAGGACGGGGGAAAAAGCCTGGCGCGGGCGGAAAAAACCGTACTGGCCCGTGAGCTGATGCAAGAGGTGGCGGCACGCTACCGAAAGAACAACGGGAGTTAATGACAATAATGCAAAGTATTGAACTGAAGATCCTGGACCAGCGGTTGGGCCACGAGTTTCCCCTGCCGCACTATGCCACCGACGGCTCGGCGGGCATGGACATGCGCGCCATGCTGGAGGAGCCGCTGACCATCACACCGGGGGAAACCCACCTTATCCCCACAGGCCTGGCGATCCACATCGGCGATCCGGGTCTTGCCGCGGTGCTGCTGCCGCGTTCGGGCCTAGGCCACAAGAAGGGGATCGTGTTGGGCAACCTGGTGGGGCTTATTGATTCTGACTACCAGGGTCAGGTCTTCGTCTCCTGCTGGAATCGGGGCGATGAGGCATTTACCGTGGAAGTTGGCGAGCGCATCGCGCAGATGGTCTTTATCCCGGTGGTGCAGGCAGAGTTTTCCATCGTGGATGAGTTCCACGACAGCCGGCGCGGCGAGGGCGGCTTCGGCCATACCGGTAAACACTAGGGGCCGCTTTGCAAATGCATCCGACAATCTCTTCGGATGTGGATAAGGATTGAATAATCGATAACGGCTGTGCAGCCGGAAAGAAAAGTGTATTCGGGCTGTTCCCAACATTCGCGAAGGTCCGAAGCACTGATTGTTTTGGGGAGTAGTAATGAGTCTCGATCTTGAAACCGCAATGGACAACGCCCGCATTCTCAGCGAGGCGCTGCCCTATATCCGCCGCTTCTCCGGCAAGACCCTGGTGATCAAATACGGCGGCAACGCCATGACCGAGGAGTCGTTGAAGAACGGCTTTGCCCGGGACGTGGCGCTGCTCAAACTGGTGGGTATGAATCCGGTGGTGGTGCACGGCGGCGGGCCGCAAATCGGTGAGCTGCTCGATCGGCTGGGCAAGGAGAGCAAGTTTATCGACGGCATGCGGGTGACCGACCGGGAGACCATGGATGTAGTGCAGATGGTGCTCGGCGGCCTGGTCAACAAGGAGATCGTCTCATTGCTGAACCAGCACGGCGGCAAGGCGGTCGGCCTCACCGGCAAGGACGCGGACTTTATCCGTGCCCGGCAGCTGAAGTTCGAGCGTAATAACCCTGAAATGAATACACCGGAGATCATTGATATCGGGCATGTCGGCGAAGTGGAGAAGATCAACGGCGGTGTCGTCGATATGCTGGTGCACGGGGACTTTATCCCGGTGATCGCGCCGATCGGCGTCGGCGAGGACGGCCAGTCCTACAACATCAACGCCGATGTGGTGGCAGGCAAACTGGCCGAGTGCCTGAAGGCGGAGAAACTGATCCTCCTGACCAATACACCCGGTCTGCTGGACAAGCAGGGTGAGGTGCTCACCGGCCTGAGCAGCGCACGGGTGGATGAGTTGATTGCCGATGGCACCATACACGGCGGTATGCTGCCGAAGATCCGCTGCGCGCTGGATGCGGTGCACAACGGTGTGCGCAGTGCGCATATCATCGACGGCCGGGTGGAGCATGCGCTGCTGCTGGAGATTTTCACCAACGAGGGTGTTGGCACCCTGATTCAAAACGATTGATGGGGGAGTGGGATGAGCGAAAATAAAAAGGACAAACCGTCACGCCGTCAGCAGATCCTTGAGGCGCTGGCCCATGAGCTGGAGAAAAGCCCGGGGAGGCGCATCACCACCGCCGGCCTGGCGCGTGCAGTGGGGGTTTCGGAGGCGGCCCTCTACCGGCATTTTCCCAGCAAGGCGAAGATGTTCGAGGGGCTGATCGAGTTTGTCGAAGAGACCGTCTTCGGTCTGATAAATCGCATTCTGAGCGATGAGGGTCAGGCTGTCGGCCGTTGCGAGAAGATTATGGTGCTACTGCTGGGATTCTCCGCACGCAACCCGGGGATCAGCCGTATTCTGGTCGGCGATGCCCTGACCGGGGAGACCGAGCGGCTGCATCACCGGATCGGGCAATTCTTCGACCGCATCGAGAGCCAGCTCAAGCAGATCCTGCGCGAGGCCGAACTGGCGGGGGAACTGCGGGGAAGACAGCATGTGGCGGCGACCGCCAATCTGCTGCTGGCCGTTGCCGAGGGGCGAATGAACCAATATGTGCGCAGCAACTTCAAGCGCTCGCCCATGGCCGAGTGGGACGAGCAGTGGCCGCTGCTGACAGCGGCCGTCTTTAGCTGATGAGGGAGCGGGGCCGATGTACTTACTTAGAGTTTTTGGCCATCGGCTTTTAGCTCGCGGAAACGCTTCAGATCCTTATTGTATTTATTGCGAAGAGCTTCCTTCTCTTGCTCTTTGCTCTGGATGTATTGTGTTTTGTCGTTAATCTGCCGCTGCAGGGATTCGATGGATTTTTGTACGGCTTCGGGTATCTCTTTTCCAGAGTCTTCATAGCGGTGGGCACGTTGAGTTTCCTTCTCCAAATCCGCCTCTAGCTTTTCGATGTTAAGTTTACGGATTTCGATACTGCCGTTGATGGCATCCATCATGCGATCACGGGTATCGATGATATCCTGCTCGCTGAGGTAACTTGAAAGCAACACGCGGTCACGGTTTTTCTGCTCCTCGCGAAGTCGCTCCTCTTCGGCCTTGCGTTTTTCCTCCTCGGCCCGGCGAAGACGCTCCGCTTCCAGCTCCTCGCTTGTTTTGGCGCGCGTTTGCCGTTCAATGGTGATGCCGCGCTCATTGATCGTTTCGGAGCTTTTCTGCGAGTATTCGGGTGGAATGCTGTTACCGCATTCGCGTACACCCTCACTATTTGTCCAGCATTTGAAGGCTGCCTGGGCGCCAAGGGGCAGGAGCAGGAAAACTGCAAGAAGAGCGGTGAGGATACGCGTACTTTGCATTGTTTCTTTCATAGTCAACTCGATCACCGTTTTTATCACGTCAGTCATTATACTGAGACTTTTCCTCCATTTCATAGCCTTAAATCATGCTTCCCGTCGAGCAATTGCTACTGTTTGTCATCTCGCTGATTGCCAATCTCTTCTCCGCCTTTGCCGGCGGCGGGGCGGGTCTGCTGCAGTTGCCGGCGCTGATCTTTCTCGGTCTGCCCTTCGGGGTGGCCCTGGCCACGCACAAGGTGGCGAGTGTGGCGTTGGGGGTGGGTGCGACAATCAGACATATGCGCCAGAGCACCCTGGAGCGGCGTTTTGTGCTGTTTATTTTGGCCTGCGGTTTACCGGGGGTGGTGCTGGGGGCCGCAATCATCCTAAGGGTGCCTGACCGCGGTGCCGAGATCGCACTGGGATGCCTGACAACAGGACTGGGCATCTACTCGTGGTTGAAGCCCGGTCTGGGCCAGACGTATCAGCCCCGCAACAGGGCTGGGAGCGGTTTGTGGTTTGGCGGCATTGCGTTGTTTTGTATTGGCGTGCTGAACGGATCGTTGACCTCCGGAACCGGGCTCTTTGTTACCATTTGGCTGGTGCGCTGGTTCGGTATGGATTATCAGCGGGCCGTGGCCTATACCCTGGTGTTGGTGGGGCTGTTCTGGAACGGCAGCGGAGCACTGACCTTGGGGGTGTTGGGCGAGATTCGCTGGGATTGGCTGCCGGGTCTTCTGCTCGGTTCGCTATTGGGCGGTTACCTGGGAGCACATCTGGCGATCACGAAAGGCAACCGGGC
>JAWOIT010000041.1:0-46482 GCA_046484535.1 Pseudomonadota bacterium | reverse complement strand
CCGTTCACCCGGACCGATGATCCGGATGTGCTGCTCGGCGCAAGCTTTGGTGAAGATGTGGCGTTGACGCGGGTCGGAGGCGACATTCTGGTTTCTCACCTGGACCCCATCGTCGGCGCCATCGACAACATCGGCTGGCTGGCGGTGCACGTGGCCTGCAATGACATCGCCACCAGCGGGGTTGCCCCACGCTGGATCCTGCCGCTGGTGCTGGTGCCGCGCCAGGAGGACGAGGCGCTGCTGGAGCGGATCATGCGTGATGCGAGCCGGGCCGCCGGTGAGATTGGCGTGTCGATCATCGGCGGGCACACCGGTTACTCCGCCAATCTCGCCAGGCCGCTGGTCGCGGTGACCGCATTGGGTACCGCCGGTGGGCGCGAGCCGCTACGCACCCGCGGCGCCAAGGTGGGAGATGTTGTTTTGGTCACCAAGGGGATCGCCATCGAGGGGACGGCTATCCTGGCCCAGGATTTCACCGATGTGGCCTGCGGGCTGGGGCTGGGCGAGAGCGAACTGGCGCAGGCGAGCCGCCTGATGGACCAGGTCAGCGTGGTGAAAGAGGCGGTGGTGCTCGCCGACCACGGGGCGACAGCCATCCACGACGTGACCCGCGGGGGCCTGATGGAGACGCTGCTGGAGCTCGCCTCGCTCTCGGACGTGGCTATCGAGGTGGCGGCCGCACAGTTGCCGGTCCCGCCCATCGTCGCGGTCTTCGCCGAGGCCTTTCAGTTCGATCCGCTGTGGATGATCTCCTCCGGGACCCTGGCCGCAACCGTCCCGGCCGAGCGCGCGGCCGAGGCAGGTCGCGCGTTGGAGGAGATGGGGATCCCCTTTGCCGTGGTGGGCAAGGTCACCGAAGGGGCCGGGGTGCATGTGCAGCGTGATGGCGAAAGTGCGCATTACCAGGACATTCGCTGCGAGGAGGATGAACTGGCGCGGATGTGGCGCCTCTATCCGCGGGGAGAGTAGTGGAGCAAGCGCAGAGCGCGAGGCTGGAAATCATCGGCGCCGAATTCCTGGGGGTAAGAAGCCTTTGCTGCCAGGTGACACTTCCGCATCGGCGTATCCTCATCGACCCCGGCCTGGCACTGGGTTTGGTGCGCCACGGCCTGACTCCCCATCCCTTGCAAATCGCCGTTGGCCGCAGAATACGCGAGGAGATCATACAGCGATTGCGCTGCGCCACCGACCTGGTGTTCAGTCATTATCACGGCGATCACATCCCGCTGGTCGACGCCAATCCGTATCAATTATCGTTTAAGGCCTTGCCGAAATCTTTTTGCCAATTGCGTTGCTGGGCCAAGTCCGGTGACAAGCTCTCCGGGGCGATGCGCAAGCGCTTTGAGGACCTGGCGAAGCTGCTCTGGGGGGAAAACCTGCAGGATGCGGAAGGACGAACGGAGGGTGAGCTCTCTTTTTCCGTCGCCGTTCCCTATGGTGAGAGGGACAGCGGGTTGGGCAGCGTGATGATGACAAGGATAACGATGGGCCGGCGCATCTTTGTGCATGCCTCCGATATCCAGTTACTGGATGATGCGACGGTCGATCAACTCATCGCGTGGCGACCGGACATCGTGCTCGCTGCCGGGCCGCCGCTTTATCTTGAGCGTTTGAGCAAGGCGGCACGAAAAATCGCCTGGAACAACGCCGTGCGTCTGGCGCGGAATGTCGACACCCTCATCCTCGACCATCACCTCATGCGCAGCAACGAAGGCGCCGACTGGTTACAACGGATCTCTTCAATCGTCGGCAAAAGGGTCTATTGCGCTGCCGATTACATGAGGCAGCCGAGGCGCTTGCTTGAGGCGCACAGGGTGCGGTTGTATGAGCAAATACCGGTGCCGGAAGGGTGGCACGATGACTATGTTGCCAGCCGCGTGAACCCCGACAGATTGCTGGATTCACTCCGCGATCGTGTCTATACCTAAGTGAGCACCAGCCACATCTTTTTCAATGACACGGGGTCGAAAGCAATGAGCATTACGGTCAATGGTAAAACGATAGAAACCGATGAAGAAGGGTATCTGCTGAACATGAATGATTGGGATGAGTCCACCATGGGTGTCTTGATCAGTCAACACGAAGCCGAGGGCCATAAGCCACTCAACGATACAGCGATTGGTCTGATTGGCTATTTCCGGGATTACTACGAGCAGAACCACAAGCACCCTACCATGCACCTGCTACTCAAGGAACTGGGAATGCGTGAAGGAGAAAGCTTCGATGAAGGGGAAAAATACAAAACGTTTCTCTATGAGATGTTTCCCCACGGTCCGGTACAAAAGCTGGCGAAGCTGGCCGGCTTGCCCAATCCGGGAAATGAAAACGAGGGCTGAGCCGGAGGTTTCCCCCGCATCCGGCTATTATCGACCGTCAGCACGCCTTACTCGCGAAGGCGACCTACTTTGATACCACAATAAGCACCGCCACCAGCATCCCGCCGCCAAAGGCAAGCAGGCTGTATTTGCCCCCCTCCTTCTCAGCATGGGGAAGCAGATGGGTGGCGCCCACATAGACCAGCGCGCCGGCCGAAAGCGAGAGCAGAGTGCCGAGCAGCTGCTGGTCGATGCGGCTGATGTAGGGGTAGGAGACCAGCATCCCCAGCGGGGTGGAGATCGAGGCGGCGAGAAGGGCGAGAATGAGGGCGCTTCTGGTGCTGAAACCCCCGCGCAGCAGTAGCAGATAGGTGATGATCCCTTCCGGGAATTCGTGCAGTACCATGCCGATCGCCGCCAGGGTGCCGGTGAAGATGCTGACAGTGAAGGTGATGGAGTAGACGAAACCGTCGATGAAGGAGTGGAAGCCGATGCCGAGCATGGCGACCAGGCTGAGGCTGTATTCTTCGTGTTCCTTTTCGCAGACGAAGGCGGTGATAAAGCGGTTGAACAGGTGCAGCAGCACAAAACCCGCAAGCAAAAAGACCGGCGCATTGACGCTCATCTCCATGGACTTGGGGATGATATGCAGGAACGAGACGGAGATCAGCACCCCGGCGGCGAAGCAGACGAAGTAGATGCTGTATTTGCGACCCCACGCCTCGTAATGGCGGATGGTGTAGATGCCGCTTGCTGTTACCAGCGCCGCCAGCAGGCTGGCGCCGAAGGCGGTCCAGAATGTGCCTTGCATCGATTTTTCTCCGTAAGTACTCGCCGTTAATAATTTCACTGCAGAGGGCCGTTCATTGGCTTCCTGCCACCGCGGCACTAGTGCATCCATGCACGTTGCGCAAAGGCGCAGAGGAAAGGTATTTCCTTAAACTTGCATCTTCATCCCTGCGAGAGCAGGAATTCCCCTTGCCTCTCTCACCCACAGTTCTTCGCGTCTCTGCGTCTCGGCGTCTCTGCGTCTCTGCGGTAAAAGCCTTTCTCTTGGAGGGAATTGTTACTTGACTCCAACCGGCTAGGGTCGGGTTGCCCTGACCACGACAAAGGCCCCCTCACCAAACCCTTCCTGTACGGGCTCTATTTCAACGGTCTGCTCCAGGGTCTGGAAGAGGGTCTGCACCCAGAGCGGTTCGGTGAAGCCGGTCTCCTGCAGCAGGCGCTCCACCTCCACTGCCGAGAAGAAGGTCGCGTCACGATAGAAGGCGTTTTCGGCCTGATGGGCCAGGTAGTGTTGGCCAAGCGCACTGGTGCGATCGATAAAGCCGATCACCAGCACGCCGCCCGGTCTGAGTACACGGTAGGCCTCTTTGAGCATTGCGTTGGCATCATCGACAAAACAGATAGTGGTGACGACCAAGATGCGATGGAAACTCTGGTCGGCAAACGGCAGTGACTCGGCGATACCCCGTGCCACCGAGATGCCGCGCCTGGCTGCATAACCCAGCACCTCGCCTGCCGGATCGATACCGAACTGAACCCCCAGCGGCGCGGCGAAGCGGCCGGTGCCGACACCGATGGAGAGTCCCGCACCGCGCCACGGCAGCAGGGCGCGCACCGCCAGCAGTTCCGAGTGATAGGCCGCCTCGTGGCGCACGAACCACTCATCGTAGCGCTGATGGTGCTGCTCGAAGGGGGCCGATCGGGGCATGGTCAGAGCAATTCGCGCAGGGCCGCCACCACCTTCGCATTGTCCTCCGGCAGCGCGGTGGTCACGCGCATGAATCCGGGGCCGAGGGCCGGGTCATTCAGGGGCTTGATGAAGATGCCGCGTTCCCGAAGTTTGGCGGCCAGTTCACTGGCGTTGTGCGGGGCGAAGTCGGCAAGGAAGAAATAGGTCTGTGTCGGGTAGGTACGAACCCCAAGCCGACGCAATTCCGCGGCAAGCTTCTCGGTCCAGTCGCGCAGCTCGGTTGCCCGTTCCATGATCCGGTGTTCATGCTGCAGGGTGGCGAGCGCCGCCGCCTGGCTGGGCCGGGCCAGCGGATAGGCATCGTTGCTGTTGTTGAATTCATCGGCCAGTGGCTCGGGGAAAATGGCGTAGCCGACGCGAAACCCCGCCAGACTGTGGGCCTTGGAGAGGGTGCGGGTGACCAGCAGGTTGGGGTAGTGTGGCACCCTGTCGGCTACGCTCTGGCCGGCCAGACCGATGAAGGCCTCGTCCACCAGAAAGTGGGTGTCCGGGTATTTCGTGAGCAGGTCGTGCAGCGGCGCCATGTCGAAGATGCCGCCATTGGGGTTGTTGGGGTTGACGATCACCGCCAGCGTGGTGCCTTCCGGGATGTCGAGATCGGCCAGATCGAAGGCGAAGTCGTTTTCAGGCAGCAGCCGGGTTTCGGTATAGCTTTCGGCGATCTCCGGAAAGAGCGGATAGGTGGGGGTGAGCAGATGCACGCGCTGCCCCAGGCGGTCGAAGATCTGGCGCAGGATCAGCTCCGAGCCGGCATTGATGTGGACCAGACGCTGCGGCACCCCGATGCTCTCGGCGATGAACCGGCGCAGTGGCTCCGAGTAAGGCTCGGTGTAGAAGTTGCTGCGGGGCACCTCGGTCTGCGCCGCAACAATCGCCTCGTCGAGCGGTGGCAGCGGGTTCTCGCACAGCAGCAGCTTGATGCCTTCGAACGTGCCGCCGCCCTTTTCGTGGATCGATGTCATGGTGTACCTCGCCGTTTGCGCTGAAGTCGGAACCGTTATTCTTCGTTGGATGGGGTCTGTTTCCGGCGTTTTTCCTCCTGTTTCTCTTCGAACAGCCGGTGATGTTCGGAGCCCTCGCGCAGCATCTTTGCGCCGCAACTCGGGCATCTTTCCTCCTGGCAGGGGATGCCGCGGCGATGGGCGATCTTTTCACCGCACTTGGGACAGATGCAAAAACCGGCAGGTCCCAGTCGTTCGCTTTGCTTTTGTGCCATGCGCTTACTCCTGTCTGGCTGAAGCCAGACCGGTTAGTATTTTTATCGTTCCTATTCTCTGCGTCGCGAACTGTGGGACAGGGATTACGGGATGCAGAGCGTCTTTGGATGCGTTCCCACGTAGAGCATGGGAACAGTGGTGACGGGGTTGGGTTTGCCTTGACCCGGCCCCAAAGAAATTGGCGGAAGAGAGCAGGAGTCGAACCTACCAGGGACCGCTTGGCCGCCCCTCCCGATGTTGAAGACCGGGCGCCCCACCGGGGAACGATCTCTTCCATATTCAATATGCCGTCCATTGATGCTCCACGGCTTCGTGACGCAACACATGATCGTCCTTGATACGACGAGTGTAGCCACTGCGATCGAAAAATTCGAGGATCCGTATGGCCACCTTGCGACCGCCACTGCCATCGGCAAACAGGATGTCGCGAAACGGGGCGGCGCGCGCCGCACCGTGCTGTTCGTCAAGTTGCCGGACGATGTCGGCCAGCTCCGCCACGGCGCCGGCGGTGAAGTAGTGATCGCGGGCCACCGGGTAGAGCTCGCCGGCTCGGGCGAGCCGCTTGAACAGGTGGCGCACCGCATGTTCCGGCATGCCCGTGGTCCTGGCCACATCACGCACTCGCGGCGGGTTAAAGGGGCTGGCATCCAGCAGCGGCTTCAACCCGGCAAACAGCGCGTGGTCCTCTTCATTGACACTGGCGCGATGCTCCGGCAAGTGCAGCCAGGCCCGCGTTAGTGTGATCGCGCCGGAAGCGAGGAGTTCTGATGTGAGGCGATCGAAAACCGGGCGCGGCAGTCTGACCGAGGTCATGCGCCGCAGCCGTTCGCGTTCGACGCCGATCATGTCCGGGGCGCGCTCATGCTCCCGCGCCAGGACATCGAGCAGTTTCGATTTCAGTTCTTCCCATGCCGTCGGGGTGAGACCGATCGCCTCGTCGCCGGAGCGAATCACGCGCAGGCCAACGCGCTGCCATAGTGCCTCGGCTTCTGTTCCGGAGAGGTTCCAGCTCAGGGTGAACCGGTTGAGGTCGATGCCATCCGCCGCCTGCCTTGCCATGGCTTCGAGGGGGATGGCTGGATCGTCGCAGCGCATCCTCTCCAGCAGGGCGAGCCGCTGCGGCGTGCGTTTGTGGCGGGTGGGCGGGAAGATATCGAGCACCCGGCCGCCTGCTACGGTGTGCTGCGCTCCCGCATCGCGCAGGATGAAGCGGTCGCCCCGCAGGGCCAGTGTTTCGCGCTCCAGCAGAATCTCCCCCAGCGCCGTGGCGCCGGCCTCGGCCTTGCGGCAGTCGAGCAGCGCCACCCGCCCGATGATGTCGTCGGTGCCCAGATGCACGTGTACGGTCTGCATGTGGCTCAACGGCTTCTGCCCGGCAGGAATACGCAGCTCGGCGTGAAAGCGGGAGAGGGGCAGGGCTAACGCCGGGTCGACCAGCCACATGCCCCGTGCGATGTCTCTCTTCTCGAACTCGCCCTTGAGCGCCAGGGCACAGCGTTCCCCGGCCTGGCCGCGTTCGGCGGGACGATCCTGCACGTGCAACCCGCGCACCCGGGCCTTCAGTCCCGGCGGTGAGATTATCAAAGAGTCACCGACCGCGACGGCGCCGGTATGAGCGGTGCCGGTCACCACGGTGCCGACGCCGGTGAGCGAGAAACTGCGGTCGATGGCGAGGCGGAAACGCCCTTTGGAAGGTATGCCGCGAAATGTGGCCGCCGTGGTCTCCAGATGGGTGCGCAACGCCTCCACCCCCTTCCCGGTACTGCCCGACAGCGCAAAGACCGGACTGTCCGCCAGTCCTGTGCCCACCAGCAGCTCGGACACCTCCTGGAGGGCCTCATCGAGCCGTTCGGGCGGGACGCTGTCGATCTTCGTCAAGGCCACCGCTCCCTGCTGCAGGCCCAGCAGGTCGAGCAGTTCCAGGTGTTCTTGCGTCTGCGGCATCGGCCCGTCATCGGCAGCGACGACCAGCAGGACGAAATCGATAGCGGTAACGCCGGCAAGCATGTTGCGGATCAGCTTTTCATGCCCCGGCACATCGACGAAACCGAGCACCGAACCGTCGGCGAGGGGGCTGTAGGCGTAGCCCAGGTCAAGAGTGATGCCGCGCGACTTCTCCTCCGGCAACCGGTCGGCATCGACGCCGGTCAGCGCCTTGACCAGCGTGGTCTTGCCGTGGTCGATGTGCCCGGCGGTGCCGATCAGCATCAGCTGGTGAGTTCCCGTGAGCTCAGCTGGTAGACGAATGTGGTCGGGTCAAGGCTATCCAGACGCCCCGCCGCGCTCTCACCCTGGGGGTACATGAGGTAGGGGATCGGCTTGCCACCGGAGCCCGGCAGTTTGAGGTCATGCGCGAAGTTATAGGCCAGCCAGTTCATCTCCCAGGCACCGAACAGCGTCTTGCGCGCAGCGGCCACCACCTCGTCCTGCAGCGTGAGCCCCGGTTTCTCCTCCAGCATCACCTTGCGCACGTCGGCCGGATCCACCGGTACCCAGCCGAAGCCCTCCAGCCACACCTCGGCGCGGCAGTGTTGTGCCTTGCTGATGTCACCGCTCTTGCCCAGGCTTTTGTAACCGAAGCGTGAGTCGGCCACGCGCACACCATAGACATCGCGTGCCGGCAGGCCGGCAGCGCGGGCCAGGCCGACATAAAGCGCATTGAGGTCGGCACACTTGCCGGTGAGGTCGCCGGTTTCAAGCATGAAGCGGATATCACCGAGACCGCAGCCGCGGGTATTCGGGTTGCGCTGGGTGTTGTCCACGATCCACTCGTAGATCGCTCGGGCCTTGTCCAGGTCGGAGGCGGCACCCCGGGTAATTTCGATGGCGTTTTCCTTGACGATACCGTCGGTTGGCAGCAGCTTTGTGGCCGAGGTGTAAAGCTGGCGCGTTGCCGGGTCAAGGGGCTGGACAGTGCCGGGGCGGCTGAAATCGACGGCGCGATCGCGGGTGGCGAAGCGGCTTACGACCTCGAGCACCGGCGCAGGCTCGTTCGCCTCCCAGCGGGCGGTGAGCATGCGAGCGCCATAGACCGGATCGCGCATCTCCTGGACAGCGATGGCGTTCCCCTGCCAGAGGTTTCCCATCGGCCTGATCCAGCCGGCCTCCTCCACCGAGGGTAAGGGCAGCCAGACCTGCGGTGCCCCATCGGCAGCGTTGGGTTCGACGCGGGTGGTGACCTCGAACACCCGCCAGCCGCTCTCGGGACCAGGGTTGAAGGAGGGCCTGTCGGCGGCGACGGCAAGGCGGCCTGAGGCAAGGCCGGCGGCTGCCAGTGCCGAGGTGATCAGGAAAGTACGACGCTTCATTGGTTCTGTTCCTCCATCTCAATCAATGACGCGGTGACTTGAGTCGCCGCAGCGATGCCCTTGAGGGGCTCAGATAGCCGTTCGACTCAGGGCCGAAAGCTGGGTAATGAATTCACTCTCTTCGCCGGGGGCGAGACAGCGCAGATCGAGCAGCATCGCCCCATCGTCGATGCGGCCGATGACCGGCTGCGGCAGATCGCGCAGTGCGGACTCGATACGGTGGAGCACACCGCCTTTCTTCCCCTGTGGCCGGATGGCAAGACCGGCCGAGGGCAGGCGCTCGACCGGTAGCGAACCGGAGCCGATCTGCGAGTTGAGCGGGACAACCGCCACGGTCACCGGCAGCGAAGCCAGTGCCACCCGCAGGGCGGGCAGCAGGCGCTCGGCGGCTGCACGGATTTCCGTCTCCGGGCGGGTCAGTTGTGTCAGTGCGGTCAGTCGCTCGGGCAGGCTATTCGGGTCCCGGTAGAGGCGCAGCACCGCTTCGAGGGCGGCCAGGGTGATCTTGCCGACGCGCAGCGCGCGCTTGAGCGGGTTTTTCTTGATCTCGTCGATCAGCTCCCGGCGACCGACCAGCAGGCCGGCTTGCGGTCCGCCGAGAAGCTTGTCGCCGGAAAAGGTCACCAGGTCGGCCCCGGCGGAGATGCTCTCGCGCGGTGTCGGTTCATGGGGCAGTCCCCAGCGATCGAGGTCGGTCAGGGTGCCGGAACCGAGGTCGACCACGAAGGGCAGGCTGTGGTCATGGGCCAGCCCGGCCAGTTCGCTTTCGGGCACGGCATGGGTGAAGCCCTGGATGGCAAAGTTGCTGGTGTGGATCTTCATCAGCATCGCCGTGCGTTTGCTGATCGCGCCGCTGAAGTCCTTCAGGTGGGTGCGGTTGGTGGTGCCGACCTCGACCAGTTTCGCCCCGGCGCGCTGCATGATGTCGGGCACGCGAAAGGCGCCGCCGATCTCGATCAGTTCGCCGCGCGAGACGACGACCTTCTTCTTCCGTGCCAGTGTGTTGAGCAGCAGGAAGACCGCGGCGGCATTGTTGTTCACGACCGTCGCGGCTTCGGCACCGGTGAGCTCGCAGAGCAGGTCGTTGACGATGTCGTCGCGGTCGCCGCGTCCGCCGTCATCGATGTCGTATTCGAGGGCGCAGGGGTTGCGGGCGGCCGTGACCATTGCCTCGATGGCCTCCTCAGGCAGCGAGGCCCGGCCAAGGTTGGTGTGCAGCACCGTGCCGGTGAGGTTGAACACCGGCCGGAGCCTTGGCCGGGCGAGCGATTTTGCCCCGGCGGTGATTTGTTCAATCAGGCGCGCATCATCGGGGATCGGTGTGCCTGCCCTGGCGGTCTCTCGCACCTCGGCCAGTGTTTCACGTACCAGTTGGGTGATAATCGCCTGGCCGTGGCTGACCACCAGCGCGGAGATCTTCGCCTCGGAAAGCAGGCGACTGACCGAGGGCAATTTGGAGAGTTGATTCATACCTACGTTATTCCTTTAGCAGTAACTACTCGCCCCGTTCCAACGGCCGGGACGGTCATGTTTGGGTTACGCAGGAGCGGCTTCCAGCCGCGACCGAACGGAGAGCATCAGACAATCGCGGCAAGATGCCGCTCCTACATTTGAACCTTCAGCGTCACTTCCCGCATGCCGCCAACAAAAACCCCGCCACTGGGGCGGGGTTTCGAACAGCCTCAAAAGCGGGTATCGGCTATTCCTTGGAAGGGTTCCACACCTCCCATACTTTCCCCACCAGATCCGGCCCGGGTTTGAGGGTCGGTTTGCCCGGCTCCCAGCCTGCAGGCGTGGCTTCCTTACCACCGGTGGCGCGAACATGCTGGTAGGCCTGAATCTGCCGAATGGTTTCGGCCAGTTTGCGCCCTACCGGCGGGGTGAGAATTTCCATGGCCTGAATCACGCCATCGGGATCGATGATGAAACGCCCTCGCATCTCAACACCCTGGTTCTCATCCCAACATCCGTATGCCCGACCGACATTACCCGCCTGGTCGGCGGCCATGTGGTATGGCACACCGCCATCCACCATCTTGCTCAGCTCATCGTCGTTCCACATCTTGTGGACGAAGTGGCTGTCCACGCTGACCGATATGACTTCGACACCCAGGTCCTGCAACGTTTTATAATTCGCCGCGACCGCGGACACTTCCGTTGCTCAGACAAAGGTGAAATCACCCGGATAGAAACAGAGCATCACCCACTTGCCTGCAAAGTCGGACAGCGACACATTGGTGAAGTCGCCCTTGTAGTAGGCAGGTGCGGTGAAATCAGGGGCTTTTTGCCCGACACGTGCAGTCATACTGCTCACCTCTTTGACGGTTGGTTCCGATTGTGGAGTATCCGGAGGCTGCTCACCGGCAACCGAGCCCGACACCCGTGCGCATCCTACGGGTTGATCTTCTTCCATAATGCCTCCTCTCGCGTTGCGTGAAGGGTACTCTTA
Organism: Pseudomonadota bacterium; assembly: GCA_046484535.1. Classification (GTDB taxonomy): domain Bacteria; phylum Pseudomonadota; class Gammaproteobacteria; order Thiohalomonadales; family Thiohalomonadaceae; genus JAPHTQ01. Next base: position 35,434 of record JAWOIT010000041.1, on the reverse strand, counting down.
AACAACTAGGCGGGGCACACACCCTTGTCAAGGAGCGGTTGAGAAAAGCAAGTCCGGGCATGGCTGTGGTTGGGATTCCCTCTCCCGCAACGTTTCCTGTTTTTCCAGGAGTAGCTGGTGGTGACAAGCGTTCTCGCGTCGCATCTTTACGCCGCAACCGGGACGTCTTTCCTCGGCCGGTTATGCATGGTTATTTCGGCAGGGTGATGTGGGCGCCCAGGCCTCCCTCGATATAGTTCTCGCCCCACGCCTCGCGAAACATTTCGATGGCCGTCTCACCCGTGCAATGACTTGGGGCGATTTGTCCGACGCCGAGCGCGTGCAGACGCCGGATAATCACACGAATGGCCGATTCGCTACGACCGCCCAGGTGAAACCCGCCCATCAGCAAGGTGATCTTATTGCCAAGGTATTCGCTCGCGCGCTCGGTCATGTCGGCGACGTCGGGATGTGCGCAGCCGGTCATCACCACAAGTCCCCGTGAGGTAGCCAGGATTAGGGCCTGCTCCCGGATCGCCTCGCCCATCTCGCCGGTGGAATGCACGTGCTCAAAGAGGGGCTGTGGCCCGGCGACGGTGTCAATTTTGGCTCCATGGCGTTTGACCATTTGCTGAAATGCGGCAGGGAACGAGGCGGGCATGAAGACGGTGACATCGCTGTTACGCTCCAGAAAGGCACTGAGCCCTCCGGTATGATCCGCGTCGATATGCGAGAGGACAACGGCATTGACCTCGGCGGGTTCGAGGCCGAGTTGTTCCATGTTCGAGAGCAGAATCTCTCCCTCTCCCCCGGTGTCGAAGAGGAGGGTCTTGTCCGGGCCTTTGACCAGGCAGGCAAAGCCCCATGAGGTCGTCAGGCCTTTTTTATAGGGAACATTATTGAAGACGACGTAGAGCTGAAGCTGTTCCCGTTCGTTCTTCTCCGCTCCGTGCGTGACAAGTGACATGGCCGGCAAGCACCCCAAGGTTATAGTGAGAGCGATACGCTCGGTGACAAATCGTAAACGCATCGCCGCCCCGTTCAGTGTGTCGAATGCCTCATCTCAACAGTGTAGAGGCTGGGCCGGGGGGGGCGCCGGAAAATCGTAGTGGCACATGGGTACTTGTAGGAGCGGCATCCTGCCGCGATTTGCCTGATGTGCCACCCATGTCGCGGCAAGATGCCGCTCCTACACACCTTGTTTAATCGCTCCCACACAGAGCTTGGGAGCGAAACGAACTTCTAACTTGCAACTTGCAACTTGCTACTCTTCCACGCAGATCTCCCTGCGGGCAATTGCCTGAATGGTCTTGAACAACAGCGTGGCGATAAGCAGCGTCAGCAGGGTGAGCAGCACGATGGCCAGTCCCTTGAAGAAGGGCAGTTGCAGCTGCTGGTACATCAGCACGGTGGCGATGGTCATCGCCGCCATGGGGAAGGAGTAGGCCCACCAGGAGAGGAAGAACTGCAGTCGCGCAAATCGGCCCGCCTGGGTCAGCAGCATCAGGGTGAGGAAGATCGCCGCGTAGTAGAGGATGCGGCCGAAGGCGTCGATGCTGCCGTTGAGTTGCAGCCAGGAGATGAAACCGACCGCCGGCGGGGCGATAAGGATAAACAGGGTCGGCAACAGTTTGGCAGGCAGCGGCTGATGGAAGACCATGCGGTAAACGATGATGGTCAGCAGCACCAGCCAGAACAGCAAACCGATGCTGAAGAAGAACCAGGCAATCTCGGGGTTGGCGTGACGCACCCCGGCGATCGGCACCAGGATGTTGCCGACGATGGGAATGAACCAGGCCGGGTTGATGTGCTGGATCTCAAAGTGAGTATGGTGGATCCACACCGACAGGACGTAGAGGGTGAACACCAGGTGCAGCGCGGTACCCACCGACCAGAGCACGAACGAGATATCCATCCGGTAGGGCAGTAGCGCGATGCTCAGCAGGATCATGCCGATGGAGATGGTGGGGAAGAAGTTCAGCTTGATCGGATGGGCGAACTCGGCGCGGACTTCGCTGCTATAGCGCAGCAGCTTGGTGGCGTAAAGCAGCGCGAGCACCGCGAACACGGTGATGGTCAGGCCGAGCAGCCAGGGGCTGATATGCACCGGCAGGACGAGTACATCCTCGGTTCGGTGCCAGGCGATGGTAAAGCCGGCCAGTCCCATTACCACGGCGAACCAGGAGATGGGGAAGTGTTGCAGTCGTGCTTGTTTTTCCATGATCTACCTCGCAATGTGTTTAGGACAGCTTAATCCATATCTACTCGCCCCTTAAAAATTTTACCGCAGAGACGCAAAGGCGCAGAGAAAGGATTTCCTTCCAGTCAATTCACCTGACTTGCATCTTCATCCCTGCGAGGGCAGTCGCTCCCCTTGCCTCTCTCACCCCTTGTTCTTCGCGTCTCTGCGCCTTTGCGGTAAAGCTCTTTTCTGGGAGGGTGTAGCCGTCGGGTTAGCCCGCCGGGGCGTAACCCGATATCAGCGCCGACTATGCTTCGGCGAGCGACTTCACCCAGCTTTCCATCGCGTCGTTGGCCTCGGGCATCGGCGCCTCGAGAAAGTTGATGACGTATCCGCTTTTCGTTTCGGTCACGCCGATGGAGCGCGGGCGCACGGCCAGGACCTGCGGGTTGGGCAGTTTGATGCCGAAACAGAACACCAGGTTTTTGGCATCGAGGATGTCCGGATTGATCTCGCCCTTCTCCAGTGACCGGGTGTGACTGTAGTGATCGAACACGGCGATGAAGCGAGCCGCAGGGTGCGCCTCCACCTTCTGTTTGAGGTAGTCGATGATCGCATCGACATCTTTCAACGAGGTTTCATTCTTGGTCAGTTCTAGTGTGTAGATCGGGTATTTTTCCTGCAACATTGACTGTTTCATGGTTTTCTCCTGTTCGAAGTTGAAAGTTGAAAGGCTTTTCTCTCCATGCCCATGCTGCCTCATACACCGTGGTGGTGTTGGTGACAGCCTTGGCCGGCCCCGCGTGTGTGTAGTCGACCGGCCAGATAGGCGTTGACGGCGGCGTCCGGGTCTTTCTCCTCGGTGACGATGCCGATAATCCCCATGTTGGCCAGCCGGCGGACCATACCCTGGCCCATCCCGCCGGTAATCAGGACGGTAATGTCGTCGAGCGGGTGGGGTTGTTGGGGGGCGCTTTCGTGGAACGACTGCTCCTTTGGCAGCTCCAGCAACTCCTTTTGGTGGACCGTATGGTCCGTGACGTCGTAGAGCCAGAACTTGCGGCAGCGGCCGGCATGTTCGGTGATCTCTCGGCGGTTTTGACTGGTTACAGCGATCTTCATGGCGTCCTCTCGCTTGGTGTTACGTCTGCCGCAGAAATACTCTCAAGCTTAGCCTAGCGAAGTTCGTGCCAATACCTGACAAAGTTGCTTAGGGATGCTGCGGAGAGGCGTAAAATATGGCAGGTGTATCGATATGAAATATTAACCACTCAATAAACAATGAATTAGATTTATTGTTGGCGTTGGTTTGTGAGTCAGTATTGGCGTACGGGTGACAGATTTGGCGTATTTGTGAGTCGGTTTCTATAGGGGGGAGCAGCAAAATGGCTGTGTTGACTGCGGTTTGTATGGCTGGCACGGCCATTGCTGTAGGTCTATTACGCTGCCCGATCGAATCCCTGGCATTCGTGCAACAGGAAAAGGTTCGGTTACTCGTCTAGTTTTAGCTATTGGGCGGCAATTAACTGTTTTGGCAACTGATTTAAGTGATTGGGAGAACACCTTATGGACCTCATCGGCCTCTACCCCACCTGGTATGAACCGGGGATAGGCAGCGGATGGGTCGTCGGCGTCATCGCCACCGTGCATGTGCTGTTTTCGCACACGGCGGTGGGGGCCGCGATCTTTTTCGCCTACCTTTCCCATAAAGCGTACCGGGAGGATCGTCCGGAACTACTTGATTACATTAAAAAGTACGGGCTGTTCCTGCTTATCTTCTCCTATGTGCTCGGGTCCATTACCGGGGTCGGGATTTGGTACTCCACCACGGTGGCCAGTCCCAGGGGGATATCGGCGCTCATCCACAGCTTTGTCTGGAAGTGGGCGACCGAGTGGGTGTTCTTCGTCATCGAGGTGGTGGGTGTCTATATGATCGTCTACCTGGTGGGCAAGGTGGACAAGAAGACCCACGCCACCATCGCCATTGTCTTCGGTCTGGCCTCCTACACCACCATGCTGATCATCATCGGCATCCTCTCGTTCATGATGTGGCCGGGCAAGGAGCAGTGGTTCATGGAGGGGGGCTACCTCAACGGCTTCTACGGCTCCAACACCTTTGCCCAATTAGCCATCCGCAGCGCGTTTATGTTCACCATGACCGCGGTGGTCGGCGGCATCGTCGCCTCGCGCATCAAGGATGCGGCGTTCAAGGCGGAGATTACGCGCAAGCTGGGGTGGCTCGGCATCGTCGCCACAGTGGCGGGGGCCGGTTTCTTTCTCTGGTATCTCAATACCCTGCCCGAGTACGCCTATCTGGTGATGGAGAACCGTCTGCCCAATTACTTCGTGCCCAGCATGCTGGTGGTACTGGGCGGCACACTGGCCTATTTCATCATGACCATGATACAGCCGCGCACGCTGGTGACCTGGGGCGCGGTGAGCGCCACAGTCATTATTCTCGTGCTCGGCCTGTGGCCGGGTGAGACGGCGCGCGAGTCGATTCGCAAGCCCTACGTGGCGGGACAGTATGTCTACTCGAACCAGGTGATCGCCCGTGACGTTCCGGGTCTGGGGATCACCTCGGAGATCCCGGTTTTGGAGGAGCATGGCGTACTCAAGACGCATCCCTTTGTTCCTGATTCACACCGGAGTGTGAGTGCTGACAATGCCCATGAAGCCGGACGGATTATCGCCCTGGCCATGTGCTCCAACTGTCACTCTCTCAGTGAGACGGGTATCCGCCCGCTCACGGACTACTTCGGGGGTATTACCGATGTAAAGCGCATTAAAACCTATCTCAAGGGGGCGTTGTCTACCGGTAATACCATCTATATGCCGCGCATTCCCCTGACTGATGAGGAGGCCGAGGCGCTGGCTCTCTATATAGCCGGTCTTAACGATCCATCCATGGCCGAACGGGATGTTTCGCGGCGCGACGCACTGGTACTGAAATCAACCGATAAGGAGGAGTGATCCGATGGATGCCTCAATGCTTTACGCCCTGCGGGATCCGGCTGGACTTCCCACCTATCCCATTATCTTTTTGTCGCTGGGTGTCTTGACCTTTGCCCTGCACATCTTTGCCGTGCAGTTGATGTTGGGGGCATCCGGCCTGACCATCTATGGCGCCTTCAGCAACAAGCGGCACTGGCGACGCCTGGCTCTGGCCATGGTGGATATCGCCAAGATCGCGGTGTCGGTGGCGATCGTTCTGGGGGTGGCGCCTTTGCTGTTCGTCCAGGTGATCTATGACCCGTTCTGGTACACCAGCAATGTGCTTTCGGCCCGATGGGTCATCTCGTTTTTGGTTATTTTGATCGTTGCCTATCTGGCGATGTATCGATTCTACTTCGCCAATTACGGGAATAAGGATGCCGGCCGGCCGCCTCGCAGCCGCTGGTGGATGCTCTTGTCCATTGCCCTGATGCTCGTGGTGGGCTTTATCATGCATGTGCTTACCTCCGAGATGCTCTATCCGGAGCAGTGGATGGAGTGGTATGCCCCGAACGGCGTGGTGGAACCCTCCGGTAGTGGTCTGCATGCCTATAACCTGTTCCGCTTCGGCTTCTTTATCAGCCTCAGTGTCCCGGTGGTCGGGGCCTGGCTGCTGGCCTATCGACGCTTCTTCAAGGTGCGAGGTGATCTGGATCAGACCTATCTGGACTGGGCAGGCGGACTCGGCGTGAAGCTGCTTATAAGCGGTGGCTTGATCAGCACGGTACTGGTCGTGCTGTGGATGATGACGCTGCCGGAAAAAACGGCGGATTTTGCCCTCTCTCCCTGGTCCTTGCTGATTCTGCTCGGTGCGGTTGGTTTCGCCGGTTTGGGTTATCTTGCCCGCCGTAATATGCATGGTTTGGCCTATTGGGGGATCGCCCAGGGAGTGGTGTTCGGTCTGCTGATCGCGATCGGTCGCGAAGCACTGCGCTATGTCACCCTCAATGGTGTGCATGGTTATGACTTTATGGCCTATCCGGTCAACGTCGACTGGTACAGCACCATCCTGTTCTTTATCACCTTTGCCGTGGTCGGCGGCACGGTACTGAGTTACCTGATCGGTGTGGCCTGGAAGGCCGGGCAGACCGAAGGGGTCTATACCCCCGGTCCGGTGCTGCAGGGTCTGGGTAAGGCGAGCATCATTTTGGTCTCGCTTTGGATCGTGCAGTACTTCGCCGTCGGTTTTTATGTCTGGGCCCAATAAGGAGAAGACCATGAAACAACTGATTCTATTTCCCGTCTTCGCGCTGGGCCTGATGAGTAGCCCGCTGTCGGCCCAGGGCATCGCTTCGGGTGAACTGCTGGGGCAGAACTGCGCCGCCTGTCACGGCACCGACGGGCGCGAGTTTCATGAAGCCATGCCGCCGCTGGCGGGAATGGACAAGCAGAACTTTATCCGTGCGATGAATGAATTCAAAGATGGGGAGAGGCCGGCCATTATCATGGACCGAATCGCCAAGGCCTTTAACGAAGAGGAGATAAAGGCGATGGCGGAGTTCTTCGCCGATATGGAGCCCGTGCAATACGGGATGGAGGAGACGCAATGAGTAAATTGACACGGCGTGATTTTGTTAAATTATTCGGCGCCGGTGCCGCATTGGGGATGTTCGGTCCCTCGGCCTTGGCCGCCTCCAAGGGGGCCCATCATGTAGTGATCCTGGGTGGCGGTATCGGCGGTTCCACCGCCGCCAAGTACATCCGCATCATGAACCCGGATGTGAAGATCACCCTTATCGAGCAGAACCGTGATTATATCACCTGCCCGCGTTCCAATGATGTAATGGTGGGGTATCACACGCTGGATGATCTTACCTTTAACCACGACACCATTGCCGACAGGTACGGTATCAATGTCGTGATCGATCGCATCATCGGTGTCGACACCGACCGCAAACAGGTCTCGGTGGCCGACGGCGATAAGGTCAGCTATGACCGCTTGGTGGTGTCGCCCGGTATCGATTTTCGTTGGGATGTCATTGAAGGGCATGGACCGGAGGAGGCGGCGGGGCGTTTTCCCCACGCCTGGAAGGCGGGGCCGCAGACCCTGGAGATGAAACGCCAGCTTGAGGCACTGCCTCAGGGAGGGACAGTGATCATTGCTCCGCCGGCGAATCCCTTCCGTTGCCCTCCCGGGCCGTATGAACGCGCTTCACTTTTCGCAGAGTGGATGCAGACACATAACCCGCGGGGAAAGATTCTTATCCTGGACCCGAAAAACCGCTTCACCAAGGACGAGCCGTTCAAGAAGGGATGGGAGCGACTCTACGGTTACGGCACCGAGAACAGTATGATTGAGTGGGTTTCCGGGGCCGATGGTGGTCGTGTGCTTTCACTGGATGCAAATGGTATGCGCCTGGAGGCGGAGAATGGTTATCACAAGGGCGATCTGATCAACATCATTCCGCAGCAAAAGGCGGGTAAACTCGCCTCTGATATGGGTTTGACCGACACCACAGGCTGGTGTCCGACCGATCCGGCTACCTTCAAGTCGACACAGGTTGAGGATGTCCATGTAATTGGCGACGCAAGCATTGCCGGGGCGATGCCCAAGTCCGGTTATGCGGCCAACAGTCAGGCCAAGCTGGTGGCCCATGTGATTCGTGCTGAACTGACCGGTACCGGTCCGGTGGTCCCCACCTGGTCGAACACCTGTTACAGCCTGGTCGGTTCCAACTACGGCGTCTCCATTTCGGATGTCTGTCATCTGCGAAATGGTGAGATCGTCAAGGTTCCGGACAGCGGGGCGGTCTCTCCCATCACCGACAATCCGGCACAGCCGGTGCTTGAGGCGGTGTACCAGAAGAACTGGCACCGGACCTTCGTCAAGGATGTCTTCAGTTGAGGTAATGGCCGATGAAAATGAAATGCAAAACGAAATCCCTGTTTGTCGCCGCCTCGCTGATGGCGGCCTCAACCTGTGCCTTTGCAGGCGGACACGAAGAAGCTGTGCAGGCGCAAAAGTGGACCCCAAAGACACTACGCGAATCCCTGGCGGCGATGCCGGCAGGCGACATCAGCCGCGGCAAGGAGACGCATGATCGTCTTTACTGCGCCTCTTGTCATGGTGCGGCGGGTGAGGCGCCGAGCCGCAACTATCCTCACCTGGCCGGTCAGCGGGCCGAGTACACCTATAAAATGCTGGTCGACTACAAGGACTACCGGCGCGACGAGGGTACCGGCCGGGCTCAGAGCATGGTCCGGTTGTCGCAGCTCCTCTCCGATCAGCAGATGGCGGATCTGGCCGTTTACTACGAAAGCCTGCCGCTTCCCGAGAGTAATGGTGCGGTAAGCGGTACCCCGTTACTGGTGAGCAAGGGCGATCCCCAACGTCTGTTGACACCCTGCGCCTCATGCCATGGTGTTAGCGGTGAAGGTGGCAGGAATGAAACACCGGCACTGGCCGGTCAGGTGAAGGACTACTTTATTCGCACCATGTATAACTTCAAAGAGGGTCATCGTGACAACGATGCGGAAGAGGGGATGCGCCAGTTCGTGCACGACCTTACCGAAGAGGAGATCGAGACGCTTGCTGAGTATTACGCCTCGATGCCCAAGCCCTAGCGTCGGTGATGGCTCTGCCAATACTCGATGTAGCCCGGGTGCTGAGAAGCTTCCCGTTATCATCTATTGGCGGACTTAACCGACACAGCTTATCAGGTGAAAATGCCGCCATGGGATAGTGCCCATGGCGGCTTTTTACACAGGGGTTAACTATTCACCCGTAAAGCTCACCGCAAAGGCGCGGAGGCGCAAAGATGCCTTATTACAGTACTTCCACAACCTCACTCCGACCTTTACGGCGGTCGTCTTGTTTTTAAAGAGGGGAGCTATGCTGCGACTGAGTACAGGTTCAACTGCTGCGATGAAACCCGCGCTTGGACTCGGCGATGAAATCAGCCAGGTGTGATGTGATTTCGGAGTCGAGCGAGCGCAGCTTTCCTATGGTTTCCTGCAATGAAAGGCCGGAACGAAAGAGTATCTTGAAGGCCTGCTTTAACAGGCGCAGGTCTTCCGTTTTATAGCCGGCGCGCTTCAGGCCCACGACATTGAGTCCGCGCACCTCGCCGGGTACGCCGTCGGTGATCATGAACGGCAGGACATCCTGAACGATCTTGGCGTTACCGCCGATCATCGCCAGCTGCCCGACTTTCGCAAACTGGTGGATCATTACGCCACCGGAGATGAAGGCGCGGTCATCAATGGATACAAAGCCGCCGATGGCGGCATTGGGGGCCATGATAACCCCGTTGTTGACCTGGCAGTCATGGGCAACGTGGGCCTGGGCCATCAGGTAATTATCGTCCCCCAGTCGTGTCGCCGCCCCCTCTTTGCTGGCGCGATGCACCGTCACCGATTCACGCAGCACATTGCGGTCACCGATGATGGCGAAGGTTTTAGTCGCCGGGTCGAAACCGAGATCCTGCGGTTCGCCGCCGACCACCGCATGTTCATGCAGGCGGTTTTCATTACCGAGCCGAGTGCCGGAGCGCAGTACCGCCCCGGCGTAGAAGGTGTTGTCATCGCCGATCTCCACATCGTCTTCGATAACCACGAAGGGACCGATTTGATTGCCTTTGCCAAGTTTGGCCTGCTCCGAGACGACGGCGGTCGGATGGATGGTATTGCTCATGGCTGTTTCCTTCTGGGCGGTTCTGTTACGGTGTTATTCTGTTTGATGTGTTCCGGCCGTTTGTCGCGGCATTCATTATTCCCGGGCAACGAAGCCGTTATCATACCAGCGAAGACTGATTACGTCCTGCACCACCTGGAACGGAACCTGAGCGCTGCGGGTAATCTTCATGTGTTCTTGTCTTTCGCCTTTTCTATGCTAACTTGATGGCTAAGACACAGTCCTTCCCAATTCTCCCGGCGGTGCATGATGATGATTGCGGTCGCGGTGATACAGGCAAGCAACTTGGAACCGGCAGTGAAGGTGCTGATGCAGAGTCTCGGAGCATCAATCTTCCCCATGAGCCGTTTAGTCATTACCCCCCCCCTTTTGATGGCAAACAACACATTGGGTGCCAATAACCCATTAGGAGCTTGACATGAAAACATACTCTTTTCTTATTGGTGGCGCGGTCATGTTGTCATTGCCCGCGATGAGTCAGGCCGTAGAGTTGGCCGGCGAAAAGCTTGAACTGTACGGGAAGGTACATCTATCTACGGACTATAGTGATCCGGATGTTGCCGATGAGGATAGCCAAACCAGCGTTTCGAATAATTCATCCCGGATAGGCTTCAAGGGAAGGCATCAAATCAATGAACAAACAGCACTGCTGTGGCAGTATGAACAAGGGGTCGAGATCGATGACGGGGGCGGTGAATTCGCCACACGAAACAGTTTCCTCGGTTTGAAAGGATCTCTTGGTGAATTGCGCGCCGGCCACCACGATACCCCTTCCAAGGCGCTCGGCTCACGCTGGGGAATGTTCAGCGATACGGTTGGCGATCGCCGCGTCATTCTGGGCGCCTATAGCGGATACGGAAACAGCCTCAATGACCGGGCCGATAATGCCATCCTTTATATCAACACGATTGATGCCTTTGAGCTTCAGGCGATGTACTCAGCGAGCAACCAGGCGGATGGTGTCAGTGGCGGGCTCGATGATAACGATTCGGAACTCGGCAGCATGTCGGTGGCTTTTTCCTCTGATCAAGTGATGATCGGGGCGGCAGTCGAGCGCTGGGCGCTTGACCCTGAAAATGCTGCAGAAGCAGTGGATAACATCCGCCTGGCGGCAAGTTTTTCCCTGAATGCGCTGACCTTGGGCGCGATCTATGAGATGACCGACAGTGATGATGATGTCTTTAATCGTGACGCCTTCGGGGTGAATGCCGCCTATCAGATCACCAATGCCACTGACCTACGAGCACAGTACCTGGTGGCGGATGACTATGAGAACGTGGAGGATTCCGGGGCCTCTCAGCTGGCTGTAGGGGTCTTCAGCCAACTGGACAAGGCAACGCAGATCTATGCGGCCTTCACGACAACAGATAATGAAGACAATGCCACCTACCAGGGGATTGACGGTGGTCATGGTGATGAGTTGACAACGGGGCCGGGGGGCAGCCCCTTATCCGTGTCGCTGGGGGCGGTGTACAAGTTTTAACTTGGTCCGTAACTACTCGCCCAACTGAAAAAAGCGATCTCACCGCAGACGCAGCCATCCATGGCGGCGTCTGCGGTGAGAGCATTCTTTTTCGTGGCGAGTAGTGACCTTGGTCTACTGTTAACAGCGCCGAAGGAGTCCGCACGGAGGTGTGCTCCTCTCACTGAGGCCGGGCAGCACCCTGTCTGTGCCGCGTACCCACATTCTATTTTCCAACCGACCTGTCTCAACCTGAGATCAGACCCGCAAATAGCGCCAGCCCTGCTCGAGACGCTCGGTGATTTTGTCGATGGCGGTATGGTTGTAACGGGTTCCCGGGATTAGCTCGACAGTCACACCGCGCTCGCGTAAACGCCGTAATGCATTGGAGCAGGCGTTAACGGTGAGATTGTCGTATTCGCTGAGCAGCGCCCTGATTCGCCGGGAGTGGGGGGAGGTGTCGGCCCGCAGTATGTCGATACCGCCGTCGTTGGCGACGACCTCAAGGCGAAAGTCTCGATTTTGTCGGCGGTTTTCGGCCAGTAACCGCTCGGCGTAATCCAGCAGTGCCTCCATCCTGGCCGGATCACCGGAGTTGATGTGCAGAAGCAGGTTGCGCTGCTCAGTCGCCACCGCTTCTTGTGCAGTGCCAGGGTGCTGCAGGGCCAGTGCCGTTGCGGGTTCCGGGGTGAGTTTTTCATTGCCGTACCAGCCGGTCAGGACGCCGAGAGTCAGAAGAGCGATGGCGGCCACGGCCCTGGACAGGCCTCCACCCATGCGCTTTTTCGGATGCTTGTGTTGAGGCGCCGGGGGCGGATGGCGATAAGCGTGGCGCAGCAAGGCGCGTAATTGCTGTAGTTCACGGGTTTCCCGGTACAACTCATCATCCTGGCTCAGCTGGAAGAAAATTTGCTCTTTTTCAGCAAAATCCAGCTCGTCATCGATAAAGGCATTGAGTTTTTCATCGGAAAGTCGGGGTGTAGCCTGTCGTTTCATGACTGTCTCCTGAAAGACAATATTTGCCGTTCCTGCACAGGGCCTCCGGCAATCAGTTGCTCTTTAAGTGCGTGCCGTGCCCGGCACAGGCGACTCATGACGGTGCCGATCGGCACACCGAGGATCTCGGCGACCTCCGCATAACGGCAACCTTCGATATCCACCAGTGTGATGACCTGGCGTTGTCCTTCCGGCAGGGAGGCGACGGCTCGGCGAACATTGTCGATATCCTGTTGCCGCAGGCTGAGTACCTCCGGAGTAAGCTGGTGCTGATGCTGCTCTTCATCGTAGACCTGTGTCTCGCGTTGTGCGCGCATATGGTCACACCAGCAGTTGGAGAGGATACGGAAAAGCCAGCCGTCCATGGACTCCAGTGCCTTGAGCTGAGCGCCCTGTTTAAGCGCCTTGGACATTGTCTCCTGGACAAGGTCCTCCGCCAGTTCGGGCGTATGACACCATGAATAGGCAAGGCGGTAGAGCCGCCCCCTGCTATTTTCCAGCTTCAGCCGAAACTCCCGGCTCCGGCATAGTCGTCCCAGCAATGTTGTGTACTCCTTGTCCTTTGGTTATATCTCATTATTTTTAGAGCTTTTTTCTGTATGACGCGATCAGGTTTCGTTTTATTCCAGAAAAAACTCAATAAGGTATGGAATATTTTTGTTATTCGTCCGTCTTTAACTATAGGGCTGCCCGGAATACGGCGCCGGCCGGACATATGGCGGCGGCATGCAATCTCGATAAAGTTCGTAAGTGAGGAGTGACGTGACATGAGTATGAAAGCGAGAGGACTTTGGCTGGTATTACTGCTAAGTGCCCTGTTTACCTTGCCGGCAACGGCGGAAGAGAAACCGTTTGCCGAGCATAAGGTCGTGCTGCAAATCAGCGATAAGGACCCCTTCAAACAGACACTGGTTCTGAATGTGGCCAATAACATCGTCAAGGCCTATGGGGCGGATAATGTGGATATTCAGGTGGTGGCATTCGGCCCGGGCATACCTCTGTTATTCGCCGACAACGACAATAAGTCACGCATCCAGAGTCTGGTCGACAGCGCCGGTGTTGAGTTTCATGCCTGCAAGAACACCATCGCCAATATAGAGCGAAAGCGTGGCAAACGGCCTGCGATCAATCCCGCCGCATCGACCGATTCTGCAGGCGTGACCCGGATCCTGGCCTTACGCAAGGAGGGCTACGAGCTCATCAAGCCCTAATCCTTTCTACCCTCCCAGAGCAGGGCCGTCACTCAGGCAGGGGAGAGCATTCGGTAGAAACGGCGGGATTGCCCAGTTCGCTGATTTCCGGTTGTTCAGTCCAGCACTGCTTCGAAAAGGTCCCTTTGGTCTTCCCCGGCTGTCAGGCCGGGTTTTTTTTGGCCGGAAGACTTTGACTTGATAAAGGTTTTAGCGGCTGTCTGATATAGTGCGCGCATGTCTCCGTATCGTATGCTGTTTCCAGCCGGCAACCGCTCTTTTCCCGCTATGCGCTGGGTGAATATTCTGTTGAGAACAGTGCATCTGATTGGTGTTGCCGGACTGGCAGGGGCCTATCTCTATGAGGTGGCGCCGGAGGAGTGGCGACCCTACCTGTGGCTGACACTGATCTCGGGCATTGGCATGATCGCCGTGTCGCTCTATGCCAATGGCGTATGGCTGTTGCAGCTGCGTGGGCAGGTGATCCTGTTTAAACTGCTGTTATTGCTATTTATGCTGTGGTGGCCGGTATATAAATTGGAGTTGGGGCTGGCGGTGATTGTACTTTCCTCCGTGATTGCCCATGCCCCGGGCAATTTACGCTATTACTCACCCTGGCACCGGCGTCGTATCGATAGTATTGGCGCAAAATGAGAGAAGGGCCGCCCGGTGAGTGAGCTCGCTGTTCGTGCCGCCGTTTCGCCTCCTTCGCGGCTGTTGCTACAATGGCCTTTTATCCCATGACGAGGCAGCCCGTGTCAGACACTCCCGCATTACTCAACTCCGAGTCACTGGCCGTAGTCCCCGAGCCCCTGCGGGGCAGGGTCGAACATCACTGGCAGCAGTGCTGCGAGAAGCTGGGCGGGGCCAACCCCGTCAACACCCCGGAGCGGGAGCAAGAGACGATAAGAGTACTGTCGTTGAGCGATTTCGTGGCCCAGTCGCTGCAGCGGGCCCCGGAGATACTGGCAGATTTGTTCGACTCCGGGGACCTGCACAAGGAGTATGAGGAGGGTACCTACCGGCAGGTCCTGCAGCAGCGGCTGGAGGGGTGTCTCAACGAGGCGCAGCTGGGCGAGGTGCTGCGTCGCTATCGCCGCCGCGAGATGGTGCGCATCGCTTGGCGTGACCTTGCCGGGTATGCCGACCTGGTGGAGACCACCGCGGACCTCTCCAATCTGGCCGATGCCTGCATCGACAGCGCCCTTGAACTTCTCTACCGCCGGCACTGCGAGCAGTGGGGTACGCCCTTTGATGCACACGATGTGCAACAGCATTTGGTGGTGCTCGGTATGGGCAAGCTCGGCGCCCATGAGCTGAATTTCTCCTCCGATGTGGATCTTATCTTCTGTTACCCCGAAGACGGGGAAACCCGTGATGGCCGCCGCAGCATCTCCAACCAGGAGTTCTTTATCAAGCTGGGCCAGGCGCTGATCCGCACCCTCGATACCAAAAACGCCTACGGCTTTGTCTTCCGCGTGGATATGCGCCTGCGCCCCTTCGGCGAGTCGAGCGCCCTGGCGGCAAGCTTCGATGCGATGGAGGACTACTACCAGGTCCACGGCCGTGAATGGGAGCGCTACGCCATGATCAAGGCGCGGATTGTGGCCGGCGACAAACAGGCGGGGGCCGAGCTGATGGCCCGGCTCAAGCCCTTTGTCTATCGCAAATATGTGGACTTCGGCGCCTTCGAGTCGCTGCGCGAGATGAAGGCGATGATCGCCCGCGAGGTCAAGCGCAAGGGGATGGAGAACAACGTCAAGCTGGGCGCCGGGGGCATCCGCGAGGTGGAGTTTATCGGTCAGGCCTTCCAGCTGATTCGCGGCGGCCGGGAACCGACGCTGCAGGTGCGGCGTATCCTCTCGGTACTGGAGGCGTTGCGCGGTTTTGAGTTGTTGCCCGACTTTGTGGTCGAGGAGCTGGTGGAGGCCTATTTTTTCCTGCGCAATACCGAGCACCGCCTGCAGGAGTTCGCCGAACAGCAGACCCATATGCTGCCGAATGATGAGCTCGGCCGGCTGCGCCTTGCCTATGGCATGGGCTTTGAGGACTGGCCGTCGTTCGAGAAGGCCTTGCGCGGCCACATGCGCCGGGTTCACGAGCACTTCGAGCAGGTCTTCGCCGCCCCGCAGACCGAACATGCCGAAAGCGACGAGTTGGACCTGACCGGTGTCTGGCAGGGGACTCTCGATGATGAGCAGGCGCTGGCGGCACTCACCGGTGCGGGTTATGAAGAGCCTGTTGAGACGTATCGGCTGCTGCGCGCCCAGCACAAAAGCCGCGCCTATCTTAATATGAGCACCCAGGGGCGCAGCCGGATGGATCAGTTTATTCCGTTGCTGCTTGGTGCGGTCGGCGCGGCGGATACCCCCGATCAGACTTTGCAGCGGTTGCTGCAGCTGGTCGAGGCGATCGGCCGGCGCAGCTCCTATATCGCCCTGCTGGTGGAAAATCCCATGGCGCTCTCGCAACTGGTGCGGCTGTGCGCCGCCAGTCCCTGGATCGCCCATCACCTGAGCCACTACCCACAGTTGCTCGATGAGTTACTCGACCCGCGCAGCCTCTACGAGCCGCCGCAGATCGATGCGATCCGCAACGAGGTACGCCAGCGCCTGATGCATCTGGACCCGGACGATCTGGAGGCGCAGATGGATGTACTGCGGCGCGTACAGCAGGCGGCGGTGTTGCGGGTGGCCGCCGCCGATGTGATGGAGGCGGTGCCGTTGATGGTAGTGAGCGATCATCTTACCGAGATCGCCGAGGTGATGGTGGAGGCGGCCTTCGACCTGGCCTGGCGTCATCTGGTGGCCAGGCACGGGCGACCGCTCTGCGGCGACAGCCGGGTCTGCGACACCGGTTTTGCGGTGATCGGCTACGGCAAGATGGGCGGCATCGAGCTCGGTTACGGCTCAGACCTCGACCTTGTTTTTCTGCACAGTGAGGAGAGCACCGGCCGCAGCACCACGGGGGCCAAGCCGATTGACAATGCGGTATTCTATGCGCGCCTGGGCCAGCGCATGATCCATATTCTCAATACCCGCACCCCCGCCGGCGTGCTCTATGAGGTGGACACCCGGCTTCGACCCAGCGGCGCCTCGGGTCTGCTGGTAAGCAATATCGACGCCTTCGCCGACTATCAGCGTGAACACGCCTGGACCTGGGAGCATCAGGCGTTGGTGCGGGCACGCTTTATCACCGGCGATGCGGGCATCGCCGAGGCCTTCATCCGGCTGCGCAGCGATATTCTCAGCCGCAAACGCGAACCCAAGCAGCTGCGCCGGGAAGTGCGGGATATGCGCGAGAAGATGCGCAGGCAGCTATCCAAGGCCGAGGCGGGAAAATTTGACCTGAAACAGGACCCCGGCGGTATCGCTGACATCGAATTTATGGTGCAATATGGTGTCCTGGCATGGGCCCATGAACACCCCCGCCTGTTGCAATACAGTGATAATATTCGCCTGTTGGAGCGTTTTGCCGAGTGCGGTCTGATGGCCGAGGCCGATACCGCCCTGTTGTGCGATGCCTTCCGCGCCTATCGCCGCCGCGCCCACCATTTGACGCTGCAGGAGCAGAAGGCGGTGGTGGACGAGACGGAATTTGCCGCCGAGCGCGAGGGGGTGAACAGGTTGTGGCGGGCCCTGATGGAGGCGTGATTTTCGTTTTGTTTCGCGGACCTGGTTGCCGTGAAGGCTTGTTTGCTTTGAGGAGAAAGAATCGATGACGATGGATGACCGCGACGGTGTCATCTGGCTTGATGGCGAAATGGTTCCCTGGCGTGAGGCCAAGACCCATGTACTGACCCATACCCTGCACTACGGCATGGGCGTATTCGAGGGCGTGCGCGCCTACCGGGCCGAGAAAGGGACCGCCATCTTCCGCCTGAAGGACCACACGGATCGCCTGTTCCGTTCCGCCCATATCATGAATATGGAGATGCCCTTCGACAAGGAGACGCTGAACGAGGCGCAGCGGGCCGCGGTGCGGGAAAACAATTTGGAGTCGGCCTATATCCGCCCGATGTGTTTTTACGGTTCCGAGGGGATGGGCCTGCGTGCGGATAATCTCAAGGTGCATGTGATGGTCGCCGCTTGGTCCTGGGGCGCCTACCTCGGCGCAGAGGGGATGGAGAAGGGGATCCGCATCCGCACCTCCTCCTACACCCGCCACCACGTCAACATCACCATGTGCAAGGCCAAGGCCAACGGCAACTACATGAACTCCATGATGGCGTTGCAGGAGGCGGTCGCCTGCGGCTATGACGAGGCGATGCTGCTCGATAACGAGGGCTACGTGGCCGAGGGCAGCGGCGAGAACATCTTCATCGTCCGTGATGGTGTGATCTATACGCCGGATCTGACCTCGGCGCTGGATGGCATTACCCGTAACACCATCTTCAAGCTGGCCGAGGAGCTGGGCGTGCCGGTCAGGGAGAAGCGCATCACCCGCGATGAGGTCTATATCGCCGATGAGGCCTTCTTTTCCGGCACCGCCGCCGAGGTGACCCCGATCCGCGAGGTGGACAACCGTTTTATCGGCGCCGGCAAGCGCGGCCCCATCACCGAGAAGCTGCAGTCGATGTACTTCGATGTGGTGCACGGTCGCCATCGCCTGCATCCGGAGTGGCTGGCATACGTCAAATAGACAGAGCAGGAGGGAGTATGCAAAAACAGGCCGAACAGCTCAGGACACCCAATGCCGCCAGTTACTACGAGGTAACCCGTGATGAGCTGCCTTTGCATTGTCCGATGGGAGGGATGAGGGTGTGGGATTCCCACCCGAGAGTGTTTCTGGATATCGAAACCGACGGTCACGCCAAATGTCCCTACTGCGGGGCCGAATACACCCTGAAAGACTAAGTGGCAGGTAGCAGGGGGGGCACGAAAATTCCCAGCTGCTCGCAGAGCGGGTCGATGGGGTGTCCGGCTGCTTGTGGCTTTCTTCTAGTCGGTAAAACGACAAGTTCTTCAGAAGTACTTTGATAAAGGAATCTAGATGCGGCAATTAGCGGAGGAGTATTTCGTCAGCCTCAAAGCATTGTCAGTCCGTCCGGCAGTGGCAAAGATAGCGATGCCGGCTGTTGTCCTGTATGCCTTCTTTTGGTTGGCGAATTATGAGGTGGCCAGGGCCGCGGAGAGCTTGCTGATCCTTTTGTTTTTTATCTCTGTGGTCAATCGTGGAAACGCCACGGCGGTACTGCTGCGTGAGCCGCTGTTCTGGCTCCTTGTGCTCTGGGTGCTGCTACAGGCGTATGTCTACTTTCAAACGGCCAAGCTGTTTCCGGAGTGGCAAGATGGCCAGGTCACTGTTGCCAGACACTATAGTAAGGTTTTTATGGTGTTGGTGCTGGCGTGGTGGATGGCCGGCGCGGTCAGAACCATTCTATTGCTATATGGCCTTGCCTTTGCAGGCTTCGTCGTGGGGATTATCTTTTCAGATGAATTGGTAGCAGATCTCCAGCGAATTATTGCCCACGTGAGAGTCGACTTTGGCTATCGTAATTGGGAGCATCTCTCAGTCTACAGTGCCTTTTTCTTTCTAGTGACGGTCTTTTTCTGGCGCCGTTTGTTGGCTCTTTTTCAAGGTAACTGGGTGTGGGTTGGTTATCTGCTGTTGGCAGGCTGGCTGGTTGTCTGTCTCACGGGTATTATCGGCAGTCAGACACGAGCGACTTGGCTGGGTCTGATTGTAGCCTTGGGGGTGGCCTCTACCGGTTACATTATCCGTGTCTGGCGTAGACAAAAGCATGCCGGCGAAGCGAACAGACAAAGCTATATACGTTACGGTTCGGTGGGCGTGTTGCTGATACTTGTCTTCGCGGCGCTGGTGATCAAGTTTGACGCATCCGGCCTGGTTGAGAAGCGCTTGGAGCGTGAGCAAGGTGTTGTCGCTTTGTTGCTTGAGGGGAGAGCCGAAGAGGTACCCTATACAAGTATCGGAGTCCGCATTCAAAGTTGGCGGCGGGCGTTGGAGTGGATTGCTGAACGACCGGTAACCGGTTGGGGGCCGAAGTCCGCTAAGCCACTCATTGCTCAGAGTGACATGCCCGAGCGTATCAAGGAAGTTATTGGGCACCTTCACAATAGTTATATCGAACTGGCGGTGGCGTATGGGGTTGTTGGTATTGCCTTCTTCATGGCCATTTTAATCATACTGGGTTATCGAGCGTGGTGGGCCTGGAGGCGGGGCTTGATGCCCGATGATCTCTTCTTCTTTCTTGGCACATTTATGATTTACTGGCTGATCGTCAATATGTTCGAGTCGTACCTCATGTACAGCACAGGCATCTATATCAATGCCTTGATCGGTGGGGCGGCCTACACATTCTATATTTCGGAAAAAGCAAAATACGGCGCCGGCACATGAAAGAAAAAATGCGAGTTTTGCTGGTTGCACGTAACCTGAAGATCGGCGGCGTGGAGAAAAATACAGTTAATTTGGCTAATACCCTGCAGCAACAAGGGCATGAGGCGCACATTCTTATCTTCAAAAAGCGTATCGAATTGACGCCGGATGATGGGGTTCCTGTGCATGTGTTTGATCTGGATAAAGCTAACCGGTGGACAGTCATTGGGTTGTTTTATGACTTATTCACCCGCTTGTTCCTATCCACTTCAATCCGGGGGTCCGGGTTCGTTTGGCGTGGCCTGTACGGTGGGCTCTACTTCCGTATCTACCTGCGATGGCTGGAGAGGCGCTATGGGCGTTTCGATAAAGTTATCGTTCGCGGTGAGGGTGCATTTGAGCACATCTGGAGCTGTAATGACCCCCGTATCTATCGTGTTGTTGTCAGCCCGGTAAAGCCTTCCGGAGGCAGCCGTGTGAAAGGGTGGTTCAGCCGGCTGCTCTATGGCAACAAGCAGATGGTTGCCAACTCCAGCGATGTACGTGAGTCGCTGGAGCGTCGTCTTGCTGAGGATGGCGTTGAGGCAGCTTCAATCACGACAATCTTCAATCCGTGCCCTATCAAGCGGATTCAGCAGATGGCTGAGGAGTCTGCTCCGCTGCCGGCCGAGCCCTATATTGTGCATGTGGCACGGCTGGTGCCTCAGAAGAACCAGGCCCTGCTATTGCGTGCCTACAAGGCATCGGGTATTACACTCAAACTCTATATTCTGGGTAACGGCAAGGATGAGAGAGCATTACGCCAACTGGCTGAGGAGTTGGGGATTGCACACCAGGTAATCTTTCTCGGCCAGAAGTTGAATCCCTACCCCTGGATGAAACAGGCGCAGATGTTTGTCCTTAGTTCTCACTTTGAGGGGTTTGGGCTGGTGCTGGTGGAGTCGCTGGCATGCGGCACCCAGGTGGTTGCTGCCGATTGCCCCGGGGGTGTACGGCATGTATTGGTAGAGGAGCAGAAACGCCTGGTTGCCGAACCGACCCCTGAGGCGCTGGGGGCGAAGATTCGCGAAGCGCTGGAGCATCCCGTCACTATCAAGCCTGAATGGTATTGGCGCTTTGATGCGAGCAAGGTGGCGCAACAGTTTCTTGAGTTGCCTTAAGTCAAAGGCCACGCATACGTGTGGCCGTTGGGGTTTTTTGGCGCCGTAGAAGGTGCTTGAGGTTTTTCTCCAGCTGCAGGGCCTTCTTAAGCCTATCCTTTAGCCGGCGATGCTCCGGGGAAGCCCCCTTCCAAGGTGACTGTTCGATGTAGCCCCAGTAGTTCTCCTTCAGGGGGTGGAAGGTCATGTAGTTCCAGGGCTTGTTTTTTCCCAGGTAATGAACGATACCGGGTTTGGTGACAGCTTCCCTAAGTTGCTCTTTTGTCAGCGGGGGCTGTGTCTTCCCTTTCTCCAGCATATGGTAACTGGCCGGCTGCTGGTTCCAACGAAGCGGAAGATGCCCCCACTTGCCTTGCAGAACATGGTTTAACCCGTCCTGGTCGGGAAACACCAGTTGCTCAGTGTTCTGTTGCATAAAAGCCAGTGTGCACTCTCCGACCGATTCACGCCGCCACTTCTGTAGATCGATCAACATAACACCTGAGTTGAAATAGTCGCCGTCCAAAATCCCTAGGCGCTCAACGGGTTGTTTACCCAGGTTTGTAACAGCGCCAACAATATGGCCCTCAAGCTCTGTCCGCCATAATTTCCCAAGATCGTCGAAGGCCAGGACGTCGCAGTCGAGGTAGATAACGCGTTCGACATCGGGTGGGAGCAGCGTGGAGAGTGATAACCGGAAAAGGGCGGCAACGCCATAGCGCTTCAGTGGGATCTCCCCGTAACCTTTGGTGTCCGGTGTAATGAAGCGGCACCCCGCGGAGTAACGCTCAATGATGCTTCGAATCCGCTCGCGATTGGCCGTGCTGATACCGGCATCAAGAAAGTAAAACATATAGCGTTGCGGTTCGTTGGCGTTTGCCAACACAGAGAGTGTGACGATGCCCATGTGCCGAGCGTAGTTGTCGTCAGAGGCAAGGGTAATAGTAATGGGGTGTTTCACGTTGTATACCGGGCCGATGGATAGATGGAGTGGTAACCATTTGAAAATAATGATGTATTTGGGTGGGATTTTACTTTAGTGTAGGGTGGCGAGGCCAGGGGTATTTTCAAGGGAATCGCTAGTGTACTGCACCGGATTTTTCACATAATACTCTTTCCCCGGGGCTTGTCGACACTTCCCACACACGGAGCCTAAAAAACGGTAGAATGGGCGCTTAGTCCTGACAACAATATTGTGATGAAAATCGTACAGATACCCGAGTTCTCCTCCTCCCGTGTGCTGGTTGTCGGCGATCTGATGCTGGACCGCTACTGGCATGGCGACACCTCCCGCATCTCTCCGGAGGCGCCGGTGCCGGTGGTGAAGGTGGGCGAAGTTGAGGAGCGCGCCGGTGGGGCGGGCAATGTGGCTCTGAATGTGGCGGCGCTCGGTGCCGGGGCGGCGGTGATTGGGCTTACCGGTCAGGATGAGGCGGCGGATGCACTGGCGCGTGCGCTGCACCATCACGGTGTGGAGTGCCACTTCGAGCGTCTCGCTGGGTTTCCTACAGTGACCAAGCTGCGGGTGCTCAGTCGCCACCAGCAGTTGATCCGACTCGATTTCGAGGACGGTTTTCCGGGCTACGATGACCGCGGCTTGCTGGAGCGCTTCGAGCATGTGGTCGGTGAGTATGATGTGGTCGTACTCTCGGACTATCAAAAGGGGGCGCTGCGCGCTGCACCGCAGCTGATTGAGGTGGCCCGTGCTGCAGGCAAGCCGGTGGTGGTCGATCCCAAGGGGAGCGAATTCTCCTGCTACGCCGGCGCCACGGTGATTACGCCTAACATGAGTGAGTTCGAGGCGGTGGTCGGACCTTGCAACAGCGATGATGAGGTCGTGCACAAAGGGGAGCGGCTGCGGGAGCAGCTCAGGCTGGAGGCCCTGCTCATCACCCGTAGCGAGAAGGGGATGACTTTGTTGCAAAAGGGGCGTGAGGCGCTGCACATCCCTACCCGGGCGCGGGAGGTCTTCGATGTTACCGGCGCAGGAGATACGGTGGTTTCGGTTCTGGCCGCCGCGCTCGCCGCCGGGGACAGCCTGGTCGAGTCCACCGTGCTGGCCAATCTCGCCGCCGGCGTGGTGGTGGGCAAGCTCGGCACCGCCACCGTCACCGTGCCGGAGATCCGACGGGCCATGCGTGAGCAGGATGAGATGGAGCAGGGTATGGTCGACGAGGACAAACTGGTGGCGCTGGTGCAGGAGGCCAAGGCCCACGGTGAGACGGTGGTGATGACCAACGGCTGTTTCGATATCCTGCACGCCGGTCATGTCACCTACCTGGAGGAGGCGGCGAAACGGGGTGATCGCCTTATCGTCGCGGTCAATGACGATGCCTCGGTCAAACGCCTCAAGGGCGAAGAGCGGCCGGTCAACACCCAGGAGCGGCGTATGCGGGTACTGGCGGCGCTGGACTGTGTCGACTGGGTGGTGGGTTTCGACGAGGACACCCCGACCCGACTGATCTGCCGGGTCTTGCCGGACATCCTGGTCAAGGGCGGTGACAATGAACCGGACAAGATCCCCGGCGGCGACTGCGTGCGTGAGGCCGGCGGCAAGGTACAGGTGATGAGCTATGTGGATAACGTCTCCACCACCGGCATCATCGGCTCCATCCGCGCCTCGGAAAAGAAATCGGGCGGGGAATGACGACCGAATCCCCTGTGACAGCGGTCGATGTCGTAATTTTCGGTGGCGGTGTGGCCGGACTCTGGCTGCTGGCTCGGCTGCGTGAACAGGGCTATCAGGCCGTATTGTTGGAGTCGCAGGCCCTGGGGGCGGGGCAGACCCGTTACGCCCAGGGCATCATCCACGGCGGCACCAAATACGCCCTGACCGGCAAGCTCACCGGCTCTTCCGAGGCGATCGCCGAGATGCCCCCCATCTGGCGCGCCTGTCTTGTCGGCGAGGGGGAGCTGGACCTCTCGGCGGTCAAGCTGCTCTCGCCCAACCAGTTCATGTGGTCCACCGAAAACCTCACCTCGCGCATGGCCGGTTTTTTCGCCAGTAAGCTGATGCGCAGTCGCACCAACGCCGTCGAAGGCGATGAACGACCGGAGATCTTCCGCAATCCCGCCTTTCACGGCCAGGTCTATCGTCTGGAGGAGCCGGTGCTGGACACCGCTTCACTGGTGCATGCCTTGGCCGAACCGCATCGCGAAGCGATCTACAAACTCCACGACACCGAGGCATTGCAGCTTAACAAGAGCGAGCGCGGCCGGCGGGTCGTGTCGGGGGATATCCGTCTGGATGCCCGGCGGGTTGTCTTCGCCGCCGGCAAGGGCAACGCCGCGCTACTGCAGAAGTGCGAGCACCGGGCCCCTGCGATGCAGCTTCGTCCGCTGAATATGGTGATGCTGCGCGGCGGTCCGAATCATCCGTTGCCGGGTGTGCTCTATGCACATTGTCTCGGCGCCGGCGCCAACCCGCGCATTACCATCACCACCCACTACGATAGCGAAGGCCGAACCGTCTGGTATCTCGGCGGCCGGATCGCCGAAGAGGGTGTGAGAAGAGATCATAAAAGTCAGGTGGCGGCGGCAAAGAGAGAGCTGGGTGAGCTGTTCCCGTGGCTGGACCTGAGCGACGCCGAGTGGGGCATCCTGTCCATCGACCGGGCCGAACCGGGGATGGCCGACGGCAGCCGACCTGACAACGCCTTTGCCGAAGAGCAGGACGGTATCATCACCGCCTGGCCGACCAAGCTGGCGCTGTCGCCGCGCCTGGCGAAGGTGGTTATCGAGAAGATTCAGCAGGGTGGCGTGCAGCCCGGTGCGGAAACCGAACTGCCGGACTGGCCGCATCCGGGTTATGCCCCGCTGCCCTGGCAGGAGGAGGAGCGATGGAACTGAGAGAACTGGGCGGCACCGGCATTAAGGTCAGCCCGCTGGGGCTGGGAACGGTGAAGATCGGTCGCGACCGGCAGGTGAAGTATCCCACCGGGTTTGAAATCCCCGACGACAAGGCGGTAAAAGAGCTGTTCGAGCTGGCCCGGGAGCTGGGTATCAACACCCTGGATACCGCACCGGCATATGGCAATTCGGAGGAGCGCCTCGGTCAGCTGCTGCCGCATAGGGATGACTGGGTAATCGTCGGTAAGGTCGGCGAGATCTTCGAGCATGGTCGATCGCGTTTTGATTTCTCCGCCGACTACACCCGCATGAGCGTCGAGCGCAGCCTCAAACGCCTGAGGCGCGATGTCATCGACATGGTATTGGTTCACTCCGACGGCAACGATATGGATATCATCCGAAACGAGGCGGTCTGCGACACCTTGCAGCAGCTCAAGCAGGAGGGGCTGATCCGTGCCGTGGGCATGTCGACCAAAACGGTGGAGGGGGGTATCTGGTGCGTGGAGAATATGGATGTCGTGATGGCCACCTACAATCAGGCCTACACCGATGAGTTGCCGGTGATCGAGCGGGCGACGGAGCTGAACAAGGGCATCCTGATTAAAAAGGGTCTGCAAAGCGGACATGCCGACGCCAGTGCCGGTGGCGCAGGTGTGGAGAAGGCGCTGCGGTTTGTCTTCGAGCAGCCGGTGCACAGTGTGGTTGTCGGCACAATCAACCCCGAGCACCTGAAAAGCAACGTTGCACTGGTAGAGCGGATTCTTGCAACAGGCTGATACGATCATGCACTACTCTTGCCGAAACAAGCGACTGCATAAGCTCGACTATTATCTGAGTGCCTTTTTCCGTGGGGTGTGGGCACGTCAGCGTGCTTCCGCACGCATTGCCAAGGCCATGCGACGGTATCACGATGCGCCGGAGCAAGAGCGTGCTTATATCGATCAACGTGTGAATTATTACAACCGCCTACGGGAAGGGTTTGATGCCGGGCCGGCAGAGAGCGTGGTCTCCCATTACCGGCGAGGTAAAAGCTGGGCCTACCACCTCGACTTCAAGCCGCTTGTCAGCTGTTTTCCCGGCAATTACCGGTTTGACGAACTGTTCGGTGATGTGGTGCATGTGCCCGAGCGACCGACATTCGTGAAGAGCCGTCCTATCCGTGAGGACGGAAGCAACGCCAATAGTGTGCTGCTTAAGCTCAATCGCCTCCGTCACTATTACATGCCGCGGGATCCGGTGCCATTTGACAGGAAAAAGCCGATGGCGGTGTGGAGAGGAAAAGCCTTTCGGGAAAAACGGGAGCGATTTGTTGAGTCCTGCTTTGCAAATCCGCTGTGTGATGTGGGTGATGTGCGAAAAAGTCAAAGGGGTAAGCCATGGTATCGCCCTTTTATGTCGGTTCAACAGCAGTTGGACTATCGCTATGTGCTGAGTGTTGAGGGAAAGGATGTAGCGACTAACGTGAAGTGGATTATGGCGTCAAACTCAGCCTGCGTAATGGCTCCGCCGAAATTTGAGACTTGGTTCATGGAGGGGAAGCTTACCCCCGGCAAGCACTATATCGCATTGCGTGAAGATTATGCTGACCTGGATGAAAAGCTTCACTACTACAATGAGAATACGGATGCGCTATATGCGATTGTTCAGAATGCTAATGCATACACGGCGCAGTTCATGGATGAGGAGCGAGAGTTCCTGATTGGCTTGCTGGTGATGGATAAGTATTTCCGGTGTGCCGGTTATCCCTCTGTTCTGGGCTTGGGAGATCGCTGTGGTTAATCGAGTTGAAAGGGTTTTAATCGCAGGCCCTTCCTGGGTTGGTGATATGGTGATGGCGCAGAGCCTCTTTATCACGCTCAAACAGCAATACTCGCAAGCGCAGATTGATGTGCTGGCGCCACAGTGGTCGTTGCCGCTGCTGGCTCGTATGCCTGAGGTGAATGAGGGGATCGCCCTGCCGCTTGGTCACGGTGAGTTTGGTCTGGCTACACGCTGGCAACTTGGGAGAGCACTTCGACAGCGTGGCTACAATCGCGCCATCGTGACCCCGCGTTCGTTCAAGGCGGCGCTGGTGCCCTTTTTCGCAGGCGCCACTGTGCGCACCGGTTACCGCGGCGAGATGCGCTACGGGCTGCTCAATGACATCCGTCCGCTGGACAAGGCGGTGCTGAAACAGACCGTACAGCGCTATGTCGCCCTCGGCCTGCCTGCCGACAGCGCGCTTCCGCCGCCGGTTCCATCTCCGAGTTTGGAGATTGACGGCACCAACCGGCAGCGCGTCCTCAATGAGCTGGGCCTGAAGCGCGATAGCAAAATTATCGGACTGATGCCGGGCGCCGAGTACGGTCCGGCCAAGTGCTGGCCGATTCCCTACTATGCGGAACTGGCAGAGCGGCTGGCGCAGCAGGGCTGCCGGGTCTGGCTGTTCGGTTCGGAGAAGGACCGGCCGGTGGCGGAGAAGATCGCCGAAGGGGCGGGCGAGCGGGTGCACAACCTTTGCGGCCGCACCACGTTGGTCGATGCCGTTGACCTTATCGCCTGTTGCGATGCGGTGGTGAGCAATGACTCGGGGTTGATGCATGTGGCCGCGGCGGTGGGACGGCCGCTGGTGGCGATCTACGGCTCATCGACGCCGGACTACACACCGCCGCTGACGGACAAGGCGACCGTGCTCTACCGGGAGCTGGAGTGCAGCCCCTGTTTCGAGCGCAACTGCCCCTACGGCCATACCGACTGTCTGACCGGGATTACTGTCGATGAAGTCTATCGTGCCCTGATGCCGATGCTGGGAGGAGACGAGTGATGAAGATCACGGCCACCATAATCGCCCTGAATGAGGCGGAGAATATTATCGGCTGCATCGATTCGGCCCACCGGGTCTGCGATGAGGTGCTGGTGGTGGTCGACAGCAAGACGACCGATGAGACCGCCCGTCTTGCCGAGGCGGCCGGGGCGCGGGTGTTTCACCAGGCCTATCTGGGTGACGGGCCGCAAAAGGCCTTTGCGGTGCCGATGGCGAGCCACGACTGGATTCTGAGTATCGATGCGGACGAGCGGCTGGATGAGGATGCGGTGCAGGCGATCAAGGCGCTGGATCTGGAAAAGGGCTCGTTTGATGCCTACGCCCTGCGGCGCAAGAACTATGTCGGCAAACACTGGATCAAGGCCGCCGGTTTTTATCCTGATTACGTGATTCGTCTCTACAACCGCCATACCGCCGGCTATGTGCCGAAAAAGGGGCACGCCTATGTGGAGGCCGATAGTGTGGAGCGTCTTTCCGCTCATCTCATCCACACCACCTATAACGACTACAGCCACTGGATTGAGCGCATCAACGCGCTCTCCTCCCGCGATGCCTGGGCCATGTATGAAAAGGGCAAACGGCCCGGCCGTGCCGCCCCGGTGGTGCACGCGGGTGTCGCCTTTATGCGCAAGTATTTTATCAAGGGCGGGATATTTCAGGGCTTGGACGGCCTGACCGTGACCCTGACCACGGTCTTTCGCACCTACTTCAAATACCTCAAGCTGCAGGAGATGATCGAGCGCAAGGGGCGTGAGCGGCAATGATCATCGGCCATGTGAATCTGGCCGCCGGTTATCGCGGCGGAGAGCGCCAGACCGAACTGTTGATCCGGGAGCTGGCCGCCCGCGGCTTTCGCCAGGTTATTGTGGTACGCCGCGACTCGGAGCTGGGAGACCGGCTGGCCGATGTGAAGGGGCTGGAGGTGAGGCGTATCGGCAAGCCCTTTCTCCTCAATGTTACAGCCGCCCGTGGCTGTGACCTGCTCCATGCCCATGAGGCAAAGGCCGGCCAGTATTGCTACTGGGTGAAGCGCTTTCTCGGCATCCCCTATGTGATCACCCGCCGGGTACCGAACGTCCCCGGCAGCAATCCACTGACCCGTGCGGTCTATCGCAACGCCTCATTGGTGGTCGCTCTCTCTCGCGCCATCAAGGCCGGCCTGCTTCGTCACAACCCACGGCTTGAGGTGCAGATCATCCCCTCGATGTCTACCCAGCTGCCTGTGAATCCCGCTCATGTCGAGGCCCTTCGCGAGCGCTTTGCCGGCAAGTTTCTCGTGGGGCATATCGGCGCTCTGGTCAATTACCACAAGGGGCAGCAGTATCTCATCGAGGCGGCCGGGGAGCTGGAACAGCACCACCCCGAAATGCACTTTCTTTTTCTCGGCCGGGGCAAGGATGAGGCATGGTTCCGACAGCTGGCCGAGGGGCTGGATAATATCACCTTCGAGGGTTTTGTCGATAATGTCGGCGACTATCTCGAAGCCTTCGACCTGTTTGTCTTTCCCTCGCTGCATGAGGGGCTGGGCTCTATCCTGCTCGATGCGATGCGGGCGGAGTTGCCGATCGTGGCCAGCGATGTGGACGGTATCCCCGACCTGATCCGCAACGGCGAGAACGGCGTGTTGGTGCCGCCGGCAAATGCAAAGGCGCTCACCGAGCAGGTGTTGCGTCTCTACCATGACGGGGGGTTGCGAGGTGCGTTGGCAAAGCAGGCGGCGCAAGATGCCGGGCAATATACCCCCGCTATTCTGGCCGCAAGATATATCGACGAGGTCTACCCATCTTGCGGTTAAGCCGAGGCGAGTTTCGTAGAGGAATTTATGTAATGGCTGTAAATACTCGCCCGGCTGAAAAACGCGATCTCACCGCACAGGGAAAAGATGATCATCCCCCTAAGTTGTAGGGTGTGCCGTTCGGCGCACCGTTGTGTCTTAAAGCCGGTAAGTGAAAGATAAAACATAACCGCATTGTTGCCACTGTGTTGAGGTAGTGGTGTTGTACGCCGGGGTGGCAAAAAGGCATGGTGCATAAAGCTGATAATAAAATTGGCGATGCCGATGGCGACAAGCACGTCGGAGGGGGAGTGCTTTTCCTCGCCACCCTGGCCGGGGGTGGCGGCGGTTAGAGCAGGGCGTCGAAATAGTTGATGGTTCGCCCCAGCCCATTGAGCAATGAAGTACTCGGTTGCCAGGCCAATTTTTCCTTGGCCAGTCTGATATCCGGTTCACGCTGTTTCGGATCATCTTCCGGCAACGGGCGATAGATGATTTCGGAGCTTGAACCGGTCAGCTCAAGTATGGTCTCGGCCAGTTGCCTGATGGGGATCCCCATCGGATTGCCCAGGTTGACCGGGCCGGTGAAGGATTCGGGCTGATTCATTAGCTTGATAAAACCCTCCACCATATCATCCACATAGCAGAAGGCGCGTACCTGGCTGCCGTCGCCGTAGAGGGTGAGCGGTTCGCCACGGAGGGCCTGGACGATGAAGTTGGAGACGACGCGGCCGTCATCGGGGTGCATGCGCGGGCCATAGGTATTGAAAATGCGCGCTACTTTGATGTTGGTTCGGTACTGGCGGTAGTAATCGAAGAAAAGCGTCTCGGCACAGCGCTTGCCTTCATCGTAGCAGGAACGGACGCCTATCGGGTTGGCGTGTCCCCAGTAAGTCTCCGTTTGCGGCTGGACTTGCGGGTCGCCATAGACTTCGCTGGTGGAGGCCTGCAGGATCACGGCGTTGCTTTGACGGGCGATGTCGAGCATGTTGACCGCCCCCAGCACGCAGGTGCGGGTGGTACGCACCGGGTCGCGCTGGTAGTGGATGGGGGAGGCGGGGGAGGCGAGGTTGTAGATGGCATCCACCTCGAGAGTGATCGGATGGGTTACGTCGTGGTCGATCAGCTCAAAGCGATGGTTGTCCATCAGCCGTTCAATGTTGAGCTTGTTGCCGGTAAAGAAGTTATCGAGGCAGATCACATCATTGCCGCCCTCTAACAGCCTTTCACAAAGGTGCGAGCCGAGAAAGCCTGCACCGCCGGTGACGAGGATGCGTTTGGGCAGGTAGTGCTCTTTTTTCTCCATACCCGGCATCAGTGTGACGCATGCTCACTGTCTGCAATGACTTTGTCGAGCATCGCATTGACATCGCTCACATGAATCCGCTCCATGGTCCCCTCATCCCGCACCCGGATACCCCAGGGCAGCTCAGCGACCGGTTTGCCGTATTTCGCCTCCACCGCCTCGGGGTAGCGGTTAACCACATAGTCGCCACTGAGGTAGGGGCGGGCCCGGTCCGGATTGGTACAGGCGTAGAGGCCGATCACCGGGGTGTCGACGGCGGTGGCCAGGTGGGCGGGGCCGGCGTCCGGGCTGATAACCGCGGTGGCCCGCTGCAGTATCGCCAACAGCTGTTTGAGGTCGGTTTTACCGATTAGGTTGGTCATTCCCTTGCTGCTGCCCATAACGTCGAGGTGGCCGTGGATCTCGGCGCCGTACTGCCACTCCAGCCTGCTCGGGCCGCCGCAGAGCACCACCTTCAACCCGTACTTTCTGTATGCATAGTCGGCAACCGCCGCATAGCCTTTTGCCGTCCAGTTGCGGTAGGGCATGCTGGAGCAGGGGCTGATGACGATAAAGGGGCTCTCCGGCAGGTGCCGTACGGCATAGGCGTGGGCGCTATCGGGGATGGGGATATCCCAGCGCAGCACCTGTTGCTGAATCCCGAGCGCCTCGGAGAAGCCGAAAAAGCTCTCCAGGACATGTTGGTTTTCGTGCGGGGCGATCTTATGGTTAGTAAAGAGCCACTGGAGGTCCTTGGCCCGCTCCCGGTCGAAGCCAAGGCGGATTTTGCTCTTGACCAGCAGGCCGGCAAGGCTGGCGCGCAGCGACATCTGCATGTGCAGCAGGACATCGAAACGCCGCCCCGCCAGGGCCTGTTTCACATCCGCGTAGGCTCGCCATCGCCGAGATTTGTCAAAGATGATAAAGTCCACCCCCGGAATGTCACCGACCAGCGAGTGTTCCGTCTTCCCGATGATCCAGGTGATGCGTGTCTGCGGCCACGCAGCCTGTATGGTGCGTAGCAGCGGCAGGGTATGGCTGATATCGCCAATCGCCGAGAGGCGTAGCAGGCAGAGGCTTTCAGGTGGCGTGGTTAACGGCAGAGCCATGGTATGAAATCGATCCAAATCAACACAGATAAATGCCACATCCTATATGATGCCGATTATATCGGCCAACCGGATGATGACTTTTTTGAACCGGAGCACTGGGCCGGGCAGGGGCGTCTGGAGCGTACCGCGCCGGGACGCGGGACTACCGTCTTCGTTCAGCATGAGGGGAGCGTGTTTGCCCTGCGTCACTATCACCGCGGCGGGATACCGGCGAAGGTTTTCAGCGATCGCTATTTTTGGCTTGGCCTGGAGCGCAGCCGCCCCTGGCGGGAGTGGCAGCTGTTGCAGACCCTCTATCAAAGGGGCTTGCCGGTGCCCCGTCCAGTGGCAGCAAGAATTTGCCGTAATGGTCCGACGTATCGTGGCGATATTGTCACCGAGGTGGTTGATGCAGTACCCCTGGCGGAGTGGTTGGGTAAAAAGCGGCTCTCCACGGCGTTGCTGGCGAGTCTGGGCGCCTGCATCCGGCGTTTTCATGATGAGGGGGTGTTTCATGCGGATCTGAATGCGCGAAATATCCTGCTCGATGAAGAGGGCAAGGTGACCCTGCTCGATTTTGATCGAGGGCGGTTACGCAAGCCCGCCTCCGGCTGGCGTCGGGCGAACCTGGATCGGCTCAAGCGCTCCCTGGAGAAATTCCGCCGCGAGCAGAGGCACTTCGCCTTCGATGATGAGGACTGGAAGGCGCTGCTGCGCGGCTATGAGGCGACCGAATCGCAATAGCGGCTGACCGCCTCACGGTAGCGTGAGGCCATGTCGCGGCGTTCATCCACCAGTTGACGCGCCTGCTTTCCCATTTGCCGGCGAAGGGATGGAGCGTTGAGCAATTCCTTTATCCGTTCGGCAAATTCATACTGATCCGCCACCTGAATGGCACCACCGCCCTCGAGCAGGATCGCCGATTCGGTACGGAAGTTCTCCATGTGCGGACCAAACAGCGGTGCTCTGCCCAGGGCCGCGGCCTCGAGGATGTTCTGACCGCCTTTTGCCACCAATGAGCCTCCCATAAAGACCAGTTCGGCACCGCTGATGAGTCCCGGCAACTCACCGAAGGTGTCGGCCAGGTAGACCGTCGTCTTTTCCGTAATCTCATCGCCGCGGCTGCGTACCGCCACCGACTCCCCGCGAAGCGTTTCGAGGATTTTCTCACGACGTTTGGGATGGCGCGGGGCGATGACCAGTAACAGGTCCGGGATCGCCGCCCGCCGCCAGGCATCGAGTATCAATGCCTCCTCACCATCGCGGGTGGACGCCGCCAGCAGGTAGGGACGGCCGAGATCCGTGGGGGTGATCCGTTCGGTCTTCGGCGCGGAGGAGAATTTGATGTTGCCGATCACCTCGCAGCGGTCCCGCTCGGCGCCCAGGGTGATGAAGCTGGCGCGATCCTGTTCCGAGCGGGCGAGAACGGCGGTCACCTGCTGCAGACACATCGTGTAGAGACGGCGCAGCCAGGGTTTGACCTTAGAGGTGCGCGCGGAGAGTCGGCCGTTGATGATCAGCAAGGGGATCTCGCGCTGACGGCACTCCCGATAGAGATTGGGCCAAAGCTCGGTCTCCATGATGAGGGCGCAGCGCGGGCGGTAGGCGGAGAGAAAGCGGCGTACGCTGCCCTGCCAGTCGATCGGGAAGTAGGCGTGCTCCACCCCGGTGGGGAGTTTGCTGCGGGCGGCGCGGGCGCCGCTGGGTGTGGTGGTGGTCAGTAGGAGCGGCTGCTCCGGTTGGTGTGCCTGAAGTTGCTTGATTAGCGGCAGTACCGCGTTAACCTCACCCACCGAGGCGGCGTGCAACCACATCACACGTCGGCGCTGTGGTTTGCGCTGAATACCGAAACGCTGGCGAAGATAGCCGGGTTCTTTTTCCTTCAGCGCAAGCCATAGTGTAAAGAGCGCGATCAGCGGCGCGAGGAGCCGCAGCAGGACGTTGTAACGCCACAGGGCATAGTTTTGTTTAGTAGACACCACGCTCTCCCGGCGGCCTTGTCTTGAAGCGCTTGTGCACCCAAAGATACTGCTCCGGTACCCGCTCGATTTGTGTTTCGAGAATTTGGTTGGTGCGGGCGGCGTCGGCGATGTCATCACCGCTCGGGTAGTTCTCCAGCGCCGGAAGAAGACGGACCAAATAGCCACCGGTGCCGGGAAGGCGTTCGGAGTAGTAAGGAACCACCGGTGCGCCGGAGAGCCGGGCAAGCCGGGCGGTGGTGGTCAGGGTGGCGGTGGGGAAGCCGAAAAAGGGCGCGAACACCGACTGTTTACGCCCGAAGTCCTGGTCCGGGGCGTACCACATTACCTTGCCATG
Organism: Pseudomonadota bacterium; assembly: GCA_046484535.1. GTDB lineage: Bacteria > Pseudomonadota > Gammaproteobacteria > Thiohalomonadales > Thiohalomonadaceae > JAPHTQ01. Next base: position 1,399 of record JAWOIT010000041.1, on the reverse strand, counting down.
TTTGAGGTTGCGCACGATGCGGCGCATATCGCTACTGGGCACCAGGTCGTCGAACAGCCGTTTGCGCGAGCCGGCCATCACCGCCTCGAACAAGGGATTCCGGGCCGGTTTGTAGATCGGTTGCAACCCCTCCACATGGTAGGCGAGGAAGCGCCCGCTGATCTCAAGCGTAGTGTAATGCCCTCCCAGCAGGATGACCCCTTGTCCCTTCTTGCGCGCCGCCTCCAGGTGCTCCAGTCCCTCGATGCGGTATAGTTGCTTGAGCCGAGCATCGCTTCCCCACCAGCTTAACACCCCCTCAAACAGGGAGGTGGCGGTGGAGATAAAGCTCTTGCGGGCGAGCCTATAGCGTTCCGCGTCGCTTTTTTGCGGAAAGCAGAGCCGCAGGTTGGTCAACGCCACCTCCCGGCGTCGTTTCATCAGGGAGAAGAACAGCCCGCCGAGCCCCCGCCCCAGCCACAGCATGGCCGGATAGGGTAGCAACAGGCTCAGTCGAAGCAGGCCCAGGCCGAACCAGGTGGGCCAGTAGCGGGGGGCCAGGAAGCGTGAAAGGGGCGGGGGTTCGTTTTTCGGCATCTTCACACTCACGCTCAAAAGTTTGACGGCAGGGAGACCCCACGGCGCTCCGCCATGCTGCGGCCGAGTTTTTTAATATCTTCATTGCTGAAGAGATGCCTGACGACATCCAGTATCTCCTCGTTCTCTTTTTGTGCGTGGTTCCGGTTGGCCTCGGCAAAGTGCCGGGCCGGCGTCTCTAACGTGGGCGGGTCCTTGATAGTGGAGGGCTTAGCAAGCAATGGTTCGAGGTCTTTCCACAGGGCGTCGAGATGTTCGTGTTCCTGTTTCAGGCGATCTATCGTATCGGCCATATCGAGTGATCGGCGTACCAGCAAAGGAAACAGGTCCCGCTCCTCATCGGCATGGTGATGTTTGGCGGCGGTGGTGAAATAGCGGTGGATCTTTGCCACAGCCTCACGGAATTCCCGGTCCGCACCCTTTTCCGCAATGTGCGTGGGAAGCTTTTCAAGCGTGTCGCAGTGCCGAAAGATGCGCTCGTGGCAGGCGCGCAGCAGCCCGAGCGGATCGCTGAAGTCCGGTGCGGCGCTCGGGAAAGGATTACTCGTATTCATGGTTCCGAGTTTATCAGTGCCGCGGGGGAAAAGGGTAGTTCCGGGAGGAGGGGGTCAGCTTGCAGGTAACAGGAAGCCGTGCCGCATTTCGGCGGTGGCCGGCAACCTGTTACCTGAGACCTTTATTGGAGCCAGTTATTGACCTCCGCCAGATCCGCCTCGTTCAGACTTCCTGCCGCCTGTTTGAGCTGCAGGGTGGCGAGAATGTAGTCGTAGCGGGCGCGGTGGTAGTCGCTCTGGGCCTGGAAACGCAACTGCTGGGCGTTGAG
>JAWOIT010000033.1:0-35979 GCA_046484535.1 Pseudomonadota bacterium | reverse complement strand
AGCGCCCTTTACATGGTGGTATTCACCCTGGTGGCACTGGGCTGGTATGTGTTGGCGCCGGCAATCGATTATACCGCCTGGCGCGCCTTGTTTGCCCAGCCGCTGGTGTCGATAATGACCGCCATGTTTTTCCTTGCCCTGCTGCTGCATGCCTGGGTCGGGGTGCGTGATGTGATTTTGGACTATGCCGGTGGCTATCCGGCGCTTCGGCTTGTTTTGCTGACCCTGCTGGGCGGCTGGTTGATAGCGATGGCATTTTGGGTGATCCGGGTGATGGCAACGGGACTCTTGGTATGAACGTGGCGAGAAGGAAATTCGACAGTCTGGTGATCGGCGCCGGTGGCGGCGGGCTGCGCGCCGCGCTACAGCTTGCCCGGGCTGAGGCCACCGTGGCGGTGGTCTCCAAGGTCTTTCCCACCCGTTCGCATACTGTGGCGGCCCAGGGGGGGATCAGCGCCGCCCTGGCCAATGTCCTGCCGGATCACTGGCACTGGCATATGTATGACACGGTCAAGGGCAGTGACTATCTCGGTGACCAAGACGCCATCGAGTATATGTGCCGGGCCGCCTCACACCTGGTCTATGAGCTGGAGCATGCGGGTGTGCCGTTCTCGCGGCTGGATGACGGACGGATCTATCAGCGTCCTTTCGGCGGCCAGAGCCAGAATTTCGGCGGCGATCAGGCAGCACGTACCTGCGCCGCCGCCGATCGCACCGGCCACGCCATCCTGCATAGCCTCTACCAGCAGAATATCCGCGCCAAGACCCATTTTTTCGATGAGTACTTCGCCACCGATCTGATTAAGGATGAAAAGGGCAACATTTTGGGCGCACTGGCGCTGGATATCGAGACCGGTGAGCCGTTGCTGATCGAGGCCAAGACCACGCTTCTGGCCACCGGCGGGGCCGGTCAGCTGTTCCGCACCAATACCAACGCCCATATCAACACCGGTGACGGGCTGGCAATGGCCCTGCGCGCCGGTATTCCGCTGCAGGATATGGAGTTCTTCCAGTTCCACCCCACCGGCATCGCCGGCAAGGGGTTGCTGCTTTCTGAGGGGGCCCGTGGTGAAGGGGGGTATCTCATCAACAGTGAAGGCGAGCGTTTCATGGAGCGCTATGCCCCCCATGCCAAAGACCTGGCCAGCCGGGATGTGGTCAGCCGCGCTATCTACCAGGAGATCAAGGCGGGGCGGGGGTGTGGCCCGAACCGGGACCATGTCCTGCTCAAGGTCGATCACCTGGGTGAGACGATGGTGGCCAAGCGTCTGCCGGCAATCCGCAAACTGGCAGAGACCTTTGCCGGTGTGGACATGGCCCGGGAGCCGGTGCCGGTCTATCCCACCGCACACTACACCATGGGTGGGATCCCGACCAACCGCCATGGTCAGGTGGTGGTGCCGGCGGGGGAGGGCGAGGAGGCGCTTCCCGGTCTCTACGCGGTCGGTGAGTGCGCCTGCGTCTCGGTGCACGGCGCAAATCGTCTGGGGGGGAACTCGCTGCTGGATATCGTGGTCTTTGGCCGTGCCGCCGGCAATCATATTATTGAGTATCTCAGGGAGAACCGCTTTCATCGGCCGATGCCCGAGGAGAGCATTGACCAGGCCTATGAGCATCTGACGCGCTGGGAGCAAAAGGGGGAGGGGGAGTCCGTCAACGCTCTCCGTAGCGAGCTGCAGCGGACAATGGAGGAGTATTGCGGGGTTTACCGCAGCCGGGAGGTATTGAGTGAGGGGTTGGAGCGGGTACTCTCGCTGCAACAGCGTCTGCAGGGGGTGACCCTTTGGGATAACAGCCGGATCTTCAATACCGCCCGCATTGAGGCCTTCGAGCTGGAGAACCTGATGGAGCTGGCGGTGGCCACGGTCACCTCCGCGCTGGCGCGCGAGGAGAGCCGCGGCGCCCACTCGCGGATCGACTTTCCCGAGCGGGATGATGAGCACTGGCTGAAGCACTCCCTCTTCTACCGCGAGGGGCGGCGTATGGACTACAAACCGGTGCGCATGAAACCGCTGAATGTACCGCCTTTTCCGCCTAAGCCGAGGGTTTATTAAAACCCGTGAGGGCGTGAGAGCGTGAGGGCGTGAGGGCGTGAGGGCGTGAGGGCGTGAGAGCGTGAGAGCGTGAGAGCGTGAGAGCGTGAGAGCGTGAGGGCGTGAGGGCGTGAGAGCGTGAGGGCGTGAGGGCGTGAGGGCGTGAGAGCGTGAGAGCGTGAGAGCGTGAGAGCGTGAGAGCGTGAGGGCGTGAGGGCGTGAGGGCGTGAGGGCGTGAGGGCGTGAGAGCGTGAGAGCGTGAGAGCGTGAGGGCGTAAGGGCGTGAGAGCGTGAGGGCGTGAGGGCGTGAGGTGAGAGGGCATAAGGGTGGAGTTCAGAATATACCGCTACAATCCCGAGGCTGACGAGAAGCCGTCGATGCAGCAGTATGACTTGCCGGAGGTGGCGCCGGGGTTGATGCTGCGCGATGCCCTGCTGCGCCTCAAGGCCGAACAGGATGAGAGCCTGAGTTTCCGTCACTCCTGCGGTGAGGGGGTGTGCGGCTCCGATGCGATGAACATCAATGGGCGTAACGGCCTGGCCTGTATCACCCGACTGGACAGCCTGTCCGAGCCGGTCACCATTCGCCCTTTGCCGGGAATGCCGGTGATCCGCGACCTGGTGGTCGATATGAGCCAGTTCTATCATCACTACAAGGAGGTTGAGCCCTATCTGATCGTCAACGGCCCCGAGCCGGAGACGGAGTACCTGCAAAGCCCGGAGGAGCGCGAAAGGCTCGACGGGCTCTACGAGTGTATTCTCTGCGGCTGTTGCACCACGGCCTGTCCCTCCTTCTGGTGGAATCCGGAGAAGTTTCGGGGACCGGCGGCACTGCTGCAGGCCTGGCGTTTTTTGGCCGATAGCCGCGATCAGGCCACCGAACGGCGCTTGGGTAAATTGGAAGGGCCGTATCGTCTGTTTCGCTGTCATTCGATCATGAGCTGCACCGATGTCTGCCCCAAGGAGCTCAACCCCACCCGAGCCATCGGACTGATCAAACAGCTGATGTTAAAACGGCAGGTGTGAGGGTAGGATGAGTGATGAAGCCGAAATGTCACGTCTTCTCTGGCGCTGTCGCAGAGGGATGCTGGAGCTGGACCTGCTGCTGCTGGCGTTTCTGGAAAACGGTTATGAGCGGCTGGAGGGAGACCAGCGTGATCGCTTCAGCAGGTTGCTGGAGCTGCCGGACCAAACACTGCTGGAATCTCTGATGGGGGATTCAGCGGTGGAGCAAAAGGAGTTTGCCGATGTCATCAAAAGAATACGCCACGCCACTGCGCATCGAGGTCGGTGTTAACCGCCTGCTGCGCGGGATCTTTCTGTTATTTTGCGCTCTGGTTGGAGCCGTACTGCTCTGGCTGCCCTGGCCGCTACCGCTCAAGATGGCTCTGATGGTGTCCTGCTTTGCCGCCGTATCGAATGTCTGGAGTAGGCGGGCCGAGCTGGGTGGCCGGCCCGTCAGTCTGGTGTGGGACGCAGAGCAGCGCTGGTGGTGGCGCCAGGCCGGGCGGACCGTTCCGCTTGCCCTGTTGGGGAACAGCTACCTCTCATCCTCGCTGGTCGTGCTCAATTTTCGCCACACAGACAGTCGACGCCGCTACGCGGTGGTGCTTAGCCCGCGGGCCGTCGGCGCGGAAACCTTTCGGCGCCTGAGCGTACGGCTCAAACTGAGTGGCGAGGAGGTGCTTGCAGGGGCAAAATAGCGGCGCAGTCATTGAGCTATGTATAATTTTTCGGGATCAGTACAGTATTTTTCGGCGCATTTTTGTCAGGTTCGGGGTAGTCAAGCGTGTAGTGAAGTCCGCGGCTCTCCTTGCGCTCCATGGCCGAGCGGATAATGAGGTCGGCGACCACGACGAGATTGCGCAACTCCAGCAGGTCGTTGGTGACACGGAAGTTGCCGTAGTACTCCTCGATCTCGGCGCGGAGCAGGTCGACACGCCGTTTGGCACGCTGCAGTCGTTTGTCGGTGCGGACGATGCCGACATAGTCCCACATAAAGCGTCGCAGCTCCTCCCAGTTATGGGAGACTACGACCTCTTCGTCAGAGTCGGTAACCCGGCTTTCGTCCCAGTAGGGAAGTTCCTTCGGGAGCTCGTTTTGCGTCAATTCGCCGCCGATGTGGCGGGCGGCGGCATCGCCGAAAACCAGGCACTCAAGCAGCGAGTTGCTGGCCATACGGTTGGCCCCATGCAGGCCGGTGAAGGTCACCTCACCCACCGCATAGAGGCCGGGGATATCGGTGCGGCCGTGAATATCGGTCATCACGCCGCCGCAGGTGTAATGAGCGGCGGGCACCACCGGGATCGGCTCACGGGTCATGTCGATGCCGAACTCCAGGCAACGGGTATAGACGGTGGGGAAGTGCTCCTTGATAAAATCGGCCGGTTTGTGGCTGATGTCGAGGTAGAGGCACTCGGCGCCGAGGCGCTTCATCTCATGGTCGATGGCGCGGGCGACGATATCGCGGGGCGCCAGCTCCTCACGGGTGTCGAACCGATGCATAAAGCGGCTGCCGTCCGGCAGCAGCAGTTTGCCGCCTTCACCGCGCACCGCCTCGGTGATCAGGAAGGACTTGGCCTTGGGGTGGTAGAGGCAGGTGGGGTGAAACTGGTTGAACTCCATGTTGGCGACCCGACAGCCGGCGCGCCAGGCCATGGCGATACCGTCCCCGGTGGACAGATCCGGGTTGCTGGTATAGAGGTAGACCTTGCTCGCCCCGCCGCTGGCCAGCACTACAAAGCGGGAGCGGAAGACCTCGACATGACCGCTTTGGCGGTTGTAGACATAGGCGCCCAGCACCCGGTTGGCATCCCCGCCAAGCTTGGCTTGGGTGATGAGGTCGATGGCCAAGTGGCCCTCATGCAGGGTGATGTTGGGGTTGGCCCGGGCGCGTTCCAGCAAGGTGCTTTCCACCGCTTTGCCGGTGGCGTCTGCTGCATGGATCACGCGCCGGTGGCTGTGCCCCCCCTCACGTGTCAGGTGATACTCGCCGCCGGAATGTTCACGTGTGAACTCGACCCCTTCGGCAATCAACTGCTCGATGGCGGCTCGTCCATGCTCGGCTACATATTGCACGACGCCCGGATCGCACAGTCCCGCACCGGCATTGAGGGTGTCCTGCACATGAGAATCGATGGAGTCGTGTTCGTCCAGCACGGCGGCGATGCCGCCCTGAGCATAGAGGGTGCAACCCTCCTCCATACCGGCCTTGGACAGGACGCTGATTTTGGCCTTCTCGGCCAGCTGCAGGGCGAGGGAGAGACCGGCGGCGCCGCTGCCGATAACCAGGATATCGGTGGCATGTTGTGGGGAGATAAAACGTGAAATGGCTATTACCGCCTCTATTCTTTACAGTATATGGATGGCTTATGGGGAAAGCGATAGAACAGTCCATTTCTTATCGACTCCCCTAAAGCCGCCTTTTTATCATAGAATGCGAATATACGGAAAAAAATAGTGCGTTGGCGAACTCTTATGGTTATGGATTGTCAGATGAAACAGGTGCAAGGGAGTAGTGCCGGACGTGAAAGGGGATGGCCCTGATGGGCGAGAATAATGTCGATCAGGAACTGGTGCGGCGGGTTCAGCATGGTGACAAAAAGGCTTTCGACACCCTGGTGCAGAAATACCAGCAGAAGATTGTCAAACTCATCTCCCGTTATGTCCGGGATCAGGATGAGGTTTATGATATCGCCCAGGAAACCTTCATCAAGGCCTACCGGGCGCTGGCACGGTTTCGCGGCGATAGCGCTTTCTATACGTGGCTCTATCGCATCGCTATCAATACGGCCAAGAACTATCTGGTGGCCCAGAGCCGGCGGCCGCCGGACACCGATATCGACGCGGAAGATGCCGCGCAATACGATCCGGACAGCAAGCTCAGGGAGACCGATCTCCCCGAGCAGCTGGTCCACCGTGACGATGTCGAGCGGGTGATCTATGAGGCCATCGACGCCCTGCCGGAGGATTTGCGAACTGCTATCACCCTGCGGGAAATGGAAGGTTTGAGTTATGAGGAGATCGCTCAGGCGATGGAGTGTCCCATCGGCACGGTTCGATCAAGGATATTTAGAGCTCGCGAGGCGATCGAGAACAGACTTAAGCCCCTGCTGGAACCCTGAGGCGGGGATTGTTGTCGGTAATAACCCTACGGGGCGACCGGAGTAAGAATATGGCAGAAGACAAAAAAGAGTGGATATCGGCCCTTGCCGACGGAGAGCTTGGTGATGGACAACTGGGCAAGGCGCTGGACGCTCTGCGCGGTGATGCCGCAATGCAGGCCAGCTGGAGCCGCTATCACTTGATCCGCGACACCCTGCACAGCAATCTGGAGTCGCGCATCGATCCTGAACTGCACCAACGCATTGCTGCGGCGATTGAACAGGAGCCGGTATTACTGGCGCCCCAGCGTCGACAGCGAAGTTGGTTGCGACATGCCGCAGGTCTGGCTGTGGCGGCCTCCGTTACCGGTGTTGCCGTACTCGGGGTCCAGCAGATGAACTCATCGGAGCAGGCTGCACCGACCGCCACGATGGCGGAGGTGATGCAGCCGCAGAATATTGTCCGTATCGAAGAGCCGGCAATTGCGGCCAACAGTCTTCCCGAGGGGCAACAGGATAATCAGAACCTCGCCCCTTATCTGGTCAACCACAACGAATACTCGGTCAGTTCCAGCATGCACGGTATGCTGCCCTATGTTCGCATCGTCGGCCACAAGAGTGAAAAGTAGCGTGGGTCTGTTGCGTCGAAGTCGACCCCTGAGTGTATTGTTTTTGTCGGTTTTCTCCGCCGCTGTTATGGCCGCGGAACATGACGCCGCAGCATGGCTGGAGCGCATGATCCGTTCCGCCCACCAATTGAACTACACCGGTACCTTCGTCTATCAGCAGAACGGCAGCCTGCAGAGCATGAAGATCATTCATGCGGTAAGCGAAAACGGCGAGAGAGAGCGACTTGTCTCACTGACCGGCCCCAGTCGTGAGGTGATTCGTAATCGTGCAGGGGTTACCTGTTTTCTACCCGAAGACAGTTCCATTGCCATGGAGCACAGCCCGGGCGCGCAGCGCCCCCGCTTGCCGCTCAATCTCCCCAGCGATCTCGATCCTTTGCGTGAATTTTATGAAATTCATCTTGAAGGAGAGGACAGAATTGCAGGGTTGTCAGCACGCAAGGTGGTGATCGTTCCGCGGGACGTCTATCGTTATGGGCATAGCTTTTGGGTGGCGATCGATTCCGGTCTGCTGTTACGGGCCGAAGTGGTAAATGAAAAGGGAGAGATTGTAGAGCAGGTTATGTTCACTTCCCTGGAAATGCATGAGAGCATCCCCGAATCGCAATTGCAGCCGCAGTTTTCCGGTAAGGCAAAAGTGTTGCAGCTCGGACGAAAGTCCCAGCCGAACAAACGCCCGAAACCGGCACATACTGAGTGGCAGGTATCGAAGTTACCAACGGGCTTCTCGCAACGGCTTTTACGTACCTATTTGCCGCCGGGTAAACAGCATCCGGTGCAACACCATGTTTACAGCGATGGCTTGGCCTCGGTCTCGGTATTTATTGAAAGGCATGGTGACGAGGGAGGGGTGGCTTTTACCGGCGGCTCCGCTATGGGTGGCGTGAACGCCTATGGTCGGTTGTTGGATGAATACTCTGTGACCGTTGTCGGTGAGGTCCCACCGGTTACCGTCAGGCAGATTGCCGAATCGCTGAGGCGGGTACAGCCATGATTGAAGAGACCGCACATGTTGTCAGCGTCGAGGGGGATGATGCCTGGGTCGATACCCAAAGGCGTAGCAGTTGCAGCAGCTGCGCGGTCAAGGGGTGTGGCACCGGCGCTCTGAGCAAGGTGCTGGGTGGCAAAAAGCAGCAGATGAAAGTGCGAAACCCGGTGGGTGCGAAGGCCGGTGACGCCGTGGTGCTTGGCATTGAGGAAGGGGTGCTGCTGCAGGGCTCCCTTATGGTCTATATCCTGCCGTTGGTGTTGATGCTCGCCGGTGGGTTGCTTGGTGAGGCATTGGCGCCGCAATGGGGCAGTGGGGCGGAAGTCACGAGTCTGCTGTTCGGTTTGCTGGGTCTGATGGTCGGTTTTTTCTGGCTGCGTGGTTATAACCGCCGCTGTTCCGCCGATGTGAGGTTTACGGCGGTCATTTTACGCAAGTTGAACGTATCGGATACAACACATCCTGTTTCAATGAATCTTTAGAGAAACAAGATTAAAGGTATGGAAATCCCTATGAAATATATGCAGTCACTCTATCGTTTCAAGTGGTTGGCGATGCTTGCAGTGCTTTTTGTTGCACAGGGTGTGCAGGCACGTGATTTGCCGGAGTTTACCCGCCTGGTGGAGAAATATAGTCCGGCGGTGGTGAATATCAGCACCACACAAAAAACGTCACAACAGAGATTGCCTCATGGACTGGAAATCCCGGACTTGCCGAAGGGTACCCCCTGGGACGACTTGTTGGAGCGGTTTTTTGGTGAAAATGGCAATGGGCCGATCCCCGATCATGAGGCCCGCTCACTGGGTTCCGGTTTTATCATCGACAGCGACGGCTACATCCTGACCAACAATCATGTTGTCGAAGGCGCCGAGGAAATCGTGGTGCGCCTGAGTGATCGCAGAGAATTAGTGGCTGAGCTGATCGGCGCCGATAAGCGCAGTGATATCGCCTTGCTGAAGGTCGATGCAGGCGATCTGCCCGAGATTGAGGTCGGTACCAGCAAGGACTTGAAAGTTGGAGAGTGGGTGATGGCCATCGGTTCACCGTTTGGTTTCGATCACTCGGTCTCAGTCGGGGTGGTCAGTGCTCTGGGACGCAACCTGCCCAGTGAAAACTATGTCCCCTTTATTCAGACCGATGTGGCGATCAATCCGGGTAATTCCGGCGGTCCCTTATTTAACCTCGACGGCGAGGTAGTCGGCATTAACTCGCAGATCTACAGCCGTACCGGCGGCTTTATGGGGCTCTCCTTCGCCATTCCAATCGATGTGGCCATGGATGTGGCCGGTCAGATCAAAGAGCAGGGCTATGTTTCACGCGGCTGGTTGGGTGTCCTAATCCAGGATGTTACCCGTGACCTTGCCGAGTCTTTCGACATGGAGCGGCCATACGGAGCGCTTGTCGCACAGGTCGTGGAGGACTCGCCGGCAGCGAAGGCGGGCCTTGAGGTCGGCGACATTATCATCGAATTTAACGGTGAAGAGGTTACCGATTCCTCTGATCTCCCACCACTGGTTGGTCGGGCCAGGGCCAACAGTGACGCCAAGCTTAAGTTACTGCGTAACGGCAAGGTCCGCAGCCTGAAGGTCCATATTGCCGAACTACCCGCAGAAGAGGAGTTGCAGCAGGCCCGTGGCGGAGAGCCGAAGATGAAAACGGACCGCCTGGGTCTACAGGTGAGTGCACTGAGCGATGCCCAGCGCAATGAGCTGGAACTTGCTGATGGCGGTGTGCTGGTACAGCGGGTCGATAGTGGTGCGGCGGCACAGGCGGGTATTCGCCGCGGTGATGTGATTATTAAGTTAAATAACGAGTCTGTGCAAAATCCCCAACAGTATCAGGAACTGGTCGATGGCCTCCCCGAAGGTCATTCGGTGCCCGTTCTGGTAATGCGCCGTAGCGGTCCGCTCTTCCTGGCCCTTCGGGTGCCTGAGGATTGAGGCCGAAACTTCGGCTTTATCATCGCAGCGGCTGCTCCCTGTGCGAAGCGATGCACAGGGAGCTGTTGGATTGTGAGCTGAACGGCGCTTTTGATCTGGAACTCATTGATATTGATAGCAGTAATAACCTGGTCGAGCGCTATGGTCATAAGGTACCCGTCCTGAGCGATAGTGCGGATCAAGAAATCTGCCACTACTTTCTTGATTTGCAGGCCCTTCAGGCCTATTTCGCAACGCATTGATTTCCGGTAGAATTCCTCGTTTGCAATAAACTCGCGCCAGACGGTTGGATTGGTGATAGCACCGGTCCGTAATTCCTGCATCCGGCAAACACAACAGGCTATTGGAAAGAAATAAAACCACGTGACCGATCTGCAACACATACGCAACTTCTCTATCATCGCCCATATTGATCATGGAAAATCCACGATCTCTGACCGCTTTATCCAGGTTTGCGGCGGCCTGACCGAACGGGAGATGAACGAGCAGGTGCTCGACTCGATGGATCTGGAGCGCGAGCGCGGGATCACCATCAAAGCCCAGAGTGTCTCCCTGCACTACAAGGCTAAAAATGGCGAGACCTATCTCCTCAACTTTATCGACACTCCCGGGCATGTGGATTTCTCCTATGAGGTCTCCCGTTCCCTCTCCGCCTGTGAAGGAGCGCTTCTGGTGGTCGATGCCTCGCAGGGTGTTGAGGCGCAGACTGTGGCCAATTGTTATACCGCTATCGAGCAGGACCTGGAGGTCGTGCCGGTGCTCAATAAAATCGATCTGCCTTCGGCGGAACCGGAACGGGTAATCGAGGAGATCGAGGAGATCATCGGCATCGAGGCGAGCGATGCCGTACAGGTGAGTGCCAAGACCGGAGTGGGTATCGAGGATCTGCTGGAAGAGCTGGTCAAGCGAATCCCGCCTCCGGTAGGAGACCACGATGCTCCATTGCAAGCGCTGATCATCGACTCCTGGTTTGACAATTATCTCGGTGTCGTCTGCCTGGTTCGGGTGGTTAATGGCAGCATCAAGCCGAAGCAAAAGTTTACCGTGATGTCCACCGGCCGCAGCCATCAGGTGGAGCGTGTGGGTATCTTTTCACCCAAGATGACGGATCTGAAAGAACTCAGCACTGGTGATGTGGGCTACCTGATCTCCGGAATCAAGGAAATCGATGGTGCGCCGGTTGGCGATACGCTGACTCTGACAGACAATCCCGCCGAGTCACCGCTGCCTGGTTTTCAACCTTCGCAACCGCGCGTTTTTGCCGGCCTTTTCCCGGTCAGTAGCGACGACTACGAAGACCTGCGTGATGCGCTTGGCAAGCTTCGGTTAAACGACGCCTCCCTGTTTTACGAACCGGAGACATCTCAGGCGCTGGGTTTTGGTTTTCGCTGCGGCTTCCTCGGAATGCTGCACATGGAGATCATCCAGGAGAGGCTGGAGCGCGAATACGATCTGGATCTGATCACCACCGCACCGACGGTGGTCTATGAGGTGTTTACCACCAAGGGGGAGACCCTGATGGTGGATAACCCCTCCAAGTTACCGGCGACAAACCTGATCCAGGAGATCCGTGAACCCATCATCCGCGCCAATATTCTTGTGCCGCAGGACTATGTGGGCAACGTCATCACTCTCTGCGTGGAAAAGCGTGGAGTACAGAAGAACATGCAGTATCTGGGTAAGCAGGTGTCACTGACCTATGAGTTGCCCCTCAGTGAAGTGGTACTGGATTTCTTTGATCGCCTCAAATCGGTCAGTCGCGGCTTTGCTTCTCTGGAGTATAACTTCCACCGTTTTGAAGCCGCCGATTTGGTGCGGCTTGATCTCCTGATCAATGGGGAGGTGGTCGATGCGCTGGCTATTATTGCACACCGGGAACAGGCGCAAATCCGCGGTCGTGAACTGGCGGAAAAGATGAAAGAGCTGATCCCGCGGCAGATGTTCGATGTGGCGGTGCAGGCGGCAATCGGCAATCAGATTATCGCCCGGACCAATGTCAAAGCATTGCGCAAGAATGTAACCGCCAAGTGCTATGGCGGTGACGTGAGCCGCAAGCGCAAACTGCTTGAAAAACAGAAGGCAGGTAAGAAAAGAATGAAACAGGTCGGCTCGGTGGAGATTCCACAAGAGGCGTTTTTCGCGGTATTGCATGTAGGAAAGAAACAATGACACTGGATTTTCCACTACTGCTTGTGCTGTTTACTCTAATCACAGGTATCATTTGGGTGCTTGACCTTCTGTTCTGGGCGCCGAAGCGGCGAGCCAAAGTGGAGGCCCTGGAATCTTCGGCCGGTGAGGTGGCTGAAGAGGATATAGAACGGGCCGGACGAGAGCCCTATCTGGTAGAACTTTCCCGCTCTTTTTTCCCGATTATACTGATTGTTCTTTTGGTTCGTTCCTTTGTGATCGAACCATTTCGCATTCCCTCCGCCTCCATGATGCCGACTCTTCTGGGTGGGGATTTCATCCTGGTAAATAAGTTCTCTTACGGTATTCGTTTGCCGGTGCTCGATACAAAGGTTATTGATATAGGCGATCCGCAGCGCGGAGACGTTTTTGTCTTCCGTTACCCGGAAAATCCGGAGATTGACTATATAAAGCGTGTTGTCGGTATACCCGGTGATCATATTGTTTACCGTAACAAGCAATTGCACATCAATGGAAAAGCGGTACCACAGCGCTTAATCGGCACTTATGTGGGAGAAGGGAGCGGTAGTGACATGACCGGTGCTCGTCACTTGACGGAAAACTTGTTTGGGGTTGAACATGACATACTGTTAATGCCCGGCCGTAATGTTTTCGGTGGTGACTTTGAGTATGAGGTTCCGGAAGGGCAGTATTTCGCCATGGGTGATAACAGGGATAATAGCCGAGACAGCCGTGTCTGGGGTACCGTTTCTGAAGAAAATCTGGTTGGGAAAGCGTTTATTATTTGGATGAATTGGGACTGGGCAAAGGATGGCGTGATCGACTGGGGCCGATTGGGAAAGACAATCGAGTAGATATGGGGAAATAATATGAAATTAAAGAATTCACAACGAGGGATGACTTTTTGGTCGACAGTATTCATTCTTTTTATAATTGGGTTTGGCGCTTTTATTGTGCTTAAACTTACTCCGGTTTATCTGGAAGATCTTTCGATTGGATCTGCGCTCGATAGTGTCAAAGATGGCGCGGCAACGAAAGAGTACAGTACAGTCTCCAATGTTCGATCGGCAATTATGAAGCGCTTCAACGTGAACAATATCGACGTTATCAGCGCTAAAGATGTTGAGGTTTTGCGTGAAGGGGACAGTTTCGGGGTGAATGTCAATTATGAAGTGATTGTGCCTTTTCTCGGAAATGTCTCATTACTGTTGACCTTTGACCACTCAGTTTCGGTACCGGTGGCTGACAGATAACGTGGAAGCACTTTCTCGCTTGTTAGGTTATTCCTTTAAGGATGAGGGCCTGCTGAAGCAGGCCCTTACTCATCGTAGCGCCGGCAAGCTAAATAACGAGCGGCTTGAGTTTCTGGGTGATTCCATTCTCAGTTTTGTCATATCCACTGAGCTTTATCGACGTTTTAGTGACATTGATGAAGGGACGCTCAGTCGTCTGCGTGCATCCTTGGTGAAAGGCGAAACGCTGGCATTAATGGCAAGGGACCTGGACCTTGGTGAATATCTAAACCTGGGATCGGGCGAACTGAAAAGCGGTGGCTTTCGTCGCGCCTCGATTCTGGCCGATACGCTGGAAGCTCTCTTTGGGGCGATTTTCCTCGATTCTGATATCGATACCGTTCAGGGAATTATTCTTCAACTCTATAGCGAGCGTTTGGCTACGGTTGACCCGTCGCAGGCGCTCAAAGACCCGAAAACCCGCTTGCAGGAGTACCTGCAGTCGCGCTCCAAACCGTTACCTCAGTATGAGGTTACGAACATTCAGGGTAAATCCCATGCACAGACTTTTACCGTGAGCTGTCGCGTCGAGGGTTTGGATGAGCCTGTTGTATCCCAAGGCAGTAGTCGTCGCAAGGCCGAGCAGGCTGCGGCGCAGGAAGTATTGAGCAGACTTAACAGTGACTAATCAACGCCCCCCGTTCAGAAGTGGTTATGTGGCGATCGTCGGTCGGCCTAATGTCGGCAAGTCGACCCTGATGAATTACATTCTGGGACAGAAAATCAGCATCACCTCGCACAAGCCGCAAACCACACGCCACCGCATTCTTGGCATCAAGACCGAGGCGGACTATCAGGCAATATATGTCGACACCCCCGGCCTGCATTTGAACGCCAAAAAAGCGATGAACCGCTATATGAATCGTGCCGCAACCACCAGCCTTGAGGATGTGGACTTGATTTTGTTCGTCGTTGACGCAGCGCGCTGGACCGATGAGGACGAGAATGTGCTGAAACGGTTGCGCGGGCAAAGTACCCCGGTGGCGCTGATCGTCAACAAGGTGGATAAAATCAAGGATAAAGAGCAGCTTCTGCCACAATTGCAGACGCTGTCGCAAAAGATGCCGTTTGCCACAGTTCTGCCGCTCTCTGCGCTAAAAGGAACAAACATAAAGGAACTCGAATCGGAGGTAGTGCAGAGACTGCCGGAGTCCGAAGCCATTTATCCCGAAGAGTACATCACTGATCGCAGCGAACGCTTTCTTGCCGCCGAGATTGTGCGCGAGAAACTGATGCGCACTATGGGAAAGGAGCTGCCCTATGCCACCACTGTTGAGATCGAACAGTTTAAAGACGATAACGGACTGCTCAGGATCAATGCACTGATATGGGTCGAGCGCGCCAGCCAGAAAAAGATCGTGATCGGTCATAATGGTGAGCGGCTCAAGGAGATCGGCAAGCAGGCAAGAATCGATATGGAACGACTCTTCGATGCCAAGGTCTTCCTGCAGCTGTGGGTCAAGGTGAAAGAGGGGTGGTCCGATAACGAACGGATTCTCGGCTCTCTCGGTTACAAGGATGACTACTGACGGACGCGTCGCCCTACAACAGGCTTACCTTCTCCATCGCAAGCCCTACCGTGATACCAGCTTGCTGATCGAGGCTTTTTGTCCGGACTATGGCCGTATCGGCCTGGTGGCTCGCGGCGCACGGGGAAAACGCTCCAGGCTTCAGGCCGTACTGCAACCCTTTCAGCCTTTGTTACTTTCATGGAGCGGTCATTGTGAGTTGCACACCCTGACAGCTGCTGAGGCAAGTGGGGCTCCTTTGAGCCTTGCCGGTGATGCGCTGATTAGCGGCTTTTACATCAATGAACTCTTGATGCGCCTATTAGCACGGGATGACCCGCATCCCGGGCTCTACCACAGTTACTGCCGGACACTGGATCGACTGAACACAAGTGCTGATAATGAGTGGACTTTGCGCCTGTTCGAGCGTGAACTGTTGCAGGAGTTGGGTTATGGCCTGCAGCTAACGCACGATTCTGTCAGTGCACAGCCTCTGGATGAAGATGCGCGCTACTGTTACCACATCGAGCACGGTCCGCAGCGCACCGATGCGGACAGAGCTGACTGTCTTGCGGTGCATGGAGCGACATTGCTAGCCTTGCACTCGGGTGAAATACGCGGCAAACAGTGCCGCCGGGAAGCGAAGCAACTGATGCGCACCATCCTGCAGCGATATCTGGGGCCGCGCCCATTGGCCAGCCGCGAGTTATTCAAGGCGCGCTACGCCTACACGAAACGGGACAACACAACTTCCAATGACTAAGGAGTGATGCGTGAGCGACACACTACCGATTTTGCTGGGTGTAAATATTGACCATGTGGCAACCCTGCGCCAGGCGCGCGGTACCCGCTACCCCGATCCGATACAGGCGGCCATCGAGGCGGAACAGGCAGGTGCCGACAGCATTACCCTGCATCTTCGTGAGGACCGTCGCCATATTCAGGAACGGGATGTCCGCCTACTGCGCGAGATCCTGCAGACACGGATGAACCTGGAGATGGCGGTTACCGATGAGATGCTCGCCATCGCCGAAAAATACCGTCCCGAGGATTGCTGCCTTGTGCCGGAAAAGCGGGAGGAGCTGACCACCGAGGGCGGCCTGGATGTGGCGGGTCAGAAGTCGCGCATTCGTGAGGCCTGCCGCCGACTCGCTGCGGCAGGGGTCAAAGTATCACTGTTTATCGATGCGGAGCCGAGTCAAATCAAGGCCGCCGCCGAGTGTGGCGCACCGGCCATTGAAATCCATACCGGCCACTATGCCGATGCTAAGACCCCGCAGCAACAAGCGGCGGAGCTGGAGCGCATCAAGACCGGGGTTTCGCTGGGCGTAGAGGCGGGCCTGCAGGTGAATGCCGGGCATGGGCTGCATTATCACAATACAACAGCTATCGCCGCCATGGCTGATATTCGCGAACTGAATATCGGTCATGCGATCATCGCTCGTGCGGTCTTTGTCGGCCTGCAAGAGGCGGTGCGGGAGATGAAGCGGATTATGAATGAGGCGCGTCGGTGATCTTCGGCATCGGCACCGATATTGTCAGTATCGAGCGCATCCGTCGTGCACTTGCACGTCATGGCGAGCGGTTTGCCCGGCGGGTTCTTGCAGAAAATGAGTGGGACGGCTACCAACAATCCGCCAGACCGGAGCACTTTCTGGCCAAACGCTTCGCCGCCAAGGAGGCGGCGGCCAAGGCCTTTGGCACCGGTTTTAGTGATGGGCTGATGATGCGTGATATCGCGGTGGTGAACGACAGTAAGGGAAAGCCCGAGCTTTGTTTTTCCAGTCGCGCTATCACTCTGTGTGAAGAGCTGGGGGTGGGACGACACTACCTGTCCATCTCAGATGAGCGCGAGTACGCTGTTGCCTTCGTCACCTTTCTTTGCAAGGACGGAGAGTGCTAGTCTCTTTTGACCAAAATGATCATAGACAAACGATTTTAGGATTTGCCCATGCTTGAATATGTCTTCTTCGACGAACGAATCCGCGACAAATTTATTGAACAGCTAAAGGGAAAGGGCGTCGCTGCCGGCTACGATGAGCTAATCGTGGAAGTGCCGGAGGATCTCGACGAGGCGCTCGCCGATGAAGTGGATCATCTTTATGAAATGCTGTTGCAGGAGACGGCCGAGTTGATGGAAGAGGGTGAGGATGCACTGGAGAAGAACGTCATGGGTGTTCACGTCGCCCTCGAAGACGGCACGCCGTGCACCATCCGCTTGGATCCCGAACTCATCGCCCGTGTGCTCAATTGCATCTCGATGGAAGAACTGCGGGATATGGCCCAGACCATCGCCGAGGGTGTGCAGAACCCGGACAACCGCCCTCTTTGTCATACCTGAGGGAAAATGAAGTGAGCTCCGGGCCGGGATGTCTGATGTGCCGCGAACAACAAGAAGAGTAAGAAATGAGCAAGCATAACATCACAGTTATCGGAACAGGTTTTGCCGCCCTGACCGCAGTTAGGGAACTGCGCAAACGCAACAAGCAGGTGGCGATCACCGTCATCAGTCCGCGGGCGGAATTTGTCTATCTGCCCAGCCTGATCTGGATCCCGTCCCGCATTCGTACCCCTGAGCAGCTGCGTGTGCCGCTGGAGAAGTTCTTCAGCCGCATGCTGGTGGACTTTGTCCAGGCGGAGGTGACCGGCCTCAAGGATGGTGGCAGAACGGTCCTGACTGACAAGGGGGAGGTCAGCAACGATGCGCTGCTTATCGCCTCGGGCGGGCGTTTTATCAAGAAGCTGCCCGGTATTGAGCACGTCATCACACCCTGTGAGGGGATCGAGGCGGCGGTGAAGATTCGGGATCGGCTCGAGCAGATGGACGGCGGCACGATTGCCATTGGCTTCGGCGGTAACCCCAAGGAGCCCTCGGCCATGCGGGGCGGTCCCATGTTCGAGTTTCTGTTCGGCATCGATAGCCTGCTGCGAAAGCAGAAGCGGCGCGACAAATTCAAACTGGTCTTTTTCAGTCCCGCCCCGCAGCCGGGTAAACGGCTCGGTCCCAATGCGGTCAAGGGACTACTGAAAACCATGGCCAAACGCGGCATCGAAACCCACCTGGGTCACAAAATGAAGGGGTTTGAAGAGAACAAGGTCATCACCGAGGGCGGCGAGATCCCGGCCGACCTGATCCTTTTTATGCCGGGGATGACAGGCAATGGCTGGTTCGACAATAGCGAACTGCCACGCTCAGAGGGTGGTTTGCTGCGGGCCGACAAATATTGCCATGTCGAGGGGATGGAGCGGGTCTTCGTTGCCGGTGATTCGGGCAGTTTCCCCGGCCCGGAGTGGATGCCAAAGCAGGCCCATATGGCGGATCTGCAGGCGGCGGCCGCTTCGGCCAATCTGCTGGCCGAGCTCGAGGGCAAGCCTGCCTCGGAAACCTTCAAGGTGGAGCTAATGTGTATCGTCGACTCCAACACAAAAGGCATGCTGGTCGCACGGACACCCAAGCGCAACATCGTGTTGCCCTCGTGCCGTCTTTGGCACTATGCCAAGCGCTTCTTCGAGTGGTGGTACCTGCGTCCTTACCGCTAATCACCGAAGGTAAGCAGCACCGTTCCTTTCCTCGCAGCAGGACAGTCACAGTATGACCGGGAGAAAGGGAGGCGAGCCTTCGCTGATTAACCCGGTTCCTTTTATTGTCTCTGAGCGGGTATTTATGTTTATGCAAACAAGTAGCGAAGAGATTCGATATGGACTTTAGCCCCTTTTCCACCGTCACCATGCCCCGCATTCGTTTCGGCGAGGGCACCTTGCTGGAACTGCCCGAACTGGCGGCCCGGTACGGGAAAAACGCACTTGTCTTGACCGGTGGCAGCTCCTTTGTCGGCAGCCGATACTGGGCGCCACTCAAGGCGGCGTTGAGCGGGGAGGGTATCGACTTTTCCCACGACACCATCTCCGGTGAGCCATCTCCGCAACGGGTGGATGAAATCGTCACACGTTACCGTGACCAGAAGATTAATGCGGTTATCGGCATCGGCGGCGGCAGTGTACTGGATGCGGCCAAGGCGGTGGCAGGCCTGTTGCCGTTTGGCAATTCGGTGCTGGATCACCTGGAGGATGTGGGCAAGGGACTGCCCTATGAAGGACCGGCGCTGCCGTTTATCGCCGTCCCTACCACGGCCGGTACCGGTAGCGAGGCGACCAAGAATGCGGTACTGAGCGAGCACGGCGAGTGCGGTTACAAGAAGTCGTTCCGCCATGACAGCCTGGTGGCCAAGGTAGCCCTGATCGATCCGCAGCTGCTGGAGGCGTGTCCGCCCGAGCTGATTGCCGCCCAGGGGATGGACGCCTTTACCCAGCTGCTGGAGTCGTATGTCTCCCTGCGGGCCAACCCGTTTACCGATGCCCTGGCCTGGAGCGGTCTGGAGGCGGTCGGCGAGGGTTTTATGCACGCCTATGCGGGCGGTGATACCGATGATGCCCGGCATGGCAGAGCGGCCATGGCCTACGCCGCGCTCCTCTCCGGGATCACCCTGGCCCAGGTGGGTTTGGGCTCGGTACATGGACTGGCCCAGCCGCTGGGCTCCCTGTTCCCCGTGCCCCACGGCGTGGCCTGTGGCACCACCGTGGCCTCAGCCACGCGGGTGAATATCGATGCCTTGCGCCGGCGCCTGTCGGAGAGCCCGGCCCTGATCAAATACGCCCAAGTGGGACGGCTTCTAAGCGGCAAGACAACATTGCCGGAAGAGGAGGCGCAGGAGGCGCTGGTCGAAGTGCTGGAGCAGTGGACCGAGCAACTGAAGCTGCCGCGATTGGGTCACTTCAATATCGACGAAAGCGACATCCCGGCGATTGTCGCCAACTCCCGCGGCAATAGCATGAAGACCAATCCGGTCGAGCTGAGCGATGAGGAGATCGCCGCTATCATCCGTCCCAGGCTCTGATCTCGCCGGCTATGCAATCGCGGCCCAGAGGTTCGTTCCCGCAATAAAGATGCTATATCCCGAGTTGGAGCGACCGTCCCGGTCGTGATTAACCTGTTGTTTGATGCCTAAATTCGTCGAACGTAGAAGTGCTGCCAGGGAGTGCCGGTGCTCTTTTCCAGGATGGAGAGCAGGTTGGGATTGGGCACCGCCTCGCTCTCGAAAATACCCCATACCTTGATAAAAAACCGCCCGAATCCGGCGCACTTTCGCCAGCGTAACTCCGTGGCATTGAGCTCACGCCCGCAGTCGGGGCATACGAGAGTGGTTTCAGGCGACTGCTGCCACTTGTCGATCATCTCCCGCCACGACTCGAAGCGATGTCCGCAGCCGGGGCAACGCGGTATCTTCATGTTATCACCGGCAACAAAATAGGGATTCTTATGGGGTCCCTCAAAGGCGATATGACAAAATTCATCCCCGGTCTTCCCCGGCTCCCCCAGTGAGATCACCGGTGAGCAGCCAAGAAAGGTGATCAAGGTGAGAAATTCCTCGCCCGGCCGGAAATGCTCCTCTCCATCAAAGCTAAACCGCTCGGCAATGAAGCCGGCCTGCTCGAGCGCTTCCAGCAGGGCCGGCCTGTCCTCGGGCACAGTGTTGAAATCCTTCGGGCAGAGGTAGAGGAGGTTTTCAGTCATGGGATTAAGGTGATGCTCTGTTGCGGGTGAAGCTGCGTAGTATACAACAATGCCACAGCCTAAAAGGAGGGGCCGAAACTTGTACTAGGGATCCGCCGGCCTGGTATATGATTGTTGTGATAGTCGACAGGTGTCGGTCACTTATCTACCTTTGTGGGTATTAGAATAACAACGGGAAGGGCATGAACCAGAATTCAAAAAAGTCACTTACCCGCCTCGGCTGGCGGGAGTGGGTTGCATTACCCGAACTGGATATCGCTAACATCAAGGCCAAGGTCGATACGGGAGCCCGTACCTCGGCCCTGCACGCCTTTTCTCACAGCACCTTTCACGAGCGGGGGGTATTGATGGTGCGCTTTCGTATCCACCCGCTACAGCGCCGCAGGGATGTCGAGCAAGAGTGCATAGCGGAGGTGATTGACCGGCGTACCGTCAGCGACTCGGGCGGTCACCGGGAAAAACGCCTGGTCATCGCCACACCCATGCAGTTGGGGGAGCGGCGCTGGACCATTGAGATGACCCTGACGAAACGGGATAACATGCAGTTTCGGATGCTGCTCGGACGAACCGCCATCAAAGGCCATTATGTGGTCGACCCGGGCCGTTCCTATCTTGTCGGGCACAAGCCTGACGAGCATGACAGTTAGTGGGTGCAAAAAATGAAGATAGCGATCCTTTCCCGCAATAAAAATCTCTACTCGACACGCCGGCTGGTGGAGGCCGCCCAGCAGCGTGACCATGAGGTCCGTGTATTGGATACCTTTAAATGTTATATGGATATCGCCACCGATAAACCCGGCATCAACTATCGGGGTGAAAGGCTGGATCACTTTGATGCGGTGATACCCCGCATCGGCGCCTCGATTACCGCCTATGGCCTTGCGGTACTGCGACAGTTCGAGATGATGGGGACATTCCCCCTCAGCGAGTCGGTGGCCATCGGTCGTTCGCGTGACAAGCTCCGCTCTTTGCAGCTGCTCTCCCGTAAGGGGATCGGTTTGCCCCTCTCCAGCTTTGCCCACCATGTGGAGAATACCCGGGATCTGATCAACCTGGTCGGCGGCCCGCCGGTAGTGGTGAAGCTACTGGAAGGGACCCAGGGCAAGGGCGTGGTATTGGCCGAGACGCTCAAGGCGGCGGAGAGTGTCATCGATGCCTTTCGCGAGCTGGGCGCCAACTTTCTGGTCCAGGAGTTCATCAAAGAGGCCGGAGGGAGTGATGTACGTTGTCTGGTCATCGGCAAAAGGGTGGTGGCCGCAATGGAGCGCAAGGCCAAGGAGGGGGAGTTTCGCTCCAATCTGCATCGTGGCGGCACCGCCTCACTGACCAAACTGACGCCGCAGGAAAGGGCCACGGCGGTGAAGGCGGCCAGAACGATGGGGCTGAATGTGGCCGGCGTGGATATTTTGCGCTCCTCCCACGGGCCGCTGGTGATGGAGGTCAATTCCTCGCCGGGTTTAGAGGGCATCGAGAATGCCACCGGTAAGGATGTGGCGGGAATGATCATCAAGTACATTGAGGAGAACGCCAAACCCAATCGCACCCGCACAAAAGGCAAAGGCTGAAGATGGCCGAATCGATAACGATTAACAGTGTGACGGTGGAGCCGGGTAATCGGCAAACCATCGATTTGCCGGTGGCAAAGCTCTATACCCACACCATGCTGGCGATGCCGTTGCATGTGATCAACGGCAAGAAAAGTGGGCCGAGGCTGTTTGTCTCCGCGGCGATCCATGGCGATGAGCTAAACGGTGTGGAGATCATCCGCCGCCTCCTGCGCCTGCCCATTCTGAAACGGCTGCGCGGCACGCTCATCGCTATCCCCATCGTCAACGTCCACGGTTTTTTGGAGCGCTCCCGTTACCTTCCCGACCGTCGCGATCTCAACCGCAGCTTTCCGGGCCATCAACGGGGCTCTCTTGCATCGCGGGTTGCTCATCTGTTTATGGAAGAGATCGTCGGCCAGTGCACCCACGGTATCGACCTGCACACCGCTGCGGTGCACCGCAACAACCTGCCGCAGATCCGGGCTAACCTGGAGGATGAGGAGACCGCCCGGCTGGCGGAGGCCTTCGGCACCCCGGTGTTGATCGACGCCAATATCCGTGACGGCTCGCTGCGGCAGGCGGCGATGGAGCAGGGGATCCCTATGCTGTTGTACGAGGCGGGGGAGGCGCTGCGCTTTGATGAGGTGGCCATCCGCGCGGGGGTGCAGGGCATTATTCAGGTAATGCGCACACTGGAGATGTTGCCGGCGGTGCGCAAGAAGAAAAAGCCGTACAAACCGGTACTGGCCCGTTCCAGCAGCTGGGTCCGATCGCCCGATAGCGGTATCCTGCGCGCCATGGTCAGTCTCGGCACCCAGGTAGAGAAGGAGACCCTGCTGGGGATCGTGTCCGACCCCTTCGGTGAACGGGATGTGGAGATCCGCACCCCCTATAGTGGGATCATCGTCGGCCGCAACAACCTGCCGCTGGTTCATGAAGGCGAGGCGCTGTTCAATGTGGCCCGTTTTCGCAAACTGGGGGATGCGGCGGCCAGTGTTGAGGGCTTTACCGAGGACTACGAACCGGAACCCTCATATCCCCCCGAACCCGAAGGACCGATTACCTGATTCTGCGATGGTAACTACTCGCCCTGTCCAACAATATATTTCTTACCGCAGAGACGCAGAGGCGCAAAGTGATGGGGGCATACCAAACTTGCCGGCGTCGACCGGAGTTAGCAGGCGATATACCTCATCAGCTGATAGGCCGGTCTATATCGGCGGATGTGGGGCTGCAAACCTCCGCACCTTCGCCTACAAGGAGGTGGGCTAGGAGCGAGAGCAAGACGCAGTGAGCATAGCGGGTAGCTGTGCTGAGTAATGATTACTGCCCCAGCCAGCCCTGACGCAGGCGAAGCTGTTCGCCTTCGGCCTCCTCAACGAGTTGCAGATAGTAGGTATCTGCCGGCGCCTCTTTAATCGCCACTGTGAACGGCATCAGCTCATCGCGACGAAAGGCGTGGACGATGACGCTATCACTGTTTCGGTGGTAATTGAGCAGCTTCTCGATGTTCTCCCGGGTGGCGCGGATACCGTCCACCGCAATGATGATATCCCCGGCGGAGAGACCGGCAGCCTGCGCAGGACCGTCATCAAAGACGTTGAGCAGTTTCGCCCCCAGCGGATCGCCGCCGTAGCGAACCCCCAGCGCCAGCGGTATTGTGCCGGACTCTTTAGCCACTGTACCGCCCTTATCGCTGTTGTCGCCGGCTCGGCGCTGTTTCAGGTGGATGGCAATCTTCTCCAGCAACTCCGTCAGCGGCAACGGCTCGGTGCTGCGAAGGACTGAATCGAGAAGCGGGGAGAGGTCTCTGCCCGCCACATCCGAGATCAACGCCTCCATCTGTCCGGGGGAGATCCCCTTATGGGGTTTGCCGTATTCCTGCCAGAGCCGGCGCATCACATCGTCCAGCGAGCGCTCGCCGCTACTCTCGATGCGCAGTATCAGGTCCAGGGTAAGCGCTACCAGACTGCCCTTGGTGTAATAACTGACGATGGCGTTGGGGGCGTTTTCATCCTGTTTGTAAAACTTGGTCCAGGTATCGAAACTCGATTCGCTGACCGACTGTTTTGTCCGGCCGTTGCCGCGAAGGACTCGGGTGATGGTCTGTCCCAGAAGCTCCAGATAGCTCTCCGCCGGGATTAGGCCGCAGCGGACCAGGGAGATATCGTCATAATAGGAGGTAAAGCCCTCGAAGGCCCAGAGCAGGGGGGTATGGCTCTCTTTTGAGAGGTCGTAGGGGACAAACACATCGGGCTTGATACGTTTGACATTCCAGCTGTGAAAATACTCGTGGCTGCAGAGGCCGAGAAAGTTGCGATAGCCCTCGCTGACAGAATCGTCTCCGGCGAGCGGCAGGTCTTCGCGGTTGCACATCAGGCTGGTGGAGCTGCGGTGCTCCAGACCGCCGTATCCGTTGCCCACCACCATGGTCTGGAACAGGTAGCGCTCGAACGGCGCCTCGCCGAAGAGGTCGATGTGGTATTCGCAGATCCGGGTCAGATCCCGGGCCAAACGCTCGTTGTCGGCGTAGTGCCGCCCGGTCAGCACCATGGTGTGGGGGATCCCCCGCGCCTCGAATTCGATAAGGGTAAATGTGCCCATCTCCACCGGGTGGTCGATCAGCTCGTCATAGTCTGCGGCATTAAAACGGCCGAAGCTATACGGTTGCTCATCACTGGGCAGGGTGGTGGCGATGCGCCAGTCGGCAAACTGCTTCCCCTCGGGCGGGGCGATCTCGACACTGCACGGTTTGTCATCCAGACCGTGAACGCGCAGAAACACGCTGGTGCCGTTGAAATAGCCGTGGGTAGTGTCGAGGTGGGCGCTACGCACGGAGAGGTCCCAGGCGTAGACCGTGTAGTCGACAGAAAGCGTGCCGCGGCACGGCGCGCTGCGCCAAGTCTGCTTGTCGAGTTTCTCGAGCTCCACTTTTTCGCCGTCGCCGTTTCGCGCCTCGATGGTGACGATGTTTTTGGCAAAGTCCCGGATCATGTAACTGCCGGGGATCCAGGCGGGAAGCGACAGAACCTGACCGGCCGGATCGGGCTGTTCGATCTGCAGCGTCACGCCAAACAGATGGGCTTCGGGTTGGGCGGGGGTGATGCGGTAGTGGATGGGGCTGTTTTCGCTCATGATAAGGACTGAATAAATTTAAATGGATATCGATAAAGTGCTCGATTGGGAATCAATCAGGCAAGTTACGGACTGACTGTGGTTACCTTGATGCGTACCTTACTGTTTACCTGTTCGGAGCCGCGTTTGTAGTAGATCGTCCCGGAGCCGCTTGAGCTTTGTGATTCATTGACACCACCGAGGGTGATCCACTCGCCTACACGGCCGCTGACCGTGGTGATAATCGACTCCTGTTCAACACGGCCGCCGGTTGAGGGGGTGGCGCGAAACGGACGAACCTCCAGGGTGACACGCTGACCGTTAATCCGGGGGCGAACCTCAAAACCGCTATCCACATCACGATACTCGGTATGCCGTTCGATCCTGGTTCCACCGGGGGGCTGGCGGTATTGCTGCACCACATGCGGAATCGACCGGCCGCGGCGTATGGTCGCCCAATGACCTTCCATCACCTGCAGTTGCTGGGAGCCGTTTTGGTTTTGATGTTGTTGTCCGCTGTGGATACGTACATTGGGCTGATCAAGCCTGCCGCTTACCGAGGCGCCCTCGGAATTACGCTGGTTTTCACCGCTTCGATCGACGGTGATTCTGAGCATCTTCGGCGCCTGGTCAAGCCGTTTTATCGCCTGCTCCAGTTGTTGCAGGTTGGCCCGGTCGCTGCGAATGATCAGGGTATAGCCGGTGCCGCTGATGGCTCCGTTGGGTGACACCAAGGGTTGCAGAATGGGGATCATTTCATCGGTGCTGCGATGCTGCAGATCGAAGGTTTTCAGTTCATCCGCATAAGTGCTGAAGGCGAGCAGCAAAAGAGTGAGGATAAGATGTCTTGGCTTCATATCTGCAGCCGACGCAGTTGAGGATCCGGCTCAGATTTCTCCCACATGCTTAGAAACAGGGCGCGCAGATCCCGTCCCTCGATGGGGGATTTGAAACTTGCCACCCCCTCAAAGCGATCGGCAATCACACGTTTGATGATCCCAATCCCGTCGACCACCATAAAGGCCTCGGTAAAGTCGCGGTGTTCATAGCCGGGGCGGTTCAGCCGGATGCTGCTGGTCAGGCGGTGCGCCAGCGGGATCAGGCGGTGGCCGTGTTTGACCACCGGGTTCGACTGCTGCACCAGAATATGCGCATGGGCCTGGCGGCCCTGGCGAACAAAGCGGGAGAGGGCATCGACGATATCGTCGTGGCTAAGGACCCGCGGGTCCAGGTCATAGCTCATGATATAGACTTCACGCTTTGCCTGGCGGATCATCTCCAGTGCAACCGCATGATGCTCCTCGGCATCGTTCAGCTCCAGCAGCGTTTCGCTTTCACCCAGTTTGTATTGGTCGAGATTCATCTGAGCCTCCTCATGCCGATAAGCCTAAGCCGACGGCCGGTTGTGCATCAAGCGGAAAGAGTGAGCCGCATATGGCGGTGGGGAATACCGGCATCCATGAACACCTCGCCCTCGGTCTGAAATCCGAGTTTCCGGTAAAACGCCAGCGCATCAATTTGGGCATCCAGGAAGACCTCCCGGTGGCCATGCTCTCGGGCCAGCTCTAACATCTGCCGCATCAGCGCCATGCCGACGCCGCGGCCGCGCCAGGGCGCCAGTACGGCAACCCTGCCGATATGCCCGTCGGTCAACATGCGTGCGGTGCCGATTGGGTTTCCCATCTCATCCTCGGCCAACAGGTGGAGCGCCGCCTCGTCCTCTCCGTCCCATTCCAGCTCCTCCGGGACGGACTGTTCGATAATAAACACCTGCCTGCGCAGCACGCTAATTGCGGCTTCACCCAGCCTCCATTCGACCTGACGGATCTTGTACGGGGCGAGATGCGGTCCCTGTGTATTCATTTATGCGGGCGTTATTGTTTATTAAAAGAGCATATGGTGAGGATGGTTTCGCTTACTTGTAGAGATAGACCGCACCAAGGTTGTAGAGCCGGCAAAGCAGGCTGACAAAATCAGCATTGTTCAGGTGGGGTTCAAGCGCTTCGAGCTTATAGATTCGCCGGCCGCAGAGCAGGGGGGCGGCAAAGTCCAGGTGCTGTCCCAGAATGAACTCCTCACCGGCCACATAGAGCAGCGTCTGTGCGGGATCATCGTCGACATAGGCAAAGCGGGCGTACTCGCTTCGCCACAGCTCGCCCTGTTGGCGGATGGCGGCAAGCAACTGCGCCTCGTCGAGCGGCGTTTCCGGCTCCGGCAGGTAGTGGCCGGGGCGCACATCGGTGGTGAAGCTGCCGAACCAGCGATCGATTCCCTCATCGTCCCGGGGAATGGAGCGAATGATCTCGCGGATGCGGCTACGGGCCTGTTCCGTCAGTTGTCCCGGGTTGGCCTGTGGCTGCAGATCCGGGTCTTCATAGAACGACTCCGGGTCCATTCGGGCCAGCACATCGGCCACATAACCGCTCAGCAGTTCCACCTTTGCCGGGGCACGAAATCCGACTGAGATGGTAATGCAGTCTCCCAGCGCCACCCCATGATGGCCCACACCCGGCGGCAGGTAGAGCATATCGCCCTGTTCCAGTACATACTCCTGCTCAGGCTGAAAATCCCTGAGGATGCGAAGCGGCAGGCCGGGGATGAGCTGCTCGGGCCCGGCCTCCTGGTAGCTCAATTGCCAACGTCGCCGCCCCGGTCCCTGGATGAGGAAGACATCGTAGTTATCGGCATGGGGGCCGACCGTGCCCTGGTCCGGGGCGAAACTGACCATCACATCATCCAGCCGCCAGTTGGGGAGAAAGCTGAAACGATCCTGTAGCAGGGCGAACTCGGGCACGTGTTTGTTGATCTCCTGCACCAGCACCGTCCAGTGGGACTCGGGCAGGGCGAGGAAATCCTCTTCGGTGAAAGGGCCGTTGCGCACTTGCCAACCACCGTCTGCACCGTGCTCCTCAATCAGGCGCGACTCCACCTCCGGCTCGCAGGCCAGTCCGGCCAGCTCCTCGGGCGTGACCGGGCAGGTGAGGTCGGGCAGGGCGTTTTTGATCATCAACGGTTTCTTTTGCCAGTACTCCCGTAGAAAGGTTTCGACCGAAATGTTAGCAAGTGGTGGTTGTCTGTTCATATTAAGCCAAAGAGTTTGAGCTTGATTAGGAAGGAAGCTGTCATCTTTCCCGTCATTCCGGCGCACGCCGGAATCTATACTAACAGAGCATGGATTCCGGATAACCGCTTCACGGTTTCCAGAATGACGATTGTGTCGCGGTTTTCATGGTTTCCAAAGACCACTGTTGTGGCGTCATTCCGGTGCAGGACGGAATCTATACTAACAGAACATGGATTCCGGATAACCGCTTTACGGTTTCCGGAATGATGGTTGTGTCGCGGTTTTGATGGTTTCCAAAGATCACTGTTGTGGCGTCATTCCGGCGCAGGCCGGAATCCAGGGAGGTTTCCATTTGACGTTATCCCAATATGCCCGGATATAAATCACGCCATTGCGGATTGTTCTTTTCAATCATCCCGATCTTCCATTCGCGCTTCCACTCTTTAATACGTTTTTCGCGCAAAATGGCAGATTCCATGGTTTCATGAACTTCATACCAAACGAGGGTATGTACGCCATATTTTTTGGTAAAACCCTCAACCACATTGTTTTTGTGCTCCCATATCCGCTTTGGCAGGTTCGAAGTAACACCGGTATATAAAGTGCCATTCGGTTTACTTGCCAGAATGTATACACACGGCAAACGCTCCATATGTAGCCTCCATGCTAAAACCTGGATTCCGGCCTGCGCCGGAATGGCGGGCTGTCTCTTTACGCTCTGGGTTCCGGCCTGCGCCCGAATGATGGGGTGTTTCTTTACCCTCTGGATTCCGGCCTGAGCCGGAATGACGGGCTCTCTCTTACTTTTGCATTCAGTGTACTCTATCAGGGTATCGTGATTGCAAGTGATGAAAGCCTATTGCTATCAACTTCCGTCATTCCGGCGAAGGCCGGAATCCAGTCTGAATTTATGCACTAGTCGAAATCAGATTTTCTTGGCCTGCTTAACCGCATTACCGATATAGTTGGCCGGGGTCCATTTCTTCATCTCGGCCTTTACCGCATCGGGCAGTTCCAGGGTATCGATAAACTCGGCCATTCCGGCGGCGTCGACGCGCTTGCCCCGGGTCAGCGCCTTGAGCTTTTCATAGGGTTTCTCGATGCCGTAGCGGCGCATTACGGTCTGAATCGGCTCGGCCAGCACTTCCCAGTTGGCGTCCAGGTCGGCCAGCAGTTTCTCTTCATTCACCTCCAGCTTGCTGATGCCGCGCATCGTCGAGGCATAGCCGATGGTTGAATAGCCGATACCGACACCGAGATTGCGCAGTACGGTGGAATCGGTCAGGTCCCGCTGCCAGCGGGAGATGGGCAGCTTGGCCGCCAAGTGGTCGAATACGGCGTTAGCCAGCCCCAGGTTGCCCTCGGAGTTCTCGAAGTCGATGGGGTTGACCTTGTGCGGCATGGTGGAGGAGCCCACCTCGCCCTCGACGGTCCTCTGCTTGAAGTAGTTGTTGGAGATGTAGGCCCAGATGTCGCGGTCAAAGTCGATGAGGATGGTGTTGAAGCGGGCCACCACATCGAAGAACTCCGCCACGTAGTCATGCGGTTCGATCTGGGTGGTGTAGGGATTCCACTCCAGGCCCAGGCCGGTGACGAACTTCTCCGCCATCGCCTGCCAGTCCAGCTCGGGGTAGGTGGCCAGGTGGGCGTTGTAGTTGCCGACGGCACCGTTGATCTTGCCGAGGATCGGCACGCTCTTCAGCTGGTCGCGCTGGCGCATCAGGCGGTAGGCCACATTGGCCATCTCCTTGCCCAGGGTGGTGGGGGAGGCCGGCTGGCCGTGGGTGCGGGAGAGCATAGGGATCTCGGCATTGTCGCGTCCCAGCTTGGCCACCGCCTCGATAAGTTCGTCCATCGCCGGCAGCACGACCTGGGTACGCGCCTCGCGCAGCATCAGCGCATAGGCCAGGTTGTTGATGTCCTCGGAGGTGCAGGCGAAGTGGATGAACTCGCTGACCGCCTCCAGCTCGGCGTTGCCCTCGATCTTCTCCTTGAGGAAGTACTCCACCGCCTTCACATCGTGGTTAGTGGTCTTCTCGATGTTCTTGACCCGCTGGGCATCCTCCACGGTGAACTTATCGATGATATTATTGAGCAGGTTGTTGGCATGCTCGCCGAATGCCGGCACCTCGGCGATACCGTCGTTCTCGGACAGCATCTGCAGCCAGCGCACCTCGACCATCACCCGGTGGCGGATCAGGCCGTACTCACTGAAGATCGGGCGAAGATCGGTGGTTTTGCTGCCATAACGGCCGTCGATAGGGGATACTGCAGTCAGTTCGTTGAGTTCCATGCCGGCTCCAGAGTTTGAATTTTTCGATGGCGGGATCATACACCATGTCCCACCGGGGCGGCATCCTGCTTCAATTGCCCCGTCACCTTTGTAGGAGCGCCTTCTAGGCGCGATGCCCGGATCATTCGCGGCTGGAAGCCGCTCCTACAGGGCCTATCTATTGCTGTCCCTGTTTCCGACCGCAAACATCGGCTATCATGTGTGGATATCCAGCAAATAACCTTACTAATAGTAACGTATTGATATGATTGAAGAATACCGAAAGCATGTCGCCGAGCGCGAAGCCGAGGGGCTGCCGCCGCTGCCGTTGAACGCCGCACAGACCGCCGCCCTGGTGGAGCTGGTGAAGAATCCCCCCAGCGGCGAGGAAGATTTTCTGCTTGAGTTGCTCACCAATCGGGTGCCGCCGGGTGTGGACGATGCAGCTTACGTCAAGGCCGCCTTCCTGACCGACATCGCCAAGGGGGAGGCCTCCTCGCCACTGCTCACCCCACGCGAGGCGGCCAAGCTGCTGGGCACCATGCGTGGCGGCTACAATATTCAATCGTTGGTGGAATTGCTGGATGATGATGACCTGGCGCCCATTGCCGCCCAGGCCCTGTCCAAGACCCTGCTGGTATTCGACGCCTACAACGATGTGCTGCACAAGGCCAAGACCAACAACTGGGCCAAGGAGGTGATCGAGAACTGGGCCGAGGCGACCTGGTTTACCAGCCGGCCTGAGCTGCCCGAGGCGATCACCGTCACCGTATTCAAGGTTCCCGGTGAGACCAACACCGACGACCTCTCACCCGCCTCCGAGGCGTGGAGCCGCCCCGACATCCCGTTGCACGCGAAGGCGATGCTGGTAAGCAAGATGCCCGACGCCATGCAGAAGATGAATGAATTGCTGCAGAAGGGCAACCCGCTCGCCTTCGTCGGCGATGTGGTCGGCACCGGTTCCTCGCGCAAGTCGGCGATCAACTCGGTGCTCTGGCACATGGGCGACGATATCCCCTTCGTTCCCAACAAGCGCCAGGGCGGGGTGGTGATCGGCGGCAAGATCGCGCCGATTTTCTTCAACACCGCCGAGGATTCCGGCGCGCTGCCCATCGAGTGCGACGTCTCCAAGCTGGAGATGGGCGATGTGATTACCATCAAGCCCTACGAGGGCAGAATCGTCAACGAAAGCGGTGAGGTGCTGGCCGAGTTCACCCTGAAGCCCAGCACCATGCTGGACGAGGTGCGCGCCGGCGGCCGCATTCCGCTCATCATTGGCCGATCTCTCACCGACAAGACACGCGAGGCCCTGGGTCTGGAGCCCTGCAAGGTGTTCAAGCGCCCTGAGATGCCCGCTGACAGCGAGCAGGGCTTCACCCTGGCGCAGAAGATGGTGGGCAAGGCCTGCGGTGTTGAGGGGATCCGCCCCGGCACCTACTGCGAGCCGCGTATGACCACCGTCGGCTCCCAGGATACCACCGGCGCGATGACCCGCGACGAGCTTAAAGAACTGGCCTGCCTCGGCTTCAACGCCGATCTGGTGATGCAGTCGTTCTGCCACACCGCCGCCTATCCCAAGCCGGTGGATGTGAAGTTGCAGCACGAACTGCCGGATTTCATTACCAATCGTGGCGGCGTCTCCCTGCGCCCCGGCGACGGCGTGATCCACTCCTGGCTCAACCGCATGCTGCTGCCCGATACGGTCGGCACCGGCGGCGACTCCCACACCCGCTTCCCGCTGGGGATCAGTTTCCCGGCCGGCTCCGGTCTGGTGGCCTTCGCCGCCGCACTGGGCGTGATGCCGCTGGATATGCCCGAGTCGGTGCTGGTGCGCTTCAAGGGCGAAATGCAGCCCGGCGTGACCCTGCGCGACCTGGTCAACGCCATCCCCTACGCGGCGATCCAGCAGGGCGAACTGACGGTGGAAAAATCGGGCAAGAAGAACGTCTTCTCCGGCCGTATCCTCGAGATCGAGGGGCTGGAGCAGCTCAAGGTGGAGCAGGCCTTTGAACTCTCCGACGCCTCGGCCGAGCGCTCCGCCGCCGCCTGTACCGTCAAGCTGGACAAGGAACCGATCATTGAATACCTCAAGAGCAACATCACCCTGCTCAAGTGGATGATCGCCAACGGTTACGAGGACAAGCGCACCCTTAGCCGCCGTATCGAGGCGATGGAGAAGTGGATCGCCAATCCCGACTTGTTGGAGGCGGACAAGGATGCCGAGTACGCCTCGGTGATTGAGATCGATCTTAATGAGATCAAGGAGCCCATTGTCGCCTGTCCCAACGACCCGGACGATGTGAAGCTGCTCTCCGAGGTGGCCGGCGAGAAGATCGACGAGGTTTTTATCGGTAGCTGCATGACCAATATCGGCCACTACCGAGCCGCCGGTAAGGTGCTGGAGGCCGCGGGCAGTGCCGTACCGACCCGCCTCTGGATCGCCCCGCCCACCAAAATGGACGAGCACCAGCTGACCGAGGAGGGCTATTACAGCATCTACGGCAAGGCCGGCGCCCGCACCGAGATGCCGGGCTGCTCGCTGTGCATGGGTAACCAGGCCCGTGTGGCAGACGGTGCGAAGGTCATGTCCACCTCCACCCGGAACTTCCCCAATCGCCTGGGTAAGGATGCGATGGTTTACCTCGGTTCCGCCGAACTGGCCGCCGTCGCCGCGCTACTGGGCAAGATCCCCTCGGTGGAGGAGTACATGGAAAAGGTCGCCATGCTCAACACCATGGCCGGCGAGATCTACCGTTATCTCAACTTCAACGAGATCGAGGAGTACCAGCAGCAGGCCGACACCATCAAGATCCCGGTGGTGGCGGCCTAAGCCTGTCAGGAGGAGTGTGGGAGCGACCGTCCCGGTCGCGATAGAACCATGCCGTAACAGGTACTATGAGGGTCGGCTTAGCCATGAATGGCGAAAGCCGACGTTCTCTATTTGTCGCATAATGCCGAAGTCGCGGCTGGGAGCCGCTTCTACAAGAGGTTAGAGACTCCGGAATAACTGTAGGAGCGACCGTCCCGGTCGCGAAAAGAGCATGGCTTTGACAGGTAGACCCATACCCCCTCTATTTCACATAGAATGCCAATCACATCACGATTTCACACTTTATTAACCATTTGATTTATAATGTATTGCCGCAGTAAAGCCTTGCCTTTAGAATGCGGTTCAACTTATGAACAGATAGGTTTGCTTCGACCTGATTTCAGGGGGTTACATGCTCCCATCACGTCGAAACCCCTGTTTAATTGAAGGGCGGCAATGCCCGGTACATAAATTTAAAGAGTTTGCTTGCCTAATGAAAATCGCTATTGCCGGAACCGGTTACGTCGGTCTTTCCAATGCCATTTTGCTGGCCCAGCACAATGAAGTGGTGGCCCTGGACATCGTCAAGGAGAAGGTGGACCTTCTCAATGCGCGCAAATCGCCGATTGTGGATGAGGAGATCGAACAGTTCCTGCAGAACGACGACCTGAATTTCAGGGCAACGCTGGACAAAGATGAGGCCTACAAGGACGCGAAGTACGTTATTATCGCCACTCCCACCGACTACGACCCGGAGACCAACTACTTCAATACCCAGTCGGTCGAGGCGGTTATCCAGGATGTAATGGCGATCAACCCCGAGGCGGTGATGATCATAAAATCCACCGTGCCGGTGGGCTATACCGCCCAGGTCCGCAAGCAGTTTAATACCGATAACATCATCTTTTCTCCCGAGTTTCTGCGAGAGGGTAAGGCGCTTTATGACAACCTTTATCCCTCGCGGATCATCGTCGGCGAGCAGTCCGAGCGGGCAAAGAAATTCGCCGATCTGCTGGTGCAGGGCGCCCACAAAGACAATATCGACGTACTGTTTATGGACATGACCGAGGCCGAGGCGGTCAAGCTTTTCGCCAATACCTACCTCGCCATGCGCGTGGCCTATTTCAATGAGCTGGATACCTACGCCGAAACCCACGGTCTCAATACTCGCCATATCATCGAAGGGGTAGGGCTCGATCCCCGCATAGGCATGCATTACAACAATCCGTCTTTCGGTTACGGTGGTTACTGTCTCCCGAAGGACACAAGACAACTTCTGGCCAACTATCAGGATGTACCGAGCAACCTCATCAAGGCGATCGTAGATTCCAACACCACGCGTAAAGACTTCATAGCCAATGCCATTTTCAAGCGTAATCCAAAGGTTGTGGGCATCTATCGCTTAGTAATGAAAAACGGTTCCGATAATTTCCGCGCATCCGCTATTCAGGGTGTGATGAAGAGAATCAAGGCCAAGGGGATCGAGGTGGTGGTGTACGAGCCGGTTCTCAACGAAGATACTTTCTTTAATTCCCGCGTTATTCGCGATCTTGGTGAGTTCAAAGACTTATCGGATGTTATCCTTGCTAACCGCCCATCGGCCGAAATCAGTGATGTCATGGACAAGGTCTATACCCGAGACCTCTTCGGTAGCGATTGATGCGAGCCTAAAGGCTACAGTGCAAGGAAGCTTCATAAGCTCAAGTCATCGAGTACATCATTATTCATATATACCTGTTTACAGGCTTTACTTTGAGTTTGTGCGTAGTCTCTTAATTGATCTTTATTTTCCTTGCCCCTGTAAAAACCCTCCTTTAGAATATCGTTCAAATTGTGAACATAACAATTCGACAATGCTCAACGACGAAATCCGCTACCGAATACTAAAAGCGCTTGAGCAAAGCCCGTCCATGAGCCAACGTGATCTGGCGGCGCATCTAGGGGTGAGTCTGGGTAAGGCTAACTACTGCCTCAAAGAGTTGATGAAGATGGGCTTAATCAAGGCGGGGAAATTTAGCTCAAATTCCGATAAGCGCATCTACGCCTATTTGTTGACTCCGAAAGGAGTTAAAGAGAAAGCCGTCGTTACCTTGCGTTTTTTAGAGCGAAAAATCGACGAATATGAGCAGATTAAAGAAGAAATTGCCCGCTTGAAGACGGAAGTTCAGCAAACGGAATAATAGACAAAAACAGTAGAGGCGCATCTTTGAGCAAAATGACTACACAACCTGACAACAATGTCGTTTGGCATCATGCAACAGTTACCCGTCAGCGACGCGAAAAGCTTCACGGGCACCGTGGCGCAGTGCTTTGGTTTACCGGACTTTCAGCTTCTGGAAAGTCCACGTTGGCCCACGCTGTAGAAGAGGCTTTGCATCAAAATAGATGCAGAACCTTTGTTCTTGATGGTGACAACGTCCGCCACGGTCTTAATAGTGATCTTGGTTTTACGATTAAGGATCGTGATGAAAATTTGCGCCGGGTAGGGGAGACAGCCAAGCTGTTCTTGGAGGCAGGTACTATTGTGTTGGCCGCTTTTATCTCACCCTTGCGTCGGGAACGGGAGATGATCAGAAACCTAATGCCACACGGCGATTTTTATGAGATTTATTGCGCCGCCTCAATTGATGTTTGTGAACAGCGAGATCCCAAAGGCATGTATGAAAAAGCACGAAAAGGTGAAATCCATGAATTCACCGGGATCAGTTCACCCTACGAGGCGCCGGTTAAACCCGAACTCACGGTCAATACTGGAAAAGAAAGTGTTGAGGTTGGCGTTAAAGCGGTGTTGGAAATGCTTCAGTCTCGACAGGTTATCAATTAGTTTATCGAGACCATCTATTAAAATTTATGGACATAAAGGATAAAAGCCTCTTTGTTGCGCAAGTTCTCCAGAGAAACTTTTTGTGTGCAATCTTAGGAAGTTGAACAGCTTGTTCCAGCGTTTTGATAAATAGTAA
>JAWOIT010000066.1:0-3582 GCA_046484535.1 Pseudomonadota bacterium | reverse complement strand
AACATCACCACCCGGAGGAGGATACCGGCCTGCACACCATGCTGGTGCTGGAACAGGCGGCCCGGCTCAGCCCCGATACCCGGGTGCGCTTCGCCGCCCTGGTGCACGACCTGGGCAAGGGCACCACACCGCAGGAGGAGTGGCCCAAACACATCGCCCACGAACACCGGGGGATTGAACTGGTGGAGCAGCTGTGCGAACGCCTGCGCGTACCGCGGGATTATCGCGATCTGGCCCTGATCGTCACCCGGCACCACGGGGTCTACCACCGCGCCGAGGAGCTGCGTCCCGGCACCCTGCTCGATGTGCTGGAGCGGATCGATGCCTTCCGCCGCCCCGAGCGGCTGGAGCACTACCTGCTCGCCTGCGAAGCCGACTCACGCGGCCGTCCCGGCTTTGAGGATCAGCACTTCGCCCAACCGGGGATCTTCCGCACCGCCTACCATGCCGCCGCCAAGGTCGACCCGAAGGAGGTTGTGGAACGCGGCTTTACTGGCAAACAGGTGGGAGAGGAGCTTCACAGGCTCCGGGTGGAGGCGATCAAGACTGCCCTGCAGGGAAGTGAGTAATCGACCCGCTTCTGTTGTCTGTCGCTGCGTCGTTACGATGACCAGTCATTGCGAGGAGCAAGTGCGACGAAGCAATCTCTATCGCGTCACGCGGAGATTGCGTCGCTACACGGGCAGCATGCTCCTGCGCTGCCTGTACTTCCTCCATCCATGGCGGTCGTGCCAGAGTGTGTGTCAGTCCCGGTCTTTTCCACTCACCCCGACAACCCCGGGCCCTGTTACAGACGGCTTTTCCGGCCGTTCCACATAGCGCCGTTGGAAACTGAATATCCTCTTCGCTTCCACACCGAGGGTAAGAAGGTGTTCACGTGTCACATCCCGAAACAGCCTGGAGCCGGCGATATAGGCATCAATACTCTCCAGTCCGTCAAGTTGTGCCTCGATTGCCTCTTTGAGCTTCGCCTGTTCGTCCCGAGCGGGCTCGGTACCGGCCATGGTACACGGCAAATAGTGATAATCATCCAGAACCTCACCCCAGGCACGGCAGTGGTTATCAAAATAGTGCCCCTCGCTCTCCGAGGCCAGCCAGATCAGACGGATGGGCTGTCGCAGGTCCAGATTGATGGCATGCTCGATTAGACTCTTTATCGGCGCGAATTCGGTGCCCATGGCAAGCATCAGCAGCGGCCGGGCCGAACCATCATCCAGGGTCACATCCCCATAAGGCCCTTTTACCTCCATTTTCTGGCCAACATGCAGCGGCGTGCTGAGAAAAGGGTCCCCATCCTCCTCCGGTAGGTGAAACTGCAGGTTCATGCCGTTGCAGGGACAGCTGGCGATAGCGGCATCATATGTTTCGCCCCCCTGCAGCTTAAGACTGACATGTTGCCCGGCCATGAATCGTAAAGTGCGGGTGCGGGGGGTGCGCAGGTGGAGGATATGCACTGTGGAGGAAGGCTGTTCGACCTTGGCCACCTTGGCCGTCACCTCCTGTAGAGGAATGTCATCGGGACAGAGCGCCTCCTGAGCCTCTATAACCAGATCGCCGGCGGGCTTGTTGCTGCACATGAGGATAAATCCCTCATTGAGTTGCTGCGTCGAAAAACGGTACTCAGTGGGCATCACAGGCTCCACCTCCCCCGCTCTTAAGCGGACCTTGCATTCACCGCAGGTACCGTTGTTACAGCTGTAATTGACATTTAGCCCCGAGCGAAGCGCCGCCTCCAGCAGGGTCTCTTCCGGGAAGACGGTAATAGTACGACCACTCGGTTCGACACAAACCTGATAGGCCATTATCGCTCCAGTTTGTCGAGCAACCAGCTGTTGATTACCTTGATCACCGCTTTCTGTTCTGCACTGGCGTCGCGATTCAAATCGCCGAGTATTTGCGCCAGTTCTTCGATGCAGCCGCGAAATTTTTTCATCTGCGCCTCGGCGACGCTCAGATCCGCGGTGCGCCGGCGCAACTGACTCTCCAGTTCATCCTTCTCGGGAATGACCGTCTCCCTGATACGCCGGGCAAAGGCGGTTCCCCGAATAAGGTCAATACGCTCCAACATCGGGTCATCATTGAGGGCCAGCGCCGGATAGCGCCGGCGCAACTCATCCATATCGACTTGCCCCTCAAAGGTGTGGAGCTCACCGTCGTGGATCAGCCGTTGAAGTTCATGTCGACTGACACCCAGTACATGGGCTGCTTTGGCTACACCTACCTGCTGTCCCATAACCCCCTCCTAGTGCACTGGCTTTATTATCAACAGGGCGAAAAAGCGCCTGCCTATAATTTAAACATAGTTATCGACAAGGCCATTAAAAAGGGTATTAGGGAATAAAAAAGCCGATAAAGCGGGTTAATGATCTACCCGGCAAAAAGCCGCGGCACGAAAGGCGCACCGCGGCGGACGTGCGGTTAATCCTCCGTCCACTTCTGCAGCGCCTCGATCAACTGCTTTGCCTGATCCTTGCTGGAGATATTGAACTTGGACTGCTGACGGTACTCGCCATTTCGCTTCTGGTAACGGCGGATGGTGTACTTCTCCGGGCCGTACTCCTCCTTTTTACGGTCCCAGTCCTGATAACGATACAAAATCGTCGACCAGGCCCCTTTGGTCAGCACCACCTTATCCAACTCCTTGGTGGTTACAACGCCGTCGTCGGTATACTCAACCGTCAATTCATCTATGGTTTCAGCCACTAGTTCTCTCCAAAAAAGTACAGAAGATTGTCATTGCTGCACGATTCTATCGCGCGTACAGCACAGTGTAACAGCGCTCACTGCAGCAACAGGTCAACATTATCAACCTCTCCGTGATGCAGTCGAAAACCGCGCATCTCGAGCACTCCCTTGGTATTAAGGGAGATGATCAAATATAGCGCCTCAGGATACGCGGCCTCCTGCAGATCACGCAACGACGGTTCGGCAGGCGAATGCGGATGGGAGTGGTAGATGGCGAACAGCTCCTCACCGTTCTCGCGCATCTGCCGCATGGCGTCGATCTGTCCCTTGGGATCCATCGCAAACAGGTGATCGCGCTCCTGCGCGACGTTATCAACCGGGTATACCTTGAAACTGTCATTGGCTTCCCGGGCAATCAGACCGCAAACCTCCGCCTCCGGAGAATGCTGTGCATGGCCCAGAAGCCGGTTGATGAGCTCTCTTGGCAGGGTTACATCGCGGGGCATCCGTCTTATCACCTTTTTGTTGTTTCGCCGCACAGGGGGCATGCCGGGTCCTTGCGCAGTTTCAGGCTGCGCCACTCCATATCCATCGCATCCCACAGTAACAGCCGCCCGTTCAGAGTATCGCCGATACCGGCCAGCACCTTGATCGCCTCGGTCGCCTGAATCGAGCCGATCACACCGACCACCGGGGCCAACACCCCGTTTTCGCTACAGGTCTGCTCCAGCTCCCCCTCATCCTTATAGAGGCAGCGATAACAGGGGCTCCCCTCCCGTTCATTGTGGAACACGGAAACCTGTCCTTCCATGCGGATCGCCGCCCCCGAAACCAGCGGCTTGCGCTCCAGGACACAGGCATCGTTGATCTGAAAGCGGGTGGCGAAGTTGTCACTGG
>JAWOIT010000008.1:0-44878 GCA_046484535.1 Pseudomonadota bacterium | reverse complement strand
CCAATCAGGCTGCCGCCGTGGCGGCCGGAGGCGAAACCCTGCTCTCCAAGGTGAGCGCCGAGTGGCCGCTCGACTCCTTGCTGGGCGGGATCTATATCGCCGAGGACCTGCACGCGGCGCTGGCTCTGCCCGGTTCGCTGGCGGCGCACGAGTCGGTGATCACCCGCGACGGCGTCTGGCTCGGCAGCGGCTGGCTGCGCGTGGCCCGCGATGCCGATGAACGGGCGGGGGTGCTGCATCGGGAGCAGGAGCTCAAGGAGCTGACCGAGACCATCGCCGGCCTTGAGGAGCAGGTCGAGACCCTACAGCAGCGCATGGAACAGGGCCGTCAGCGTCAAAAGGAGCTTGAGGAGGAGCGTGAGACCATTCAGGCGGATCTCAACGAGGCCAACCGCCGTCACACCGAACAGAAGTCCCAGCTAAGCGCCAAGCAGGCGCGCCAGGAGCAGATCGCCAACCGCAAGGAGCGGCTTGGCGGCGAGGCCGAAGAGATCCGCCAGCAGCTGCTTGAGGCGGAGCAGCAGATGGAGAGCTCGCGCAGCACACTGCACCGCGCCCTGGAGCGAATGGAGGAGCTGGCCCGGCAGCGCGAAGAGCTCACCGCCCGGCGTGAAGTCCTGCGCGATACCCTCGAACAGGCCCGTCAACAGGCCCGCCAGGATCGGGACGCGGCCCAGGAACTGACGGTAAAACTCCAGACCGTACGCACCGAGCTCGACAGCACCAAGCAGGGGCTGGAGCGGATGAACCAGCAGCTTGCGCAGCTGGCCGA
Organism: Pseudomonadota bacterium; assembly: GCA_046484535.1. Taxonomy (GTDB): domain Bacteria; phylum Pseudomonadota; class Gammaproteobacteria; order Thiohalomonadales; family Thiohalomonadaceae; genus JAPHTQ01. The sequence continues at coordinate 44,106 of JAWOIT010000008.1, read as the reverse complement.
GCGGCGGGAAGAGCTCAAGATGGCGCTGGCCGAGGGCGATGAGCCGATCAAGCTCAAGGCGGCCGAAATGGAGGAGCTGTTGGAGAAGCGCATGGCGGTGGAAAACCGCCTCAATGAGGCGCGCCGCCAGGTGGGCGACATCGAACACACCATGCGCGAACTGGAAAACGAGCGCCACAAGGCCGAGCAGGAGGCGCAGACGATCCGCAACGGTCTGGAGCAGCAGCGTATGGCCTGGCAGGAGCTCAAGGTGCGCCGCCAGACCCTGCAGGAGCGGGTCAACGAGGCCGGTTTCGAGATCGACAAACTGCTGCAGGAGCTGCCGGAGCAGGCCGATCTCAAGCAGTGGGAGAGCCGGCTCGATACGGTTAGCCAGCGCATCCAGCGCCTCGGCCCCATCAACCTCGCCGCGATCGACGAGTTCGAGCAGCAATCCGAGCGCAAACAGTATCTGGATGCACAGAACCAGGACCTGATGGAGTCGCTGGAGACCCTGGAGAACGCCATCCGCAAGATCGACCGCGAGACCCGCACCCGCTTCAAGGAGACCTTCGACCTGGTCAACAAGGGGCTGCAGGACAAGTTCCCGCGGCTGTTCGGCGGCGGTCACGCCTATCTGGAACTGACCGGCGACGACCTGCTTGATACCGGCGTCACCGTCATGGCGCGCCCGCCCGGCAAGCGCAACAGCACCATCCACCTGCTCTCGGGCGGGGAGAAGGCGCTTACCGCGGTGGCGCTGGTCTTCTCCATCTTCGAACTCAACCCCTCGCCGTTTTGTATGCTCGACGAGGTGGATGCGCCGCTGGATGAGGCCAATGTGGGACGTTTCTGCAAACTGGTCGAGGAGATGTCCGAGCAGGTGCAGTTCATCTTTATCACCCACAACAAGGCCACCATGGAACTGGCCACCACCCTCACAGGCGTGACCATGCACGAACCCGGTGTCTCACGCATCGTCGCGGTCGATGTGGATGAGGCGGTGGAATTGGCGGCGGTTTAACGGGTAGCACAGTGGAGCAGCTACGTATCATTCTGCTTATCCTCGGCGTAGTGCTGGTCGGTGCTATCTGGCTGGCGGAGACGCTTCGCCGGCGCAGGGCGAACCGCAGCAAGCTTGACTGGAGTAAGGTCGATGGCGCTCGCGAGGGGGCGTTCGGCTCCGGAAGAGGGAGTAGCCCGGGGATGGAAGCGGAAACGCATCCCGATGAGTGGGGGGAGGCGACCTTTTCCGCCCGACGCCACGAGGTCGTCGACGAGGCGCAGCTTGAGGGACTTAAAGGACTGGGGAATAAGGACGACGATGAGTTTGACGATATCCCGGTTCTTACCGCCGTGGTCGACCCGGAATCGCTGACCTCTTCCGGCGGGGAGCCGACACCGTCCGATGAGGAGGTGATTGTGCTTACCGTGATGGCGCCGAAGGGACGCCCCTTGCGCGGACCGCTGCTGCTAAAGGCACTGCAGGAGGCGGGGCTGGTCCATGGAGAGATGGAGATCTTTCATTTCCATGTGGAGGGGCATAGCGAACCGCTGTTCAGCGTGGCCAACATCCTTGAGCCGGGACGCTTTATCCTGAGTGAGATCGTCCAGTTCGAGACGCCGGGCGTGGCGTTGTTCATGCGCCTGCCGACCGTGATGCCCGGCGAGGAGGCGCTGCAGATGTTGCTGAGAAAAGCCCGCCAGATCGCCGCCCAGCTGGGCGCCTCACTCTGCGACGGCCGGCGTCAGCCGCTGGCTGAGGACACCCTCGCTGAACTGGAGCAGCAAGCGGAAGGTTTTCCCGCCAAGTAGAAACCATTCGTATGGCGCAGCACACTAACCGAGTATTGCACTACCCATGAGTAAGACGATCTCCGATGAAGTACAGCAGCGTGTCGAGGAGCTGCGCCGGCTTATCGCCCACCATAACTACCGCTATTACGCCCTGGACGATCCGGAAATCCCGGATGCCGAGTACGACCGGCTGTTCCGTGAGCTGCAGCAGCTGGAGCAAGACTACCCGGACCTCATCACCCCCGACTCCCCGACCCAGCGTGTCGGCGCCGAGCCGCTCAAGGGGTTCGCCGAGGTCAGGCATGCGATCCCGATGCTTTCGCTGGGCAACGTCTTTTCAGAGGAGGAGCTAACCGATTTTGACCGCCGTGTGCGGGAGGGGCTCGGTGTTGATGAGGTGGCCTACTGCGTTGAGCCCAAACTCGATGGTCTGGCGATCAGCATCCGTTATGAAAACGGTGTGCTGGTGCGTGCCGCCACCCGTGGCGACGGCGCCACCGGTGAGGATGTGACGCAAAATGTGCGCACCATCGAAGCGGTGCCCCTCAAGCTCTATGGAGAGGATTATCCCGAGGTGCTGGAGGTGCGCGGCGAGGTCTATATGGACAAGGCCGGATTTGAGCACTTGAATCAACGTCAGCGCGAGAAGGGGGAGAAGACCTTCGCTAATCCGCGCAACGCCGCCGCCGGCTCCCTGCGCCAACTCGATTCCCGAATCACAGCTCAACGGCCTTTGACGATCTACTGTTATGGCGTCGGCGTGGTCGAGGGGGCGGAGATGCCCGGCCGCCACAGCGAGATCCTGGAGAAACTCAAGCAGTGGGGTCTGCGGGTCTGCCCCGAGATTCGGGTGGTGCAGGGGGCGCAAGGATGTCTCGACTACTACAACGAGATCGGCGAACGGCGCGACAGCCTGCCCTATGAGATCGACGGAGTGGTGTACAAGGTGGACAGCCTGGCCCGGCAGCAGGAGCTGGGTTTTGTCTCCCGCGCGCCGCGCTGGGCCACCGCCCACAAATTCCCGGCGCAGGAGGAGATGACCCGCCTCAACGATGTGGAGTGGCAGGTGGGCCGTACCGGCGCCCTGACTCCGGTTGCCCGGCTCGAGCCGGTCCATGTGGGCGGGGTGATGGTGAGTAACGCCACCCTGCACAATCCGGATGAGATTGCCCGCAAGGATGTGCGCATCGGCGATACGGTGATCGTCCGCCGCGCCGGCGATGTGATCCCGGAGGTGGTCGGGATGGTTGCCTCCAGACGTCCCGACGATACCGTACCGATCGAGACCCCGACCCACTGTCCCATCTGCGGCTCGGATGTGTTGCAGGATGAGGGCGAGGCGGTGCCGCGCTGTACCGGCGGGCTGTTCTGCTCCGCCCAACGCAAGAACGCCATCAAACACTTCGCCTCGCGCAAGGCGATGGATATCGACGGGCTGGGCGACAAGCTGGTGGAGCAGCTGGTTGATGCCGACCTGATCAAGGATGTGGCCGATCTCTACGCGCTTACCCGGGAACAGCTCGCCGGGCTCGAGCGCATGGGGGAGAAATCGGCGGCCAACCTGGTCGATGCCCTGGAGAAGAGTAAAGCGACCACTCTGGAGCGTTTTCTCTATGCCCTGGGTATCCGCGAGGTGGGGGAGAGCACCGCCCGCACCCTGGCCAACCATTTCGGCAGCCTCGATAAGGTGGAGCAGGCCGAGGAGGCGCAGCTACTTGAGGTCGAGGATGTCGGTCCGATCGTGGCCCACCATATCCACACCTTCTTCCGCCAGCCGCACAACCGCGAGGTGATCGACAAGTTGATCGCCGCCGGGGTGCAGTGGCCCGATGTCGAGCGAATGCAGGCCGAGGAGCAGCCCCTGGCGGGGCAGACCTTCGTCCTCACCGGAAGCCTCTCGACCTTTACCCGTGACGAGGCCAAGGAGCGTTTGCAGGCGCTCGGCGCCAAGGTCAGCGGCAGTGTGTCGAAAAAGACCGGCGTGGTGGTCGCCGGCGAGGCGGCCGGCTCCAAACTGGCCAAGGCGGAGCAACTCGGCGTCGAGGTGTGGGATGAGGCCCGGCTCCAGGCGCTGTTCGAGCGGTATGGGTTGTGACGGCCTCATTGGTATGAAAGTCGCGATCGCAGGGGGGGGCTAAACCGGCCACTCCACTTGAAAGGTGGTCCCGCCCCAGTCGTTCTCGGTGACGACATCCATCTCCCCACCCGACAGGGCGATAAACTCGCCCAATGTCGCCCGATCCGCCCGCTGCTTTTCCTGCACGGCCACATCCGCTGTCTCCTTATGACTGTCCTTCACCTCCAGGAAGATGGCATGCGGCTTTCGTCCCAGGCTGACCTTCAGCCGCAGCGTACTGTCTTTGTGCGTTATCGGCTGCAGTATCTGCTGTAACGTGCGGTAAAGCACCACCTTGATCGGCGTCGGTATATCCTCCTCCTCAACCGTAATTTCCTGTTCCAGGATGAGGTTGGGGTAGGCGGCGCTAAGCTCATTGCAGTGCCATTGCACTGTGGCGATGACACCGATCTCATCGAGACTTGGCGGGCGCATCTCCATGGCCAGGGTCCGTACCTCACTAATGGCATCCTGTACCAGCGACACCAGTTGAGCCAGTAATGGTTCATTTATCTTCCTATGTTCTCTCAACAGACCATGGGCATGCTCCAGATGGAATTTGATGCTGCTGAGAGTTTGTGCAATCCCCTCATGCAGCTCCTCGGCAACCCGCTTTTTCTCTTTTTCCTGCACCGTGATGAGCTGCGCCGAGAGCATTTTCAGCGCATGGGAGCGCTCCTTGAGCATGGCCTCCTGTCCTCTGATGATTCGTTCTGCGTGGCGGACAATCGCCAGCAATACCAGGTAGAGCAGCAGCATGATGCCCATGCTGGCGAAAAACACTTGGTATTCTGTTTGCTCGATTTCGGTCATCAATGGCCGGACATCGGTCTCGACGGCAAAGACCCCCTCAATCGGCTTGACCTGTGTTTCACGGATGGGGATATAGCTGTTTATCAGGGCGACGCCCGACTCCGGGAAAGGTAAGAGACGGACGTCGTCTTGCCGGTTCAGCTCACTTACCACCGCCCCCTCATTGGCGGCGGCAAATTCGACAGAATCCTGAAGGCGACTCCCTATGATGGCCTGATTTGTGGAGAAGATGATAATCCCCTCATCATCAATAATGTTGACCCGGTTGACTCTGGTATTGACTATCAGCTTTCGAATGAGGTCTTCCATGTGGACGGGCAAGGGCTGAGAGTGGTGAAGAGTCTCATCGGCGAGGTAGACGGAGAGTTCGGGCTGGACGGCATTGAGAAAGCTCTGGGATAGCATCAGGTTGCTGTGCTCGCCAAAGGAGACAATTCCATTAATCGCAACACTTCTATATAGCCAGGTGAGCAGAAGCGCCGCCACAAGAATGCTTATCAGGCTCGTGATCGAGAAATAGCGCAGGATCTTAAAGACCCGCTGTTTGCCGCCACTCACTGCCATTTTACCTCTCACAACCTCTTCACTGCACAACGGTTATTTCCAACTAGTCGTTCCGAAACGACCTCCCTCTATCTTTAACCCTCGCCGACGGTGAAGGGGGGGAAGGCGGTTACGTTTTCGGAGCGGCTTTTAGTATCAGAATAGACGCAAACAGGCTGACGGGAACCCCGGTCTTTGTGGCGTGAACCGAAAGCAAGCTGACTCAGGGAGGGCCGCCGTTCCACTCCCTGCACACAGTGGAGTTACTGTATGTCATGCTTGCATGCCGGAGACAGCCTCGGTAATCTTGCCGCACCCTTGGATCGGGAACGGCTGAGCGCTTAACTGCCGGTACCGTTGTCGAAGGATGATGACGACGCTGATGAGGCCGTCAGTTCCCTTGAATGAGTCTCCGCAAACGGCTGCATGAAGAAAATCAGGGCTATTGCGCGGATACGGCACTATGATATGGCGTTGCTATGTCACCGGCTCTGTTTGGAATTGTGAGCCCCGCCATTGCCGAGCCGGGTAGAGGATTGATATAAATATCGAATGATCTGAAATTGCGGACTGTGTCACAGTTTTCATTCCCGTGACATTTGCTTGGGCAAATTTCACAAACTGTGGTGTATATGGCACGAATAATGTGCACAAATCGTGAGATTTTAGTGGGATATATGTTTTAATTAATCTCAGATCTCACATAGAGCGACAGGATTTGTATGTCACTGATCAACAAAGTACTGCTGATTGCCACCTTTGCCTGTTTCGCTGTCGGCGCATCGGCGCAAGAGGTAACCAAAGAGCAGATAAAGGGGCTGGATGAACAGGTCCAGGATATCAAGAAGGATGTGCTGGATATCTCCACCGAGCTGAACCTGCTGGAAGAGAAGCTGCTCTATCCGTCGAACACCCAAGTCTCTTTCTTTGTCTCCTTTAACAAAGGAGATGAGTTTCGTCTTGATTCGGTGGAAATCCAGCTCGACGGCAAACCTGTAGCACATCATATTTACTCCGCCAAGGAACTGGAAGCGCTACGCTCGGGCGGCATGCAGCGTATCTTCACCGGCAATGTACGCACCGGTGAGCATGAGTTGAAAGTCGGCATGATAGGCATGACGCCACAGGGGAGAGAGTACAGCAAGGTGGAAAGTTATCAATTTAAGAAAGGTGTAGGCCCCGGTCTCGTGGAGATTGGCCTGGCAGGCCCCGGGGGCGGTACAAAAAGCATCGACTTCAAAGATTGGTAATACATGCGCGGTAATTTCCTCTGCACGGCTGCACTGCTGATTTGCGCTCAATCGGTTTATGCAGCCGAGCATACCCATACAGAACTAAAAGATCCCCACTTTGGTGAGGCGCTCTACTATGCCTACCAGGGTGAGTTCTTTGATGCCATCGCTCGCCTGGATACCGAGTTGACACAGTTCTACGGGGTGGATGAGCCTGAGCTCGATACACTCAACTTTCACATCAACGAAGCCGAGTTCTCCGTTGGGGATTTCGAGCTCTCCTACCGCATGCACCGCAAGGCCGGACGCGCCATCAAGGCCGTTATCGAGGGGAACGTAGCACCGGAAGTGCGCAATGAGGCGCTCTACCGCCTGGCCCGCATCTACTTTCAGAAAGAGCAGAACCTCAACGCCCTCCATACCATCGAGCGCATTGAGGGTGATTTGCCGCCGCGGCATGTCGACGATATCGCCTTTCTCAAGGCTCAGATCTACATGGTAAACGGCAAATTCTCAGAGGCGGCCGGAATTCTCTCTTCACTGGAAGGCAGGGAGTCTTACGAGGGTTTTGCCGCCTACAACCTAGGGGTAGCTCTATTCGCCCAGGGGAAGGAAGAGGAGGGCGTGCTCAAGCTGGATGAGGCCGGACAGATCGGCAGTAGTGATGATGCGGCGGTTAAGGCGATAAAGGACAAGGCCAATCTGGTGTTGGGCAGCCGTCTGATGGACATGGACAAGGAGCAAACGGCCCGGCAATATTTCAGCCGCGTCCGGCTTGACGGTCCTTTCTCCAACAAGGCGCTGCTCGGCCTGGGCTGGGCCAGTGCCAGGGATGAAGATTACAAGCGAGCCCTTGTCCCCTGGACCATGCTCAGTGAGCGCAATGTCACGGACAGTTCCGTACAGGAGGCGGTTATCGGCGTCCCGTACGCCTATGGGAAGCTGGGGCTGTACGGTAAAGCGGCGCTTATGTACGGAAGCGCGCTTGAATCGATTGGAAAAGAACTGGACAAGCTCGATGCGTCGATTAAGAGCATCAAGGAAGGAAAGTTTCTAAAAGCGATGGTCAGGGAGGAAATCAAAAAGGATCGCAACTGGGTCATCAGGCTGCGGGAATTACCGGAGTCGCCGGAGACCTACTATTTGATGGACTTGATGGCCTCGCATGACTTCCAGTCCTCGCTACAGAACTACCTGGACCTTGAGCGGCTGCGTAAGCGCCTTGAGTCCTGGGCGTCGTATTACGACTCCTACGAGGAGATCATCGCAATAAGACGCCAGTATTATGAGCCTCTGCTGCCTGAACTCGATGAGCAGTTCCGTAAACTGAATTCACGAATCAATCTGAGGGTAGAGCAGCGCGACAAGATCAACAGCCGCCTGCAAAATATGTTGATCGCCCCCCGTCCCGAGTTTCTGGCGACGGCGCCGGAACGGATCATCAAGGAACGCATCGCGGCTATCGAGAAACGGATCGACAATAGCGGTACGACCCTCGATGCACAGGTCCGCCACCGTATCAATCGCCTTAAAGGGTATCTCCTCTGGAACATCACCACGGGGTACGACAAGCGTCTTACCGAGACATTCGAGCATCTCGATGATCTAAACAAAGATATTGCCCGATTGCAGGAAATTTACCGTTCCTATGTGCGCACCCGGCAAGCCGCCACCCAAAGTTATGAAGGTTACGATGAGCAGATTCGTCGTTTGCGAATCAAGACCGGAAACGCCATACAAAATGTGGAAACCCTGATGGCGAGACAAGGGCATATGCTGGAGGTGATGGCGGTCAACGAGTTAACACAGCGCAGAGATAAACTCGAGAAATCACAGGTTAAGGCACGTTTTGCCATGGCCGAAAGCTATGACCGTGCCACTATGAAGGAGCCTGCAGACAAGGCCGATCCCGAGGCGGAAGAGCGGCAAGGTGACACACCTGAGGAAGAGGGTGATTCTGTTGAGGAACAGGCGCCGGATAAAACCGCCGAAAATGATGAGACGACGGAGCAGGCCGGGCAATGAGATCTCTCAAGCTTTCGGTTTTGACCGTTTCGATAGCACTGATATCCGCTTGTTCAATGACAAGCGAGAAAGGCACGCTTGCCGAACTGGATGATATAGAACTCGATCTCAAAGATGAACGGGTAGAGGACGGCCTGGAAATGGCCATGGCGAGCTATCGTCAGTTTCTAGAAGAGACGCCGGAGTCGGCGATGACGCCCGAGGCGCTTCGTCGTATCGCGGATCTCAGTGTTGAGAAAGAGTACGGTTATGTCGGTGACGAAGATGGCGCCGATTCGTCTGAGCCCGCCGCTTCGTCAACGCGCAAAACGCTGGAAAAACCTGAAGTGACGGCTGCTGTGGCGGGTGATAAATCCACCGATGAGGATAATACCCGTGAGACCGGGGCGATCGCCAGTGTCAGCTCAGAGTCGGATGGGGATTTTGAAAAACGCGTTGCCCGGAGCAACCTGCCGCAAACGGGTGAATCCGAGAATTTCGCCGCACCGGTGCCGGAAGGCGAGGATGATCTGGAGAACGCCAACGCGGAAGAGGCGGTCAAGCTCTACAAGAAGCTGCTGAGGGAGTATCCACTTTACGAGCGTAACGATCAGGTTCTGTATCAGCTCTCAAGGGCCTATGAAAATCTGGGTAAGGTCGAGAAGGCGATGGAGGTGATGAACCAGTTTGTAGAAACTTATCCGAACTCAAGGTATATGGATGAGGTCCAGTTTCGCCGTGCGGAGTACTATTTCGTCCGAAAAAAATTCCTGAGTTCGGAGAAAGCCTATGAGTGGATCGTCAACATGGGCTCTACCTCATCCTTCTATGAACTGGCGTTGTACAAACTGGGTTGGTCCTTCTACAAGCAGTATCTCTATGAAGAGGCGCTTCACCGTTACTTCGCCCTCCTGGATTACAAGGTTTCCATCGGTTATGACTTTGACCGGGAGCAGGATTCGCTTGAAAGCAAACGTATTGATGACACCTATCGCGTAGTCAGTCTCAGCTTCTCCAATCTGGGCGGCCCGGAAGTGGTGGCCGACTATTTCAATAGATTCGGCTCCCGCAGCTATGAGGATAAGGTTTACAGCCATCTGGGTGAGTTTTACCTCAAGAAACGCCGTTACAGTGACGCGGCCGCCACCTATCAGGCGTTTATTGAACTATATCCCTTTGATGAGGTTTCACCGCATTTTAATATGCGGGTTATAGAGATCTACAAAAAAGGCGGCTTCGGTAAACTGGTTGTCGAAGCGAAAAAGGAGTTTGCTGAAACCTACGCACTCGATTCGGAATATTGGAATTACTTCGAAAGCAGCGAGCGCCCTGATGTAATCGGCTTCCTCAAGTCCAACCTCAAGGACCTGGCGAACCACTATCACGCCCTCTATCAGGATCAACGCTTCAAGAAGAAGAAAGCGGCCAATTATGCCGAAGCACTGCTATGGTATCGGGCATACCTGAGCTCCTTCCCGAAAGAGGAGGAGTCGCCGGCCATCAATTTCCAAATGGCGGAGCTGATGCTGGAAAATAAAGACTACGGCGAGGCGGCTGTCGCTTATGAGAACACCGCATACAACTATCCGCGTCACGAAAAATCCTCTCCAGCAGGTTATGCGGCGGTATATGCCCACCGGGAGCATCTGAAAGTCGTTTCACAGGGACAGCGGGGGCTTGTTAAACAGAAGATTATCCAAAGCTCGCTGAAATTTGCCGATACCTATCCCGAGCACGAGAAGGTCACGATTGTTCTTGGTGCAGCCGCGGATGATCTGTATGAAATGAAGAACTATGAGCTCGCCATCAAGACGGCTCATAAACTGATCGGTAATTACCCTGATGCGGATAAGGAACTGCGCCGCTCCGCCTGGCTTGTTGTCAGTCACTCCTCTTTTGAGTTAAAGCTCTTTGCCGATGCCGAGACTGGCTATTTAAACGTCCTTGATCTTACCGCCAGGGAAAACGAAGAGCGTAAGGGGATCATCGACAACCTCGCCGCCTCGATATATAAGCAGGGTGAACAGGCGAATGTTCTCGAAGACTACAAAACCGCTGCGGAGCACTTCCTGCGTGTAAGTAAGCTCGCCCCGACATCAAAGATCCGTCCTGCCGCCGAATATGACGGCGCCGCGGCGCTTATCGAACTTGAGGACTGGGGACTCGCGGCAGAGGTTTTGCTCGGTTTCAGAAAGACTTTCCCACAACACAAATTACAGCCCGAGGTCACGAAGAAAATCGCTTTTGTCTATCGTGAGGACGGCAAGCTGGAACTTGCAGCGGCGGAATATGAGCGTATCGAGCAAGAGTCGGACGATGAGGACGTACGGCGTGGTTCACTTGTCATCGCCGCCGAGCTCTACCATGAAACAGGTGCACAAGCCAAAGAGCTGGCTGTCTATAAGCGTTATGTGGGCTATTTCCCCAAGCCTGTTGAGCCGGCGGTTGAAACCTATAGCAAAATGGCGACTCTCTATAAGGAGATGGGAGATAGGAAAAACCATCTCTCAACCCTTGAGACGATTGTCAAGGTGGATAAGTCAGCGGGCGCGGAGTCTACCGCCAGAACACGCTATCTTGCCTCACAGGCTGCCCTTACTATTACTGAACCGCTGTTTGAGCGCTTTACTTCCGTTAAACTGGTCCAGCCGCTTGAGGAGAATATTCTCAAGAAACGCAAATACATGAAGGCCGCCATTAAAGGTTTCTCGGATCTGATTGATTATAAAGTGGCGGATGTCACAGCGGCGACCACTTATTATATGGGAGAGATCTACTTTCACTTCAGTCGTGCACTGATGGACTCGGAAAGACCCGATAACCTTGGTGCGCTTGAAATGGAACAGTATGAACTTGCACTTGAAGAGCAGATCTACCCGTTTGAAGATAAGGCTATCGCGGTGCATGAAAAGAACATCGAGTTACTGCACAATAGAGATATTGCCAGTCGCTGGATCGATAAGAGTATAGCCAGACTGGCCAAAATATTCCCTGCTGTTTACGCCAGACCTGAGCAAGGCAGTGAGTTTGTCGCAACAATCGATTCGTTCCGTTATGCAACGAAAAAGGAAACGGAGCAGCTTGCTGAATCTGCAGAGCAGGAAGGCCCTGATGGAGATCAGGCCGAATCAAGCGGTGAAAGTGAGGCGGGCGCCGAAACCGGCTCCGATAATGCTGCCCAAGCGGGGGCGGGCCCGGCTGAAGAAGCGCCTGAGACAACCGGCAGCGAGGAGCAGGGAGGGGACGGTGTGTCGGAGCCTGAACCGGCAGTTGATGAAAAGGCGGCTGATTCGGCCGCCGCAGGTTAACCAAGGAGCAAATTTTCCGAATGGTTAAAAAGAATCGGTTAAATTCTGGTACGCTATTGAGTCGTCTATATGGGTAACTACACACTTACCGGAACTTTCAAGATGGTCCGTAGTACCGGACTGTTCCTGTTCATTGCCTTGGTTGCCGGTTGTGCCCAATCGCCGACAAATGATGGGGGTAAACAGGAGTTTGAGGGGATCTATTTTGTAGAGAATGAGAGTGTCGATGCGAAGGTCAGAGACGACTTCCGCACCGCGGTTGAGCTGCTTCGCGATGAGCATTACGAAGCTGCGATAGATGTTTTGAAAGAAGTGGTAAAAGCCTCACATAATAACTCGGCCCCCTACATTAATATCGCAATGGCGTATAGTAAAATCGATAAAGCAGAGCTTGCCGAGGAGAACTTTAAAAAAGCCCTGGAGATTAATCCGGAGCATCCTGTCGCGCTCAACGAATATGCGCTTTTTCTGCGTGACGACGGTAGATACAGCGAGGCGAGAGAGCTCTATGAGACGGCGGTAAAAAAATATCCTGAGTACATGCCGGTCAGGAGAAATTACGGGATTCTTTGCGATTTGTACCTCAATGAGCCCCGGTGCGCACTGGAGCACTATGAGGTTTACAGTGAAGCCAACCCAAAGGATGAAGATGTCAAGATATGGATCACGACCTTAAAACAGAAGCTTTGAAGTATAAAGCAAGCGGTGTTTTTTCCCTTGTGCTGATGGCTGTGTTAGTTTTTCCGCTTCAGCCAGTCATGGCGGCTGAAGAAGGGGAGGAGCCGAAACAAATCTCCGGCATCTCCATTATCGGGAGTGATGAGACACCTAAATCATTGTTCATTGTCCCATGGAAAAGCTCGGAGATTGGATCTGAAACAAGTCTGAATTCCGGGCTAATGGACGATTCATTGCGTCCCGTCGATAAGGATGTGTTTATGCGGGAAATTGAGTTTTATGAAATTAGGCATACAGAATAAAGTATGCGTGATCGACAAATGCTGGTGAGGAAGAGGTAATGGGTATTATCGACAAAATCGTGAATTTCTTCGTTGAGGGTGGCATTTGGATGTACCCGATACTTACTGTCGGGGCAATCGGTGTCGCCATCGGCATCGAGCGTTTTATCAAGCTCTCAAAGGTTGAGCGCGAAAACCGCCGAATGTGGGCCGAGCTCCATCCTGTTCTTGTGGAAGGGGACTTTGACAAGGCCCGGCAGATGACCTCTGAAGACAGCTCGACCGTCAGCCAACTTCTTGAGGTCGGCCTGGAACGTCAGGGATCCGTGAGGCGGCGTGAAGATATTGAGATCGCCATGGAAGAGGGGATGATGGAAATCATTCCCCAGCTGGAAAAACGCATCTCATACATCGCCCTGTACGCCAATCTCTCCACCCTGCTGGGCCTGTTGGGGACGATTCTTGGTCTGATCGCCGCGTTTAACGCGGTCGCCAACGCCAATCCGGCGGAAAAGGCCGATCTTCTTTCCGCCAGTATCTCCGTAGCGATGAACACGACCGCTTTCGGTTTGATTTCAGCGATCCCGCTGCTGATCATTCACTCCTTCCTCAACTCCAAAGCCGGCAGTATCGTCGACAGTCTTGAAATGGCCTCTGTGAAAACCCTGAACGTCATTACCGCTAAAGCAAAACGTACTGCGAAGTAAGAAGCTTGGGCCATGTCAAGAAGAAACCACAGCAAGCGCCACAATGAACAGGTAGAGCTCGACATTACCACCTTTTTGAATCTGATGGTGGTACTGATTCCGTTCCTGCTCATTACCGCGGTATTCTCAAGGATTACCATCCAGGAGCTTAATCTTCCCACCGAAGCGGCGGGGGGCGCCAAGCCCGACGAACCCCTGGTGACGATTGAGGTGATTGTGCGCAAGGATAAGCTGCAATTGAGCAATGGTAATCAGATCACTGCGACGATTGAAAAGAAAGACGATAAATACGACCTTCGAACACTTTCGAATTATTTGCTTGAGTTGAAGCGTAAATATAGTGAGAAGGAGGACGCGACCATCCTCGTAGAGCCCGATATCGAGTACGAGGATGTGATCCATGTAATGGATGCGGTCAAAGTGGCCGAGCTGGATAATCCTGACAAAGATGCCGAGCCGGCAGCGCGCCAGGCGGGCGAACCGCAAGAAATAGAGAAAATGGTCCTGTTTCCGAAATTGTCCCTGGGCGATGCACCATGAAGAATACCCGACGCATAAAACGCATGACGCGCGCACAGCGTAATAAAGCGGGGGCGCTTAACCTGACCTCTTTGATGGATGTTTTTACCATCTTGGTGCTCTATCTGTTGGTAAACCAGTCCGCGGTGGAGATCGTCGAGCCGCCGAAAGACGTCAAGCTGCCCGATTCCGTCGTAGAGGCAAAGCCGCGCCAGACCGTGGTATTGATGGTCAGTGAGGAGGCCATATCGATACAGGGGGAACCGGTCGCACTCATTGAGGACATTAAGGAGAATAAATCCGCGGTCATTGAACCGGTCAGGGATGCTTTACAACGGGTTAAAGACAACATTATCGGTGATACCACAGAGGCTGTCGCCAAGAGCGAGGAAGTCACTATCATGGCGCACCGGAAGGTTCCTTTTGAAATTCTGAGAACATTGATGTCGACCTGCACCAGCGCAGGATATACCAAAATTTCACTCGCAGTGAATCAAAAAGCATCTCAACATTAGTGTGTTTTCGTGACAAATTCCATTACAGAACGGCGTGATATCGTCCAGGCTGAACTCATAGAGTCTCAAGAGGCTCTAAAGGGCCTGCATAAAGAACTCTGCAACGTTACTCAGGAACTGGACAGCCTGCTTGCTGAGAGTCAGCAGTATCAGATACTCGGCGATATCTGCTCCTCATTGGATAAACTTGAGGAGATGGGGGCGGCTGAACTTTTCTGGGGTGAAGGCACGGCGGGCCCCGAGCAAGAGCGCCAATTGGAACGTGTTCGTTCGGTCGTCGGTGAATTCCAACAGAAAGTCGATTCGATAGAGAACAACAAAAAGGCGCTTCAGGCGCGGATTGAAGAGCAGGAAATTCAGATCGAAAACCTGCACGATGCGCTTGATGAGATTGAAGAGCAGGTTGAGCGTGCCAAGTACGATTACATAATCGAACGCGAAGAGCGTCCGCTTCCCTATCGTCCGATGATCATGCCCTGGACCAGGCAGGGCGAAGACGAGAAGCGTTTTCGCAAATCACTGGCACTGGTTTTTCTGTTTGTCATGGCCCTCTCCGGTCTGATTCGTGTGTGGGAAGTGCCTGAGATCAATAAGGAAGAGATCGAGGTTCCCGAGCATCTGGTCAAGTTGGTTAAGAAACAAAAACCCAAGCCCAAGCCGCCCGAGCCTAAGAAAGAGGAAAAGAAAGAAGAGAAGAAGGACGAGAAAAAGGAAGATAAGAAACCGGAGAAGCAGGAGCCGACCCCGGCCGAGAAACAAAAGGCTCGCAAGGTTGCTGAAAACACCGGTGTACTCGCCTTCAAGGACAACTTCTCCGACCTGATGGACGATGATGTCTCCGAAAAACTCGGCGCCACGGCCACCCTGACCAATGAAGGCTCCAAGGCCAAGGAAGACGGTAGCCGCAATATCGTCACGGCTCAGGCCAAAGCGGGCAGCGGCGGTATCACCACCTCCGCCACCAGCCGTGGCGTATCCGGCGGCGCCGGTAAGCGTATGGGAGACGGTGTGTCCTTCTCAAGGGTGGAGAGCTCGATCGGCACCGATGCGGCCGATGAGCGGCCGCTCAGTGACGACAGCAAGCCTGCACGCACCGACGAAGAGATTCAGATCGTCTTCGACCGCTACAAGACGGTGCTCTACCGCATCTACAACCGCGAGCTGCGTAAGGATCCGACGCTCAGAGGCAAAATGGTGCTCCGCATCACTATCAAGCCCGACGGTACGGTTTCAGTCGCCAAGGTTGAATCCACAGATATGGATTCGGCGACACTCTCGTCAAATATTGTCGCACGGGTTAAGCGGTTCAACTTCGGTCCGAAGGAAGGGGTGCCGACCACCACCATTCTCTATCCGATCGATTTCCTGCCGGCCTCATAACGGAGGTCGGCCGGTTACTTGAAGGGTATTACGGCCTGATATTTCGTCGATGTGAGTAAGATTGAATCGACTCTTGCCACTCCCTGCTCCGATTCGTGTCATTTTATGACAAAAAACGCGTCAGGACGGCCTGTCGACGGATAACGGCAGCGATTTTATGTTACAAAGTTCACATCGTTAGACAAAACTTCAGTAAAGGTGGCTAACTTCACGTTTTTACTAGTAAAATCGCTCTTTGTCGTCTCGTTTGGGGTTTCGATCACATTATTGCTCCGTCCTTGCCCATATCGTATGGAGATGGGTAAGCGTGTTTTTCTGTACACAGAACCTAACAAAGCTGAACAATGTCAATTTTTTGGGGAATATCCGCATTGACTCACCGTGCTTTGCGTTTTGCATCACCGACCGCATTCGCTTTCATGCCCGTACAACGGGCGGAGACGCCACTGCGTATCGCCTCCGGGATCGTCATCGCCGCACGCTCTTTTCACCGAGGGTTCGGTCACCTGATGCCGCTTTTTCGTTCTGTGTCGATCAAAGATAAGGGATACCTTCGGAAATGAGGGGTTGGTACTGGAGAAATCTCTTTTCCGGAATGGCGAAATCGTTGTTCCGTGATGACTTTACGTCGCCAAACGGCGTTCACCGTTTTTCCGACCGCTGCATGCAGCACGTATCCGCAACATCTGAAGAACGTGGCGTTGTAACACAAAGCGTCCCTGTACGTGAAAGTGCGAATGCAGGCAAAGGCGGTAGCCGCTTTGGCCTGCCATTGATCCTTTTCAGCCTGTTGCTGGGCTTGTCATCCCAGGCGCAGGCGGACATGTACTGTAGTGAAGTGGGGGAGTGGGACCCGGAATCGGAGCGATACGTGGTCGACGGGGATGTCTTAGATTTTCCGCTCGATAGCCAGTTCAAGGTCGATGCCGACTGCGAGTTCCGCAACTGGCAGCCCCTGGACCCTTCCAACATCAACTATCCGCAGGATGCTCCGGGCCCCTGGTTGATCGTCTTCGATAACGTGCACTATGACGGTAACCTTGCCTGTACTAATGTGCACGAGCATAAATTTTGGGCTGTCAACTCGACCGGTACCGCCTTCGAAAAATGTATCGATTTTCTGATCCCTTACGAGTACATCGATAAGCAATCTCCGCAGCCCACGGCAAGCATCGGGGAGCCGTTCACCTACACCCTCACGCTCCCCACCATGTACTACCCTATCGACGACTCAAATGGTGGCCCGTCAGGTGACGAACTGCACAGTGTTTTTATTTGGGACGACCTGACCGCCGTGGGTGTGGATAGCACGGTGGACCTGACCTATTTGAGCCACACGGTTTCCGGCCTTCCGGACGGGGTTACGTACGACTTCTCCGACGGCGGCGGCAAATACCTTACCTTCGACTTCGGCGACTCGATCATACCGGCCGGATCGCAGGTCACCTTCGAGATCACGGTGGTGCTGGACGACACCGCCAACAATGTGGCAGGCGATCAGTTCGTCAATACCGCTGAGTGGGAGTTCGGGCGACTCCTGTACCATCCGGATCACCCTGAAGATGCGCAGCTCTATGATCCTCTTCCGGGTGCCTCGGGTGTCTCTGCGCCGATGACCATCACCGCGCCCGATCTGGTTGTGACCAAGAACAGCTCAACGACTTCGATGAACTTGGGACAGCTCGCGGAGTTTACGGTCCATGTGCAGAATGAGGGGGGCGGTACGGCCTGGGATGCGTCGGTTGTGGATGACATTCCCGCCGGCATGTGTGATGACTTTACCAACAATGGAACGGCCGGCGTCTCCGTCGGTATTTACGATGCCACGGGGGACACGGAGTTAAGAAACCTCACGGAGGCCGGCGGCGATTACGTGCTGAGCTGGGAGGGCGATCCCACCTGCCGGCTGAGCATCGATCTGCTGAACGACAATGCCGCAATCGCCCCGAACGAGCAACTGATCATCAGCTACTCCCTGCCGCTCGATGAGGACGTTGCCGATCAATCCACCCATACCAATGTCGCCGTGGCGAGCGATTGGTACAGCAGCGAGAGCACCCAGCGTAAACACTACGGGCCGTATACCTCCACGGACGGTTCGGAAACTTATGCCGATGCGGTGACCGTCACGGCGACACTCTCCGGCTATTTTTTCAAAAAGACCGTCAGGAATGAGACCACGGGCGAATCGCCCGCGACGAGCGCCGTCGCCGGCGACACACTGCACTACACCCTGACACTGGAGAATTTCAACGTCCCCAGCCTGCTGGATATTGAAATTTTCGATGATTTGGGGGAGTTGAATGAAGCCGGCTATATCGTCCCTGGCTCGCTTGGCAATGTGACGGATACCTTTCCCGACTGGGCAACGGTGGATGTCCAGGCAAACGGCGGAAGCCATGAAGCAGGTGTCATTAGCATCAGCGGTTTCGATTTGGGCGAAAACGACAGTTTCCAAATCGAGTTCGACGTGACGGTCGGTGAAGCCGCCGACGGTAGCGAAATACAAAACCAGGCGCATATTAAGGGAATTGACAGCGCCACCTGTACGGATGTCACTGATTTCACTACCTGTGATCCTCCTATTACCGCTGTGAGCGACGACCCCAATGTCGGTGAGCTGAGCCCCCTCGGTGAAGGCGGCGATATCACAACGGTGGCGGTGGATACCCCCGGCGCGCTGCTTAAAGAAAATGACGAGTCATTCGCCACGATCGGCAAGCCGTTTACCTATACCGTCACGATTCCGGCGACGCCTGTCAACGCGAAGCTCTACGATGTGGAGATCCACGATAACCTGGCCGACTCGGCCGCTACGATGCGTTATGTCGACGCCACGGTGATCGCCGGCGGAAGCTGGAATCTGATCAATGCGGGCACTCCCACCGACCTGGTTATCAAGGACGAGGTGACCGGTATTGATATCGACCCGGGTGAACAGGTGGAGATTCAGATCACGGTGATGCTGGACAATGTCGCCGGGAACGCTGCGGGACTGGAGTTCGACAACACCGCGAGCTACAGCTACAGCCGGGTGAACGGCGGCAGCGAACGAATTACCACCGCCGGCTCTACTACGGTGAATATGACGGTGGTCGAGCCCGATCTCACGGCGGATAAGTCGGTCTATTTCGTCACACCGGTGGACAAGAACGATACCAATGGTCCGGCCACCGTGGGTGATGTGCTTGGCTACACCGTAACCATCACCAACAACAGCGTAAATGCGATCGCCTACGACACCAGCGTGGTGGATATCCTGCCTGAGGGCGTCTCTTATGTTTCGGGCTCCGCCGAGGCCACGTACGAAGAGAGCGGTACTATTGATGGATTTAATCATGAGCCCGACCCTGTCGCTATGGACGTCGGCACTTTGGTGTGGGGAGCACAAAACGGCGATGGCTCCCTCGATATTCCGCCCGGCGAAACACTGAATCTCACCTATCGGGTGACCGTGGAGTCGGTCACCGACACCACAATCACCAATGAAGTGTATGTCGACTGGAACTCCTGGGACGGGACCGGTACGGAGATTCGCACCGGGGAAGGCTGCGCAACCGCTGCCGGTGTTACTGAACCGAATACGTATTGTACCGGCCCGGTAACGAGCACGGTGAGCAGCCGCGACGACACGGCGCTGGCCAAGTCGGTGTCTGAGGACTCCTATGACGAGGATCCCGCAAGCACCGGTAATGAGGTGGTGCGTGTCGGTGACACCGCTACTTATGAGCTGGTGTTGAGCCTGCAGGAGTACACCACAAAGGATGTGGTGGTTACCGATGAGCTTCCCGCCGGTATGGAGTTTGTCGGCTATACCATCGACGACACAGCAGCGACGTTCAATTACACCCTGGACACCGCCACCGATCCCGAAGCGGGTGACACCGGTTCTCTGAGCTGGTCGTTCGGTGATATCGAGAATGTTCCCAGCTTCGATGATACGCCGGTCGACACGTTGACGATCCGCTATACCGCACGAGTAGTGACCGACGATGCGCCTGCCGGCGTGGACACCAACCCGACCAATTCGCTGACCAATACGGCTGTACTTACCTACACCGGCTCAGACCCGGACAATGCGAATCTGACAGCGAACGCCACCGTCGATGTGCTGCAGCCGCAGATGAGCGCTATCACCAAGGTGGACCTGGATGGGGCTGCACGCACCGGCAGCGGCGCCTCCGGTGACCCCTATGAGGTCATTATCGCCAACGATGAGATGCGTTTCCGGCTCGAGTCGTGTAACGACGGCCAGGCACCCGCTTACGGTGTCGCATTGGAAGATGATCTGGCCCGGGAGCTGGATGAGACCGATCTCGATCTGACCGGTAATCCGGTTGTAAGCATTTACGATAGAGCGACGGCAACCTCTACCACGCTTACCCAAGGGAGTGATTTCAGCCTTACACTCCCGGCGCGTGACGGGGTCATGGAGATTGTGCTGGGGGACACTGCGCCTGTGGAGCCGGATGACTGCATCAGGGTGGATTACACCCTGGGATTCCATCTCGATGTTCCGGCCAATAGCGAGTGGAATAACCTGGCCGCCCTCACCGAGTACAACTCCTTGCCCGCATCCGCAGGGCGCTTCTACCGGCCCGCCGATGAGGCCGCGATCTACATGACCAATCCGTTTACGGTGACGGCGCTGAGCAAGAGCGTTTCCCCCACCGACGAGATCACCATCGGTGAAGTGGCGACCTTTGAGATCGTGGTGCCGGAAACACCCGTCAATGCATCGCTCGAAAATGTGGTGGTGACCGATACCCTGGACGATGCGTTGTTATACCAAAACGACGCCGCGGCGGTCTTTAACAGCGGCGCATCGGTAACCTTGAACGAAACCGTCTCGGGTACGGATTTGAGCTGGGATATCGCAGAGATCCCGGCCGGTGAGCAGGTCACCATCACCTTTACCGTCCGTGTGGACAACAATAGCTTCGCCAATGCCGGCGAAGAGATAAACAACACTGCCGCCTATGTCTATGACGGGATGAATGACCCGGCACAGACGGTGGGCAGCAGCGATCCTCTGCGCATCGTCGAGCCGTCGGTGAGCATCGGCAAAACCGTCACCAACACCACCAAACCGGGTGAGGCGCCCGATGCAGGCGACATTTTGCAATACAGCGTCAGCATCACCGCCGATGGCGGCGCGGCCGGTGACGATTTCTCCGATGCGTTCGATCTGCATGTGGATGACATGTTGAGCCTGGGGCTGCTCTATCAACCCGGGACCGCGACGGTGGATGGAACCGGCAATACCATTGCCGATCCGGTGACCAATGGCGGTGACGGAGTCACAACCGAACAGATCCTGACCTGGAGCCTCTCTAACAGCAATGCCGACATCGATGTGACCGAAGGGGGCACGGTTACCGTGACCTATGACGTCGTGGTACTCGAGAGTATCCAGGCAGGTCAGGTCCTGGAGAACAGCGTAACGGTAAAGTGGACCGGCATCGACGGCCCCAACGGTTTTGAACGCGATGGCACCGGCGGGGTTAACGATTACTACACCGAACCGGCGACAACGACACAAACGGTGCCCGATAACACCACCTTGACCAAGACCCGTCTCACCGACACATGGAGCGGCACCGATGTGCGGGTGGGTGATATCATCGACTACGAACTGCGCATACACCTGGATGAGGGCAGCCACAGCGGCCTGAGCCTGAGCGACACGCTGCCGCGGGGCCTGCGGTTCGAGGAGACGGTCAGTATCAACGGCGTTACCGCTGCGCCCTATGCGGCCGCCGCTCCCTTCAGCCATGACGCAATCCCGGCGCCGAGCTATCCCGGTGATCCGACCGCAGGCCCCACCACGGTCACCTGGAGCCTGGGTGATGTGATCAATCAAGCCGATAACGATCCCGCTAACGATGAGTTTGTGATCGTCTACCGGGCACGGGTGCTGAACGACGTCTTCGTTCAAACCGACAGTACACCGCTGCCCAATTCCGCCACCCTGGATTACACCATTGCCACCGGGGCGGCCGCTCTGTCCGACAGCGAGAGCGTAACGCTGCTCCAGCCCAACCTCTCGGTGAGCAAGACCGCGGCGCCGGCCGGAGGGGACGAGTTTATCGATGCCGGTGAGACCATCACCTTTACCGTCGATGTGATCAACAACGGCGCCGCTCCCGCTTACGATACGGTGGTGGAGGATACTCTGCCGTCGGGGTTGCGCGAGGGCGGGGTGACAACCACCGCGATTACCCTTGTTGGTACAGGCGCCAGTCTGCCGTTGCTTACGCCGAGCTATGACGGCACTACCGGTGTCGCGATCTGGGACCTGGATAACGGCACGGCGGATGCCTATACCATTCCTGCCGGCGAGACACTGCGCATCGAATATACCGTCCAGGCGGACGCCGGACTGGGCCCGGGCTTCACACTGAGCAATAGAGTCGTTGCCACCGATTACTACTCCTTCGACGATGAGGCGGCGCCGGTCGCGGGTAGCGTTTCCGGCGTGCGTGAACAGTACGGCCCGACCAATACGGACTCGACCACGTTATACACACAGTTACCCGGCGGGCCGCTCAAGGAAAATCCCGATGTTACCGATGTGACCATCGGCGATACCTTCACCTATACCGTTACGGTACCCCAGGTACCCCAGTCCACGGCGCTGCACGATGTCACCATCCATGACGATCTTGCCGCGTTGCCGGTGGATGTCACTGTGGTCAGTATCGACAAGCTAAGCGGCAGCCAGACCTGGACCCCGGTCAATACCGGCGGCGCGGATAACCTGGTGATCGAGGACACCGCCAACGGCGGCATCACCATTCCGGCCAACGAGCAGATCCAGATCGGCATCACCCTGCGGCTGGATAACACGACAAACAACAATGACGGTGAAACGTTCGCCAACACCGCTTCCTACACCTATAACCAGGTGGACGGCGATGACGCCACCGAGCAGGACGGCGGCAGCAGCACTACCGGACCGATGACGGTGGTGGAGCCTTTGTTGAATGTGTCCAAGACGGCGACGCCGCTCTCCACGCCGATTACCGGCGGCAGCGTTATCGAATACCGTCTTGCTGTCGATAATACCGGCAGTTCCACCGCCTATGATGTCAATGTGGTGGATACCCTGCCGCCTGAGCTGGAGCTCTACAGCGGCTTTACGCCGACTGCGACCATCGACGGAGCCGATGTCGGCTTTGACCCGACACCCGCCGGTGCACCGGCAGGGCCGTTGGTGTGGGGACGCGATAACGGCGACGGAAGTCTCGATGTGCCGGCAGGCGAACAGCTGGTGATCACCTATCAGGCCCAGGTGCTGGTCAGCACCGCCGCCACCTTCAGCAACGAGGTGTGGGTCGACTGGACTTCGCTTGATGGAAGCGTCTACGAGCGTGATGGCACAGACTGCCTGAATTCGGTAACCGGACCGGATGACTACTGTGCCGGTCCGGCCTCCACGAGCAATACCATTGCCGACAACAACAGCCTGACCAAATCGGTCATCGCCGACAGCTATGTAGAGGCCGGTAGTACCGCTGAGGATAGCGTCGTACGCATCGGTGATACCGTCACTTACCGGCTGGAGCTGAGCCTGGGCGAGGGGACGACTCCCGGCGTCACCATCTCCGATGTGTTGCCGCAGGGCTTGCGGTTCGATCAGGTGGTGAGCATTAATGGTGATGCGGCTGCCCCTTACAGCGCATCAGCACCCTTTAGCTACAGCGATATTGGGGCGCCGTCGGTCTCCGGCGATCCCACGGCCGGCACCAGCACTGTCCAATGGGACCTCGGTGATGTGACCAACGAGATCAATAACGACGGCCCGGACACACTGGTCATCGAGTATCAGGCGACGGTCCTGCCCGATGCGGGAATTCCCCACGACCCGATAACCACCCTCACCAACACCGCCACCCTCGGCTATGTGGACGGCGGCGGCACGCCTGTGGTCGACCCCGCACGTCTGGAAGACCAGGCCACGATCACCGTCCGGCAGCCGGTGATGGACAGTCTTACCAAGACCGATCGTCTGGGCCGTACAGGAGCTTCCGGTTCACCGCTGAATGTCGATGTGATTAACGACACCATGCAGTTCCGTGTGGGGTCGTGTAACACAACCGGCCAGGCGCCGGCGTATGGCGTTGAGCTTATCGATGATCTGCCGAGCCAGCTTGATGAAGGCTCTATAAGTAACCTGACGGTTTATGTCGGCGGCGCCGAGCTGTCCGCCGGGGACTATAACTACACCCCGCCGGCAGGTAATGGCGGTACGCTGGAGGTACAGCTCAACACACCGGTTAATCCGGGGCAGTGCGTCACAGTCGATTACGATATCGGCTTTAACACCGACATCGTTCCCAACGACGAATGGAGCAACAGCGTGACCCTGGAGGAGTACTGGTCACTGCCGCTGCAGTCCGGCCAGGAGTATGCTCCCCTTGGTCCGGTCGAGTTCCACATGACCAACCAGGCCGGCATCACGCCGTTGAGCAAGCGTGTGGTTTCGCCGGCAGACGAAATCACCATCGGCGAGCTGGTGACCTACGAGATCGTGGTGCCGGCGACGCCGGTCAACGCGGCGCTCAACAACGTTCAGGTGACCGACACGCTGCACGATGCGCTGCTGTATCAGAATGACGCCACTGCGGTCTTTAACAGCGGTGCTGACGCCATACCGAACGAGGCTGTTTCCGGCCAGGAGTTGACTTGGGATATTACCCAGATCCCGGCAGGTGAACAGATCACGATTACCTTTACCGCACGGGTGGACAACAATGCAGAGGCCGATGCCGGCGTTATCATTGGCAATAGCGCCTCTTATACCTATGCCGATATGGATGATTCCACGGCGACCCGGGACAGCAGCGAAGAGCTGAAGATCGTGGAGCCGGAGCTGGCCATCGGCAAAACCTACACCAATCTCAGCAATCCGGGAGCACTTCCCGTACCGGGCGATATACTGCAATACAGTGTAACGTTCGAGGCCGGCGGCGGTGCTGTGGACGATGACTTCTCCGATGCCTTCGATCTGCTCATCGAGGATACCCTGAGCCTGGGCCTGAGCTATGTGAACGGCTCGTCGAGCGTGGACGGCGCCGGTAACAGTATCGACGACCCGGCCACTAATGGTGGTGACGGCATCGGCACAGCTCAGGTGCTTACCTGGAGCCTGGCTGACAACAGCGCCGACATCGACGTGGAGGAGGGGACCACCGTCACGGTTGCCTACGAGGTGGAAGTGCTGGACAGTTCGGCTCCGGGGCAGGAGCTGACCAACAGCGCCACGGTACAGTGGACCGGCATCGACGGTGACGATGACTTTGAACGTGACGGCACCGGCACACCGGATGTAAATGACTACTTTACCGGACCGGCGACCACTACCGTGACCGCGCAGTTCGCGGTTGATTTCACCAAGTCCGTCATCAATACGACCACGGGAGAGGACCCCGGTGAGAACGCGACACCGGGTGATACATTAGAATACACGCTGACCATCACCAACCGGAGCGTATCCGCACTGACCAACGCCGCGGTGGTGGATGAGCTGGCGCCGGAGTTCGTGCCCGGCAGCCTGAATCTGATCAGTGTCTCCGACCCGGGGGCCGACTCATCCAATACCAGTGCGACCGGCGGCGCCAACGGCACCGGCATTATCGACGTTCGCAATATTACGCTCGCGCCTCAGGGCGAAGCCGGCGAGTCGGTAACCATTGTCTTCGAGGCGACGCTTGAATCGGTGATCCCGAACGATACCACTGTGCTGAACATCGCCAATGTGACCGCTGACAATCTGCCTGAGACAGACAGTAATCAGACCAGCACTCAGATCAATTCGGCCCCGCAGTTCGAAGTCTGGAAGACATCCGAGGATATCACCGGTGATACCACCCTGTTGATGGCCGGAGATACCCTGCGCTACACCATTACGATACAGAACGTCGGTACCGAGAACGCGCACAACGTGAGCTTGCGGGATCAGGTTCCGTCTTACACCAGCTATGTCGCCGATAGTACGACGCTGAACGGTAATGAAGTCGCTGACCCTGCTGAAGGTGTCTCGCCGCTGCAGGACGGTATGCTGATTAACGCACCGGAAGAGCCCACCCCCGGACTCATGTACGCTGCGGAAAGCGGCACCGGCGATCATGTGGCGACAATCACCTTCGAGGTGGTGATCGACGACAATGTGGCCGACGGAACGGTGATCGCCAACCAGGGCCTGGTGAACGCCGAGAGCGAAGGGACCGGCAACGCTACACCCGAAGCTCTTTCCGACGATCCGGACACCGCGACGGTTGACGATCCGACCCGCGACGTGGTTGGGGCACTGCCACTGGTGGATGCGCTGAAAACGGTGGAAATTTCAAACGACTTGGGCACGCCCGGTGTTGTCGATCCCGGCGATGAACTCCTTTACACCATTACGGTGACGAACTACGCCGATGTACCGGCGACCGGCGTCACGCTATTGGATGAAACACCGGACAATACCACCTATGTGGCCGACAGCGTTACCCTAAACGGTATCGCCGTCGGTACACCCGACGGCGGTGTATCCCCCCTGGCCGACGGTATCGATATCAGTTCGGACGACCTCACACCGCCGTTGCCCGCCGCGGGTGCGGGTACCCTCTCACCGGGTGGTACAGCAACCGTTACCTTCAAGGTTACAGTCAATAATGATGGTAGCGTGGGCACTGGCGATGTTATCTCCAACCAGGGTTTGGTGCAGACCAACGAAACCCCCGCTGAACCGACCGATGCCGACGGCATCGAATCAAACGGTTACCAACCCACAGAAGTGATCGTCGGAGCCCCCCAGCAATTGGCGATCACTAAAGATTTTAACGTCATCGGTGGTGGAACCGCCGATGCCGGCGATGACGTGGAGTATGTGATAACCGTAACCAATACCGGTAGCCAGCCGGCGCATGATGTGGTGATCACTGATGACCTGGATGACCCGCTTGCAGGACAATTGATTTATGACCCGGATTTCACCACCTTGAACGGTTCAGCGACCGGTGTCAGCTACAGCGCGCAGGTCGTAACCGCGGATTATGGCGCCACCTATGGGTCGTTACCTCCGGGTGAGAGCGCAGTACTCAGATTCCGCGCCAGAATCGAACCTTCACTTGCAAACGGTACGATCGTGACCAACACCGGCGTCGTCAGCTGGAATGCGGACAGCCAAAGCGCTTCCGCCAGTGTTTCCTTCCCCATCGGTTCCCAGCTCTCGGGAACGGTGTGGCGCGATGTAAACAATGACAAAATAATCGATGACGATGAGCTGAAACTGGCCGACTGGACTGTCGAGGTGTATCGGAACACAACACTGATCGCAACTGTGGTGACCGATGCGAATGGTGAATATACCGTCAACGGTCTTGTGCCGAACAATACCACGACAGATATGTACAACCTGCGTTTTGTCGCACCGGGCGCCGGTCCCGACACCGCGCCTCTCGGTGTGGCGGACTCGCCGTTTGAGGACGGCCTGCAGCGCATTTCGCAAATCAGTATTGGAACTGGCAGCACCACATCCGGGCTGAATCTGCCGGTTCTGCCCAACGGTGTAGTGTACAACTCAATGACACGGACTCCCGTTGCCGGGGCGACATTGACGCTGCTCGACGCCGCCGGCGAACAGGCTCTGCCGTCTTCCTGTTTCGATGCCGAGGCCCAGCAAGGGCAGGTTACGTTGGAGTCGGGCTTTTACCGTTTCGACTTGAATTTCAACGACCCGGCATGTTCACCGGGAGGTGAATATCTTATCGAGATCACACCGCCCTCAGGCGACTATGAGGCAGGTGTTTCACAAAGGATCCCGCCGCAGGGCGATGGAATAATTCCGTTCTCGGTGCCCGCCTGTATTGACGGTACCGGTGTGGAAGAGGATGCCAATACGGCAACCGCGGAAATCTGTGAGGTTGTAGCGCTGGAGACTGCACCACCTCTCAGCACCGAAGCGCGAACACCGGGTACCGACTACTACCTGCACCTGCTGCTTGATGAAAAGAGTGAACCGGTGGACCCGGCGGACAACCCTACACTCTACAACCAGCTGTTTAATAACCACATACCGCTGGACCCTGTCCTCAATGAGGCGGTTGGGATCACCAAAACCGCTGCGCGTGTAACGGTCTCTCGTGGTGAGATGGTTCCCTACACCATCACGGTGAATAACCGTTACATTACGGCGCTGCAAGGCCTGACCGTGGTCGACAACTTCCCGGCGGGCTTCAAGTATGTCGAAGGCTCCGGGCGCTTTGACGGCGAGAAGCTCGAACCGGTTGTCAACGGCAATCAACTGCGCTGGGAAAATATCGATTTGGGCTTTGATGAGACACATACGATCAAATTACTGCTGGTGGTCGGTTCAGGTGTTTCCGAAGGCGACTATGTCAATCGTGCCCACGTTGTCAACGCATTCACCGGGGCGGCCCTTTCTGAAGAAGAAGCTACGGCAACAGTCCGTGTAGTACCTGACCCGACCTTTGATTGTACCGATATCATCGGTAAGGTCTTCGACGACAAGAACCTAAACGGTGTCCAGGATGAGGGTGAGAAGGGACTGCCCGGAGCACGAGTGGTCACGGCACGCGGGTTGATTGTTACCAGTGACGAGCATGGTCGATTCCACATCACCTGCGCCATGGTGCCGGATGAGGTCAGAGGCTCCAACTTCATCCTCAAGCTCGATGATCGGAGCCTGCCCACCGGTTATCGCGTGACGACGGAAAATCCACGTGTGAAGCGGGCGACACGAGGCAAGATGCTCAAGTTCAACTTCGGCGCAACCATTCACCGTGCGGTACGTTTGGATGTGGCCGATGCCGTCTATGAACCGGATACCGCAACCATGCGCAGCCAGTGGCAGCCGCGTATCGGCATGTTGCTCGAAAAGCTCAAAGAGGAACCCTCGGTACTTCGCATCTCCTATCTTGCCGATGTTGAAGATGCGGGGCTGGTGAGAAAACGTGTGGCGGCGCTCAAAGAAATGATCGCCTCAAAGTGGGAGGATATCGCCTGCTGCTACGAACTGACGATAGAGACGGAAGTGTACTGGCGCCGTGGCGGACCGCCCAAGCGCAAAAGTATTATCGATTAATGGTGGAGTGTGGCGTTTTTAAATGGGCCGATGCTTAATGAAGAGACGGTTTGATAAAGCATGCTGAAAAAAGCTTTTGTCCTAATTACTACAGTTTTTGCCGCCGGTTATGCGTTTGCCGAAACGTCGCCGGAGGATGCGGCATTGCCGCACAACGGGGAGACCGGGGTGAGGATAACCTCGCCGTATGGGGAAACCGTCGAGCAGTTTCAGCCCGATGACCGCGCCTACAATGAGTGGAGCAAGACATTTGAGGATGACGCCGCCGGCGGCGGCGATAAGGTCGAAACCCGCAAGGTTTTGGACAAGGATGTCAAAACCCGCAAGCTTAAAAATGTGGTGCCGCCTATTTACTTTGAGTCGGGTGAGGCGGATATCCCGGAAGAGTATGTCGGCAAGCTGCGCGCCGTGCTGGAGGATATGAAGGACCGGGCCAATGTCCGGCTGCACTTTGTCGGCCACACTGACGATGTCAAACTCCGTGGCGCACTACTGGAGCGTTACGGTGATAATGAGGAACTCTCACGTGAACGCGCCGGGACCACGGCCGAATTTTTTCAGCGCGCTCTCGATTTGCCGCCGGAGTCAATCTCGTACGAAGGGGTGGGGGATACAATGCCTCTGGCCGACAACGACACCGCTGCCGGACGTGCTCAAAATCGAAGGGTGGAAGTAGAGGTCTGGTACGACGAGATAAATGAAAAACTCGTGGAAAAGGAGTTCGTCGTTTCCGAAGAGATGAAACGGGTCAAGGTTTGCCGCGTGGAGACGGTCTGTAAGCTGCGGTATAAGGAGGGGCATGCCAAACGCGCGCGAGTCAAGAATCTCGTTGCACCGTTGCGTTATACGGCCGAGAAGGTGGAAATCCCCGCCGTCTTCCTGGAGCAGCTGCAGGAGGCGCTGAAAAACCTTCGCACAAAAGAAAACGTGGTCGTCAAATTCATCGGACACACGGATAATGTTCCACTGGTTGGTCGTGACGCCCGCATATACGGCAATCACCTCGGCTTGTCCAAGGCCCGTGCGCGCCGTGCGGCGCTTGCGGTTCAGGAACAGCTCAATCTGCCAAGTTCGGCCATCGATAGTGACGGTAAGGGCGCGAAAGATCCCGTGGCCTCTAATGAGACTGAAAAGGGGCGTATGCTCAACCGTCGTATCGAAGTTGAGTTCTGGTACGACGATGCCTTACAGGAGTTGCCGGATGAACCGCAACTGTGCCCTGAGGCATCGGCCGCCGAAACGGTTACCCGGGTCTATGATCCGCCCTCCGGTGCAATTGAACCGATAATTTTCAACTCCAGCAATCCGGTCATTCCGCCGGGTTACAGTCAGCGTTTGAGGCGTCTGATGGAAGAGCTGGATGATAAGACCAATGTCCGACTTCGCTTTGTCGGTTACATCAGTAACGAACGACTAAGTCGACGTACCGCTGCTGTCTACGGCGATGATATCGGCCTGTCCACCGCGCGCGCCCGCAGGGTGATGGAGCGTATCAGGGATGATGTCGAATTGACCGACGAACAGTTTGAGGTGGAAGGCCGGGGTTATGTGCAGAGCGATGATGTGGTCAACGCCGGTTTTGTCGAGTCGGAACAATCCCGCGTTGTGGTGCAAGTTGTCTACGACGAGCTTGCACTGCTCGATGACAGGGAGGGAATGGATATCACCCGCATTACCCGGGAGGTCGAAACACAGAGCCCCTATGCGCTTAACCTGATGCGTATCACCGTGGACGGCCAACCCGTCAATGACCCGGGGAAAAGTATTCCGGATGTCCAGCGCTGTACGGACGTCGCCCTGGAGCAGGCTGACATTAAGTTCAAGTTCGACAACCTGGACTTCAAGCCGCGCCTTAACGTTACCGCATGGCCTGCAACTGTCCGTTATCAGGACGACAAAAATACTGCCGAGCAGGAGAATCTTGTTCGATTCAGGGCCTATACCAACTACAGTAACTTTATCGACAAGGCAGAGGTTCGGATCTTTGATGATGAGCAATCGTTAAGGGATGAGCCGCTGATAGTGGTGCCGGTCGGTGATGACGGCTACGCGCAGTGGCAGGCTGATTTCGATGAATACGAGGCCCCTGGTAGAACGCTTAAATATGTACTGCGCGTTACGGATTCAGAGGGGCGCTTTGATGAGACACAGGAGCAAAAACTGTGGCTTGTCGATAGTCTCGACGTAGAGAGTTTGAGTACTGCCGACCCTGAAAGTGAACTCTTGGTCGGATATGGTGAAAACCGTCTCGTTCGGCAAAATATCCCCCTCAACGGCGGCACAATAAAAGTCTACGGCAGTGAAATACCCGAAGGGCATACAGTCTGGCTCGCCGGTCGTTCCGTTCCTATCGGTAAAGGAGGGGAGTTTGTGGCTGAGGAGCTGCTGCCTTCCGGCTTGCATACCGTTGAAGTGGCGGTACTCGACGACCAAGGCAATGGTGAGCTTTTCCTGCGCGATTTGGAACTGGAAAAGAGCGACTGGTTCTATGTCGGGATCGTCGATGTGACCGCCTCAGAAGATGATACCAACGGCCCGGCTGTATTGGTAACCCAGGATGAGGCCCATTACGATAACGACCTGAGTGTTGACGGCCGTTTGGCTTTTTACGTGAACGGCAAGTTCGGCGAGGACTGGGAACTGACCGCCAGCGCCGATAGTCGTGAAGGGCCTGTCGATGAGATCTTCAGCAATTTCATGGAGAAGTCCCCGGATGCGATGTTCCGCCGCATCGACCCGGACTACTACTATCCGAGTTATGGTGATGACAGTACGGTGGAAGAGGATGCGCCTACACTGGGTAAATTTTATGCCAAGCTTGAGCGGCGGGATAATTACGGCATGTGGGGTAACTTCAAGATAGGGTATACAGGAAATACCTTGGCGCATGTGGACCGTACTCTTTATGGAGCGAATGTACATCTGCAATCTTCCGATGCCACAACGTTCGGCGAAGCGCGATATTTGTTTGATACCTTTGCCGCGGAGCCTGGTACCGTGGGCAGTCGCGAGGAGTTCCGCGGCACCGGCGGTTCGCTTTACTATCTCAGCCATCAGGATATTTTGAGCGGCTCCGAGCGTCTGCGTATCGAGATCCGCGACAAGGACTCCAACATGGTCATCGGAGTTAAGAATCTTACGCCGGGGCTCGACTATGATGTCGATTATCTGCAGGGTCGAATTCTGCTGACTGAGCCCCTGTCGGCTACCGCCGGTGACAATATGCTGGTCGATAGCGGCGGGAGTAGTGGAGATCGGGTCTACCTGGTCGCCCGCTACGAGTACACACCGGGATTTGATGACATTGACACACTGGCCGTCGGTGGCCGCGCCCATTATTGGTTCGGTGATTATGTGAAGCTTGGCGTGACGGCTAATCGAAATGATGAGGATGACGATGAGAGCAGTCTAAGTGCTGCGGACATTACTTTAAGGAAAAGCGCCAACACCTGGGTGAAACTGGAGAGTTCTCAGACTGAAGGGGCCGGTACCGATACTTTCTACTCCATTGACGGCGGTTATACCTTCGGTGGCGACAATTCATCGATCGGCAATGAGGATAAGGCGTCCGCTTATCGCGTCGATAGCAGCGTCGCACTTAGCGATCTCTTTGCCGGTATGCCGGGCAAGATAACCCTGTATAACCAGGAGCTTGAGGGTGGCTACTCCGCCCCCGGGCTGATTGCCTTGACTGATACTTCACAGTACGGCGGTACACTTACAGTCCCTGTTAACGAACGCATCGGCCTCCGCGCGAAATCGGACAAGAAGACGCAGCAGGATGGTCTGGAGACCACCGCCACCGAGCTTGATGTGGACTATAAGCTCGACCGGAACTGGACCATCAGTAGTGGCGTTCGTGCGGATGAGCGAAAAGACAATTCAGAAGTCGTGGCGGCGACCCAGGAGGAGGGGGAGCGAACGGATATGCGTTTGCAGGCCGCCTACGATTCTAAAGAAGACTGGACCGCCTACGGTTTTGTGCAGGATACGCTGGACACAACCGGTAACCGTGATGAAAACGGTCGGCTTGGTACCGGCGGCAGCTACCGCATCAGTGACCGTTTTAAGCTTAATGGTGAGGTCTCTCAGGGTGATATTGGTGCAGCCGGAATGCTCGGAGCGGAATATCTCTATAGCGATCGAACCAGTCTGTATATGAATTATGCGCTGGAGAATGAGCGCAGTGACAATGGTGTGCGCGCTCAAAAAGGCAATATGAGCACAGGCTTTCGTACCCACTATTCGGACAGCGCCAGTGTTTACATGGAGGAGCGTTACACTCACGGCGACGTACCCACGGGGTTGACTCACTCGGCAGGGGTGGATCTGGCGCCGAACGATCGTTGGAACTACGGGGTAAATGCAGACTTTGGTACGCTCAAGGATCCTCAGACCAGTGCGGAAACGGAACGCACTGCCTTGGGTGCCAGGCTGGGATACAACTTCGATGGCGTAACTCTGGCCAGCGCGCTTGAGTACCGGGTCGACAAAAATGAAAATCCTGCCGATGCAAGCGTTTCAGAGCGAACCACCTGGCTGACCAAGAACAGCTTGAAGTACCAACTGACCCCGGATTGGCGCCTTTTGAGTAAGTTCAACCATTCCGAAAGTGAGAGTACACTCGGCGAGTTTTACGACGGCAATTATACCGAGGCGGTTCTAGGCTACGCCTTCCGTCCGATCAGTCACGATCGCCTGAATACTTTGTTCAAGTATACCTACTTCTATAATCTACCTGCGGTCGATCAGGTGACGATGAATAACACCGCTGCGGAATACATCCAAAAGAGCCATATTCTGTCGGCGGATGTCTCGTATGACCTTTCATCACGTTGGACCGTCGGTGCCAAGTATGCCTATCGGCGAGGCCAAATCAGCCAGGACCGGACCGATCCCGAGTTTTTTGATAGTGATGCCTATCTTTATGTTCTGCGGGCGGATTGGCACTTCCTGCATCGTTGGGATGCATTGGTGGAGGCGCGTATGCTTGAGGTGCCTCAGGCCGAGGATCGCCGAAGCGGTTCGCTGGTGGGGCTCTATCGTCACATCGGGAAAAACGTGAAGCTGGGGCTGGGTTACAACTTTACCGACTTCTCGGATGACCTTACCGATCTCGATTACGACAGTGAGGGTTACTTCATTAACCTGATCGGCAAGATTTAAGGGTCATCTCAACCAGCGACCTTTGCTCGCTCATAAAGCCTGAGCAGTTAAGGGTTTCACGTAATCTGTAGGAGCGGCATCCTGCCGCGATTCACGCCAAGTGCCCGGTGCTGTCGCGGCAAGATGCCGCTCCTACATCCACAAAGCCGCTATTATCGCCTTTGGCTCCCATCGCCCCATAAAAAAGCCGGCATGCAGTATGCCGGCTTTTTTAGCGGTACGAGAGCTGCCGATTATTTGACGTTGATATCAGCTTTGCTGCGCAGCGATTTGAGGTAGTCGTTCAGGTGCTGTTGCTGAACCTGTTTCGTGAGTTGCTGCTTTACAGCGTCGAAGGCGGGTGGTTCGGCGCTGCGTGTGTCTTCAAGTTTGATTACATGCCAACCGAACTGGGTTTCCACCGGTTGCTTGGTATATTTGCCTTGTTCCATTGCGGCGACTTCTTTGCTGAACTCGGGCACCATCTGTTGTGGTGCAAACCAGCCAAGATCACCGCCTTGTTTGCTACTGGGACCGGTGGAGTGCTTTTTGGCCAATTCGGCAAAGTCCGCCCCCATGTCCAGTTCGGTGATAACCTTCTCGGCATCCTCCTTGTTTTCAAGCAGGATATGCCGGGCCTTATATTCGGTGACATTGAATTTTTCAACTTGTTTGTCGTAAAGCGACTTTAACTCTTTATCACTGACAGGATTCTTTTGCATGGCTTTTGCCAGCGCGGCACTGAGGATGATGTTAGCGCGCATTCGCTCAATCTGTTTCTGAACATCCTCACTCTCGTCCAGTCCCTGCGCCAGGGCATCCTGATAGACCAGCTCACGGGAAATCAGCTCGTCGATCACCTGTTGTTCGCCAAGCGCGCCCTGCTGCCGGTTTTCCTGCAGAAAGAGTTTGTAGTCGTTCTGGGTGATCTCTTTACCGTTGACGGTGGCGAGCACCTCGTCGCTATCGGCGGCAATTGTAGGGCTTGACAGGCCGATAAGTGCGGCAGTGGCAAAAGGGGTGATGAGTCGGCTAAATCCAGACATAAGCGTTTCCTTCCTAAGAACTTTCTTCTGTGGTCTCGGCCTTGATGCTGAGGGCGTGAACTTCGGCGTTCATCAGCTCTCCCATGGCATCATAAACCATGCGATGACGTTGAATGGTGGGTTTGCCGGCAAAGGCGTCGCTCACGATGTGGACGATATAGTGGCCCCCGCCGCGTGCGCCGGCATGGCCGGCATGTTTGTGGCTTTCGTCGATAATCTCCAGGGTGCCCGGAGAGAAGGCCTCCTCCAGCCGCTGGCGAATCATCTGTTCTCTCTCATTCATGGTAGTACCTTCTTGAAAGGTTTGACAGTGACCCGGGCATACACCCCGGCATCGACGTAAGGGTCGGCATCCGCCCAGGCGGTCGCCTCATCCAGCGAAGGGAACTGTGCAACCACCAGGCTGCCGCTGAACCCGGCGACGCCGGGGTCTTCACTGTCGATGGCCGGGTGGGGTCCGGCCAACAGCAGACGCCCCTGTTCTTTCAGTTGGTGCAGCCGCTCAAGGTGGCGCGGGCGCGCCTCCAGGCGCTTTTCCAGACTGTTCTCGGTATCCTCACTGATGATGGCGTAAAACATGTTCAACTCCGCTTAAATCTTATTCGGGCTTGGTGCTTTCCTGCGGCATGTGGCGGCCCAAATAGAAGGCCTGGGCGATAACGAAGGCGAAGGTCAGTCCCATCATGCCGTAGAGCTTGAAGTCGACCCAGTTGTCTTCGGTGAGCTTTGCCTGTTGGCACAGTTGCAGCAACTGACCGGTCATTTCGCCGGCGCAGGTCTCAAGGTCCACCTCGCCGCCCGCCGCAGCAATCAACGCTGCATTGGCCTCGAAAAAGAAGTTCGCCACATAGAGGTTGGCGATGCCCATCAGTACGAAAAAGAGCACCCAGCTGATATTCAGGCGCAGCCAGACCACCGGCGGCACCTCGATGGCATGGGACATCATGCGCTCGACCAATGTCTTGCGACTGCCGATAAAATGGCTGCCGAGGAAGGCCAGTGCGAACAGCCAGTTGACCGCCGTGGGCTTCCACATAAAGAAGGCCTTGTCCTGCAGCACCAGTGTGGCGCCGCCAAGAACCACCACCAGCGCCAGGGTGATGAGGTGCATCTTCTCCACCTTGCGCTGTTTGAGCCAGGTCAGCCCGACCTGAATACCGGTGGCGACCATGATGACCACGATGGCCGGGTAGATGCCATACAGCTTGTAGGCGATGAAAAACAGAATGACAGGGAGTAGATCGAACAGGAATTTCATGGATTTTCAGCGTCTTGTTGTCTCGGTGTCCTAAACTTTGGTGGCGCCCAATCTATCACATCCCCATTAATATGGGCAGCGCAGCCTTTGGTTAAATCAGCTACAATGGGCGGGCCATGAGCATACAGTATGATCTACACAGCCACTCCCTTGCCTCCGACGGCACCCTGACTCCCACTATGCTGGTCGAACGCGCCGCAGAGTCGGGGGTGGATGTGCTCGCCCTGACCGACCATGATGAGACCGGCGGTATCGCCGAGGCCCGACAGGCCGCGGAGGCAGCGGGAATTGAACTGGTTCCCGGTGTCGAGGTTTCGGTCACCTGGGCCCGACAGACCGTCCATGTGGTAGGACTGCATATCGACCCGGCAAGTTCCCCCCTGCAAGAAGGGTTGGCTCGTTTGCGCGAGTTTCGCAACTGGCGGGCCGAGGAGATGGGCCGCCGGCTGGCCAGGCACGGTATTCAGGGCGCCTATGAGGCGGCCGGTCAAAAGGCGCAGGGGCGCATCATCAGCCGTACCCATTTTGCCCGGTTTCTGGCCGAGGAGGGGCATGCGGCCAGCGTCAGAGATGTGTTCAAGCACTTTCTCAAGCCCAACAAGCCCGGCCATGTCTCCGGGGAGTGGGCGACGCTGGAAGAGGCACTGGGGTGGATCCACACGGCCGGTGGTCAGGCGGTCATCGCCCATCCCGCCCGTTATAATATGACCGCGAGCAAACGGCGTAAGCTGATTGGGGAGTTCGTCGAACTTGGCGGTGAGGGCCTGGAGGTGGTCTCCGGCAGCCACAGCCGGGGGGATAATTTCAGCATGGCCCAGCTGGCCCGAAAATTCGACCTCAAGGCCTCCGCCGGGTCTGACTTTCACGGTCCGGAGAACCCCCGGGTGGAGCTTGGCAGGCTCCAGCCACTGCCTGATGGGTGTACACCTATCTGGACGGACTGGCCTACTGAGACAGGCTCCCCCGCCGTTACCGCGACTGTTTAACCCAAAAAATAATCTTTGTTATATTCCATGAGTCAGTTCTTTCAAATACATCCTGAGAATCCGCAAAAGCGTCTGATCGACCAGGCGGTGCAACTGGTTCGCGAAGGCGCGGTCATCGTTTACCCCACCGACTCGGGCTATGCCCTGGGCTGCCATATCGAGGATAAACAGGCGCTGGATCGCATTCGCGCCATCCGACGCCTTAACGAACGGCACAATTTCACTTTGGTATGCCGCGACCTGTCCGAAATAAGCGCCTACGCCAGGGTCGACAATACCATCTATCGCCTCCTAAAGGCGGTGACCCCCGGGGCCTACACCTTTATTCTGGACGCCACCCGAGAGGTGCCGCGCCGCATCCAGAGCAAGCGCAAGACCATCGGCATCCGGGTGCCGGACAACCAGATTGTTCATGACCTGCTGGATGCCTTGGGGGAGCCGCTGATGAGCACCACCCTGATCCTGCCCGGTGAGAGCAACCCCGAGTGCGACCCCTATGAGATCCGCCAGAGCCTGGAGCATGCGGTGGATCTGATCATCGATGGGGGCTACGGCAGCTTCGAGCCCACCACGGTGGTGGATTTGACCGGCGATACCCCGGAAGTGGTGCGCCGCGGTCTGGGGGACCCCGCGCCCTTCGAGGTATAAGTTCGCGGCCCAATGCAGGTATAATCCCGAAATGGAAGAATTGAATCTCATCCAACGCATTGCGGTTTGGGCGATTCCGGTGCTATTTGCGATCACCGTGCACGAGACCGCGCACGGGTGGATGGCGCTTCGCCTCGGTGACCCCACGGCAAAGATGCTGGGGCGGCTGACACTGAACCCGATCCCGCATATCGATCCGGTCGGCACCATCCTGGTGCCGATCGGCTTGCTGACCATGAGCACCTTGATGGGAGGAGCGCCCTTTTTGATCGGCTGGGCCAAGCCGGTGCCGATTACTGCGGAAAATCTGCGGAATCCAAGACGCGATATGGCATATGTCGCCATCGCGGGTCCAGCGTCAAATCTTCTGATGGCGATATTCTGGGCATTGATGATTCAATTGGGAGCTACTGTACTTCATACAAGTCAGGGTGTTGGTGAGTTTCTGATAAATGCCGGCCAGGCAGGCATCCTGATTAATGCCATATTGCTGGCATTGAATATCCTCCCTTTACCTCCGCTGGATGGAAGTCGGGTGGTTTCTTCGTTATTGCCTCCGCGATTGGCATGGAACTATGACCGTTTGGAAAGCTTCGGCTTTCCAATATTACTGCTCCTTCTGGTTACCGGTATTCTGGGGGCGATTCTGTACCCGATAATCAATCTGGTCTGGAACACGGTCACGACCATTGTGGGCTTGTAATCGAACAGGCCCTGTGAAGATTTTGTTATTTCAATAAATAGTAGGAAAAGAGATTGAACTTGGCAGCACAGAATCAACGCGTTCTATCCGGTATGCGATCTACCGGCAAACTGCACCTGGGTCATTACCACGGTGTGCTGAAGAACTGGGTCAAACTGCAGCACGAGTATGACTGCTTCTTCTTTGTTGCCGACTGGCATGCACTGACCACCGAATACGAGAACACCAGTGTCATCGGCGACAGTGTCTGGGAGATGGTGATCGATTGGCTCGCCGCCGGGATCAATCCGGGTTCGGCCAAACTGTTTATCCAGTCCCAGGTACCGGAGCACGCCGAGCTGCACCTGCTGCTCTCCATGATCACCCCGCTGGGCTGGCTCGAGCGGGTGCCGACCTACAAGGACCAGCAGGAGAAGCTCAAGGAGAAGGACCTGGCCACCTACGGCTTCTTCGGTTATCCGTTGCTGCAAAGCGCCGATATCCTGATCTACCGCGCCACCCAGGTGCCGGTGGGGGAGGACCAGGTGGTGCATGTGGAACTGACCCGCGAGGTGGCGCGCCGCTTCAACCACCTCTATGGCCGTGAACCGGACTTCGAGGAGAAGGCCGAGGCGGCGGTGAAAAAGATGGGCAAAAAGAACGCCAAGCTCTACAACAACCTGCGCAAGGCCTATCAGGAGCAGGGCGATCACGAGGCGCTGGAGACGGCCCGCGCCCTGCTGGAGAGCCAGCAGAACATCACCCTGGGCGATCGGGAGCGCCTGTTCGGCTTCCTCGAGGGCGGCGGCAAGATCATCCTGCCCGAACCCCAGGCGTTGCTGACCCCCGCGGCGAAGATGCCGGGGCTGGACGGGCAGAAGATGTCCAAGTCCTATGGCAACACCATCTTCTTGCGCGAGGAGCCCGAAGAGGTGGAGAAGAAGCTGCGCACCATGCCCACCGACCCGGCGCGGGTGCGCCGCACCGATCCGGGCGATCCGGACAAATGCCCGGTCTGGCAGCTGCACGAGGTCTACAGCAATGAGGATACCCGCGAGTGGGTGCAGGAGGGGTGTCGCAGCGCCGGCATCGGATGTCTCGACTGCAAGAAGCCGGTGATTGAGGCGATCAAGGCGGAACTGGCCCCCATCCGTGAGCGGGCGCAGGAGTTTATCGACCAGCCGCAGCTGGTGCGCAATATCATTACCGAGGGTAACGAAGAGGCCCGGGATGTGGCCCGTGAGACCCTCAAGGAAGTCCGCACGGTGATGGGGCTGTCCTACAGCTGAACCGGACCCTAAGCGAAGGAATCCGATGCAAGAGACTATCGAACAGAGCACCAATCCGCAGCAGGAGGAGATGCCCTTTGCCATTGTGCAGGGCTCGCCGATCACCGAGCTGCCCAAGGACCTCTATATCCCGCCGCAGGCGCTGGAGGTGTTCCTGGAGGCGTTTGAAGGCCCCCTGGACCTGCTGCTCTATCTTATAAAACGGCAGAACCTGGATATTCTCAATATCCCCATTGCCGAGATCACCAAACAGTACATGCAGTACGTGGAGATCATGAAGGAGCTGCAGCTGGAGTTGGCCGGCGAGTACCTGGTCATGGCGGCGATGCTGGCCGAGATCAAATCGCGCATGCTGCTGCCGCGGCCGGTGGAAGAGGACGGGGATGAGACCGACCCGCGCGCTGAATTGATCCGCCGGCTGCAAGAGTATGAACGTTACAAGCAGGCCGCCGAGGATATCGATGAGCTGCCGCGCGAGGGGCGCGATACCTTCGTCGCCAGTGTGGTTACGCCGGACAGAAAGAGCGAACGACCGCAACCGCAGGTGGAGCTGCGTGACATCCTGCTGGCGATGACCGATGTGGTGCAGCGGGCAGAAATGTTCGCCCACCACCAGGTCTCCCGTGAGCCGCTCTCCATCCGCGAGCGGATGTCGCAGATCCTCGAGCGCATCACCCCGGACAGTTTCATTGAATTCACCACGCTGTTTACCATTGAAGAGGGGCGTCGCGGTGTGGTGGTAAGCCTGATGGCGGTGCTGGAGTTGATCAAACAGTCGCTGATTGAGTTGATACAGACCGAGCCGTTCGGTGCGATCCACGTCAAGGCTGTGGGAAGTCAGGAATAAGGATTAAGAGTTCACCTCATATGTCGAATCTGGACACACAAAAGCTGAAAAACATTGTCGAGTCGGCCCTGTTCGCCGCAGCTGAACCACTTAGCGTGGAGCGTCTTCTGCGCCTGTTCGAAGAGGAGGAGCGGCCGGAGAAAAAGGCGCTGCAGGAGATCATCGAGACCCTGCAGCAGGAGTGCGAGGGGCGCGGTATCGAACTGCGCGAGGTCAGCAGTGGTTTTCGTTATCAGGCCAAAAGCGAGCTCTCCCGCTGGGTCTCCCGACTCTGGGAGGAGCGTGCCCCGCGTTACTCACGCGCGCTGCTCGAGACCCTGGCGCTGGTGGCCTACCGTCAGCCGATCACCCGGGCCGAGATCGAGGACATCCGCGGGGTGGCGGTCAGCTCCAACATTATGAAGACGCTGCAGGAGCGCGGCTGGGTGCGCATCGTCGGTCACCGGGATGTTCCGGGAAAACCGGCCATGTACGCCACCACCAAAGAGTTTCTCGACTACTTCAATCTCAAGAGCCTGGATGAGTTGCCGACCCTCCAGGAGCTGCGCGATATCGATAAAATCAACGCCGAGCTGGACCTGCGTCTCCCCGGCGAGGGCGGAGCGGAGCCGGTCAACCCGGAAGACCCCCACACCGTGGCGGCTGCCGTCACTGCCGACTTCGAGCCGTTTGAGTACTGAACTCACCGCAAAGACGCAAAGTGCGCGAAGGTGGGGGAGGTAAACAACCCCTGTGAAATGGCAGTAACAACAAGCTTTAGTTTGCTGACTGCTATTGATGGTTTGATGATGCTGTAGACCACTACCTATTCATTCACTTTGCGCACTTTGCGTCTTTGCGGTGAAAAATTTGATGGTAATTAAATGAGCGAAAAACTGCAGAAGGTGCTGGCCCGTGCCGGCTACGGTTCACGGCGCGAGATCGAGGGCTGGATCAGCAGCGGCCGGATCTCGGTCAACGGCAAGATCTGCTCGCTCGGCGAGCGGGTCAGCGACGGCGATGTGATCCGCATCGACGGCAAGGTGGTGAGCCGAACCCGGTTGCAGAGCAATCGCACACGGGTGCTGATGTACCACAAGCCGGTCGGCGAGGTGACCAGCCGCAGTGACGAGGAGGGCAGGGCTACCGTCTTCGACAAACTGCCGCGGATCGTCAACGGCCGCTGGATCGTCGTCGGCCGGCTCGATATCAACACCTCCGGCCTGCTGCTCTTCACCACCGACGGGGAGCTGGCCAACCGGCTGATGCATCCCTCCTATACGATCGAGCGGGAATACGCGGTTCGTGTACTCGGTGAGGTCGATCCTGAGATCATCAAAACCCTCACCAGCGGTGTCGAACTGGAGGACGGCGAGGCGCGTTTCACCTCCATCGTCGATGCCGGCGGCGAGGGGGCCAACCACTGGTTCCATGTCACCCTCGAGGAAGGACGCAATCGCGAGGTGCGCCGCCTGTGGGAGTCGCAGGGGGTCACCGTCAGCCGCCTCATGCGGGTGCGCTACGGGCCTATCGTTTTGCCCCGCTGGCTGCGTCCCGGTCGCTGGGAGGAGCTGTCGGATGACAAGGTCTCCCTGTTGCGCCAGAGTGCCGGGCTGGAGAGACTGCCCAAGCGTAACCCCCACTATGCCGACAAAAAGCCCGGTGCGCGGAAGACCCGCCACGGTACCCACCAGAGCCGTAAGGCGCATAATCCCCGACGCAGGAAATAGGCGTTATGGCGGCAACGCTGCAGTGGCTGTTTGAGCGGCTCGATAGCCATTACGGTCCGCAATCCTGGTGGCCGGCCGAGACCCCTTTCGAGGTGATGGTCGGCGCCATCCTCACCCAGAACACCGCCTGGACCAATGTGGAGAAGGCGATCGCCAACCTCAAGACCCACCATGCCCTCAGCGCCAGGGCCATCGCCGACGCTCCCCATGAGCAATTGGCCGAATGGATCCGTCCCTCCGGCTATTTCAACATCAAGGCCACCCGCCTGCAGAATTTCTGCCGCTGGTACCTGGAGCCGGGTAGGGCGGCGCAGCTGAAAACCCTGCCGACCGAGCAGCTACGCCATGCCCTGTTGTCGGTCAACGGCGTCGGACCCGAGACCGCCGATGATATGGTGCTCTACGCCTTCCATCACCCCGTCTTCGTCATCGACGCCTACACCCGCCGTCTGTTCAGCCGTCTCGGCCTTATCCAGGGGGATGAAGCGTATGAGACCCTGCGCAGCATGGTCGAAGACCACTTCGGTCGCAGCGAAAAACAGGTCGCCCTCTACAACGAATTCCACGCCCTTATCGTCGCCCACGCCAAGGACTACTGCCGCAAGCGGCCCCTGTGCAAGGGCTGTCCGTTGGTCAGGCGCTGCCCCTCCAGAGAATTGTAGGAACGGTATCCTGCCGCGACAGAAAGGAGGCTCATCACCACAATCGCGGCAAGATGCCGCTCCTACAGTGCAAGGAAGTGAGTTGCTGAATTCGCATATTTTGTGGGAGTGACCGTCCCGGTCGCGATTGATTTTTAATGAGAATCGCGGCCCGGAGGACCGCTCCCACAGATAGAACGTTGACATACTGTAGGTCGGATTAGCGCAGCGTAATCCGACAAACGCCCTCACGCCCTCACGCCCTCACGCCCTCACGCCCTCACGCCCTCACGCCCTCACGCCCTCACGCCCTCACGCCCTCACGCCCTAACGCCCTAACGCCCTAACGCCCTTTACCCCCACCCACTGCCCCACTATAGTGAGATAAAACGCACGGAGATAATAACGATGCATGAACGCTTTTTGCGCGAGGCGATCCGCCTGGCCGAAGAGTCGGTTGCCAATGGCGGCGGGCCGTTCGGCGCGGTAGTGGTGAGAGGGAAGAAGATCCTCGGGCGCGGTAACAACCGTGTGACCCTCAACAACGATCCCACGGCGCATGCCGAGGTGCAGGCGATACGCCAGGCCTGCGCCACGGTGAAGGACTTTTCCCTGCAAGGCTGTGCGCTTTACGTCAACTGTGAGCCCTGCCCGATGTGCCTGGCCGCCGCCTATTGGGCGCGGTTGGATGCGGTTTACTACGCCGCCAATGCTAGCGATGCAGCAAGCGCAGGGTTTGATGATGTC
Source organism: Pseudomonadota bacterium (assembly GCA_046484535.1). GTDB lineage: Bacteria > Pseudomonadota > Gammaproteobacteria > Thiohalomonadales > Thiohalomonadaceae > JAPHTQ01. The sequence goes on along the minus strand of JAWOIT010000008.1, from coordinate 140 downwards.
TTCATTTGGCGCGAGATGGAAATGCCCCCGTCCGAACGGAGCATCCCTATGCACCAGGCGTTGCATGAGGAGGCCTTGTCAGCCTTCGAGCAGTGGCGGCAATTGGAAAACAAAATCGAATATTGAGAGGCAGCCACCTC